>CAZOIC010000032.1:0-18441 GCA_964579945.1 uncultured Syntrophomonas sp. | reverse complement strand
TGGGTGAATATGATTTTCTCGTACTTGATGAACCTACCAACCACCTGGATATATACAGCCGGGAAGCCCTGGAGGAAAGCTTGAAGCAGTTTCCCGGAGCAATCCTGCTAATTTCCCATGACCGCTACCTCCTGGACCAGGTTTGTGACCGCATGCTGGTCTTTGATAATCAAAAAATAATGCGTATTGAGGGACGGGTGTCGGAATATTTAGCCCAGAAACAAGAAACCCGGACAAAACGCAGTTCAGGGAAAGCAGGCAACGGTGAGGAATTACTCCTGTTGGAAACCAGAATATCATGGGTCATCAGCGAATTGACCCGCTATAAGCCGGGTGAACCTGATTATCTAGCTCTGGAGCAAGAGTATAATGAGCTTATAGAGCAGAGAAAAAGGCTTAATATGGAGCGTTGAGATGAATATCACACCTATTTTTTTCGGTGTATTTACATGCTTTTTTGTTGGGAAAATTAGCAAATATCCGATATTTTCGGACTCTTATATTTTTTGCTATATACCGGCAGTAACAGGTATCATTTCCCGTATCTTTGTAACAACATCAGTATAAACATCAATATCTAGTTCTTCTGCCATTTCGAAAGTTGCTAAAACTGAATAGGGTATGGGCTCTGTAAGTTTTCCGGCATCTTCTACGCAATTTATTTTTATTCCCAGGGTATCTCCTGCATCCCATACCATCGCTTTATCTCCATAGAATATTTCGTGCTGCACAGTACCACGTCGTACTGCTTTCACATCAGTATTTACTCTTGATGAAACCAGACCGTTATTTTCTAATAAAAACCACATTAAAGCGGCACGATACTTCTGAGTTGAAGGTATTATAGGAGTAAAATAGGAAAGCGTAACCGTTAATTGCCGGTATATTCGAGCTGATGAAAAATCGAAAGGAAGAGGTAATTGATATATATGAGCTTTATCCTTTACTAAACTACCATATCCAATCAGAGTAATTCTATTTTTGGCACACTCTCTCACCCTGGAAATGTCAGGACTACCATTCCCCATCCAACGAAATATCCTATTTGCATCTCCTCCTGTTAGGTTTAATGCTTTTACTATTAAATGAGCATTCTCTCCCCATGATGCGCCATGAACAAGCATTGCTTTAATAAGAAGAGCTGCATAAAGATCAGGCACTGATTCACGATTCTGATTAGTAAATATGTCTTCTAAAACGTCAAAACATCTTGCGCCTTCATGACTAACCTGGGCTGCAGCATCACTGGTACCAAATGTATAAGCTTTATAAGACCTGTCACCGGTGGTTCCAGGAACAGCCACCAGGCATCCCGGTCCACGAGCCGTTGGGGTTCCGGCTCCCACCCAATTCATCTGTCGCCTTATAAATGAATCGGTTAGGAACTTTCTTCCTCCACTATAGAATATATCAGGTTTTATTGAACGATTATGGCCCAAACCTATGGCCGAAATAGGACTTGGCAGAGGGTTATGATAGGGTAACACGAATCTATCATTTTCTTCAGCTACTCCCCCATCCTCAAATAATGCTCCTATCGATAAACTGTTAATACTTTCCGCGGGAGATAACAAGCGCATATTCCTTGAATTCCGTTCTATTAGCTGCATAATGAGTTCTTCACGCTCATCATAGGAAAGCTGTCTAAAACCATTAAAATCAACACCACAATCGAGGCCATCTACATTATGGTTACCGGCACTTATTATAAAAAGCACTTTGTACTTGTAGCTTAGCCAATCAAGCAACCGTGCCATAGGACTCATCATATTGACAAACTGCCTGGTAGGGTCTCCCAGCGAGAGATTTATCAGCCTTGCAGATGGTGCTACCGGTGGTAAATCCCCTTCTCCTTCAAAAATCCTTTTTACTGCTCTGTGTATTAAATCGACCAGGATAACTTCCTTAGGAACCATTTCATAGTTTTTATGTAAACCTTCTACTGGCCTATAAATAGGCCGAATGTAAACTTTTCTTCCACCAGGAACTTGATTAATACTATAATCACCATAAATAACCAGTGATGCCATAGCTGTACCGTGGTTACGGTCTTTAACCAAATACTCTGTTTCCCAATTATCCGGGTCATCAATTATAAGTCTGCCGGAAAGTAGAGTGTGATTTGCCATTGGATATCCGTCAAGAATGGCAACAATAGGTTCATCTCCAGGTACTGGTTTCTCTTCTATTGGTTCTTCCATTTCATATATCTCATCAATCGATGGAAAAGCAATCTGTCCTACCGGACGGAAGAACATTATTTCTTCAACCTTAACAAGTGCAACATCCTCATAATTATCAACTAACGTTTGGATTTGATTTCGTTGCAAAGATGCTAGAATACAGTGATAGGCAATATCTTCAATCACACACTCTGATAATACGTGCCCATTAAGTTCAGCAATAGCGGAGCGTACTCTAAGAGAAGCTTTATTCCGTTGAGCATGGGTTTTACGATAAAAAAGCTCAATTTCAAAGATAACCTCTGCTGTTCCCTCATCAGTAAGATTCTCCTGCCAGTATTCCATCACACCAGTTTCTTCAATGCGATCCTTGGCACTCCAATACCTAATATCACGCAGTTGCAAGAATACATCTCGCAGTGGGGTCATTCCTCTGGGAAATACCATATCATTATTACGTTCATATTGTCGCCAAAGAGAAAGTAATTCTTCAATGGCTCTCCTGTTGGTCATAATGCAGTAGAGTTTACCGGATAAGTCTCCATCCTTGCGTTGACCACTTTTGTCAAGTGGAAAGAAGTCCTCATCGCTGACCATATGCTCAAGCGGTATTTCAAATATCCAGTCAAATCCTTCTATTTTGTTAATCGCGTTATAAAATCTGTCAACACTACCAATGACTTCAAAGACAAGAGCATATTCAGGATTGATACCCGCGGGCGACTGTTGTATTTTAATATTTTCCAAATCAAACGCTCTCATTAATTGAGCAAACTTGGGCTCCAACCGCTGCATTTGACGCCCAATAGTTGGTTTAGAAAACTTAGGAGAACCACCCTGACGACTTTCCTTATCCGCATCGGCAGGTCTGGGAAATAAAATCAAAGGTCGATCCGGCATTTATCCTTCTCCTCCCCTTTAGTAGTGTAATTAATCTTTTTTTGAGCACCGTATATTTTCAGGGCTTTTGCAGTCAAACCCTTTACATCCGCATCAGGTAGATGCAATATATACTGCCGGTAAATAGAAACGGCCAGTTCCTCAGCCTCTGCATAGCTGCTTCCATACATTTTTTTTGCCAATGTACTCGGTTCCAGTCCAAACTTAAAACCGGTACGTTGTTCATATTGGGCAAACCACTTTTCAAGATTAGCACGAGTAGGCCGGGGCATTTCCAACCGTAGTTGAAAACGCCTCCACGCCGCCTTATCAAGCAACTGTTCATGGTTGGTTGCCCCTATTACAACAACATAACTGGGCAATGCATCAATCTGCAATAAAAGAGAACTTACAACCCGCTTGATTTCCCCTGTCTCGTGTACATCCCCACGTTCCTTGCCTAAAGTTTCAAATTCATCAAAGAAAAGCACACACTGGCGGGTACGTACATATTCCATCAGTTTAGACAAACGTCCAGCCGTTTCCCCCAGGTAAGCACCCACAATGCTTTCATAACGAACTGTAAGCAGTGGAAGCATTAAGGCCTCAGCAATGGCTTCGGACAATGAGGTTTTACCATTTCCCGGCGGTCCAATTAAGAGCACTTTATTACGGGGTTCTAAGCCATAAGAACGTAATAAATCTGCCCGGGTTTGTTCTTCAATTAATTCTTTACAGGCTGACATTACTACATCAGGAAGTATAAGATGCTCAAGTCTTTTTTGCGGATTCGTTTCAATAAAAAATGATTGGTCTCCATTTCCATTTTTAACAAGTGGATATGGATTTTGTTCTTTTCTCATGCTGCGATCTGAGTCTTTAAGCAAATCTTCAATTTTACCGGCCAAAATCATATGTTGTTTGGCACGCTCTTCTGCACAGATAGCTTCAGTCGCACGCCTAAGATTTGTACTATCACCAGCCAACCCATATTTAATTACATCATAAAGCAAGTCTGCACGTGCCACGCAATTTCCCCTTTCAGCATGGAATAATGTGTTTTTCCATTAATTCTGTTTCAATAACCAAAAGAACTTCAACAAAGAGCATATCTGATTCAATTAATCCATCGTTTTTCATACCATTATTTCCCTTATAACTAATCCTCGTAGGATTTAATCGAGCAAAAATTTATCGTACTTTACCCAACCCTTTAATTGTAAAGCTTCTTTATGTTTCTCATAAACTTCCTCTTTCATAGTTACACAAAGAAGTTTTCGGGGACGGGTCATAGCTACGTAAGCTATTTTCAAGTGCTCTTGAATCTGGATTCCGGGTTTCTTCTTAGATTTTCCAATAAAATAATCGACTATATTCTCAACAGTATATCTGTTAACGAAAGTTTCCATATATAATGTAGCACAGTGAGTCTGGCCTTTTACTCCATGTACAGTATCAATCTCTATTGATATTCCGTCAAATTCAAAAATATTATTGAAAGTATTTGCTCTAGATGTAATTGATGGAGTAGTAAGTGTGTCGTTAATAAAATTAAGAACATCCGCATTGGGCACACAGCCGAATCTTTTTAAAATAATTAGTAGAAGTCGTTTAAAATGAGTTAACACTTTTTTATCTCTTTCAATGAATAAGATACATCTTGCTAGAATTCTATGTATACCATAAAACAGCCGCTCGTCAGTTTCCTTTAGATTTTTTAATAAAGTGCTTTTCGAATAATACTTGCCTTCAGCGTTTTTGACATCGGCCAATCTTAAGGTTTTTAATATTGCATTAATAAAGCGAGTATAGTAAGCTTTGCATCCTTGCTTTTCTAATACTTCTGCATCCAATTTGCTTAAGTACATACTCAGGCATGAAAAATCTCCGCTGATTTTTGCTTTGCTATTGGCTTTGTCAAATAAAGGATAATAATGTGTAATTAAATCTTTTGCTGTTGGTAATTGGCAATATATTACATGGTATCCACGCGGTTTCTTGATGGTTATCGTCATCATAAATAGCCTGTTCTGGGTCCCCCAAGCGCTGTGCTCTTTTAGTAGTTATTCGTAAACTGCCCTGCTTTTTAGTACAGTTTAAACATATTCCGCAAAGGGGTTTTGTCTATGCATCTTCTATCCCATAAAGGTGGTAGACCATTTTATCCAGGCGGGCTTGTACCTGCTCCAGTTCCTGCAGGGCCTGGGGTTCGGGCAGTTTCCCGGAAAATTGGCATATTTTTATATCGTAAGCCTGGTTAAACAGACGCTTAAAATCCTGGCGCTGTTGTTTACTGGGGATTATTATAGGGAGTTGACGGGCATCGTTAATTTGAAGGGTCTGAGTATTATTAATAAAATCAAAGCTGTAATTGCTGATAAAGGTACTATTAAGAATACATACCAAAAACCAGTCCGGGGTTTGTTCGCATAAGGAAAAAAGGCTCATGCTTTTAACATCGTAGACCCCTTTGCCTTTTAATCGTGATTTTATCAAAACCGTATGGATATCACTCCAGCAGAAACCTTCTTTAAAGTAAAACTGCGGATTACGAATTGTAGGCATTCCACGGCCCTTTTTACCGGAATTGGACTTTAGCCAGGATACACTGGGTTCAGACCAGTCAATATAGAATGGGGTTTCTAAATACCAGCGGTTTCCGTCTTTATCCCCTTTGTCGTAAGCCACATAATGAGGTTTGTTAATAGGAATACCTGAAACCTTTTCGTACTCGGTCAATTGATTAATCACCGCAACTTCTTCCTGAGCAATAACACGATAAAGGTACCCCTGTCCAAAAATATCTCTATCATACTTTCCTTTTAGTTTCTCAAATAATTCCCTGATGTTTTTTTCATCCATCGATTCCAAGTATTCTTTTGCTTGTGCTAATGTAGTTATGTCCTTAAATTCTTTAATCCTATATTTTGAGATAACCTCCAGTAGTTTGACTGGCCTGGTTTGCCTTACTCTCCGTGCGAGCTTGGTTCCTTCTAAAACACCAATAAACCGGCCGTTATTGCTTGTATCCATGCCCTTTCCACCTTCAGTGATTAAGCCTAACAAAGTCAAATCGCCTGGTTTTAAGGATATTCTATATTGTTCGAGCTCTTGGAAGTGTTCAGCAATTTTCTTACTACTAGAAATCTTATCCCACCATTGCTCCAGCAGTGTACTCAGATCCTGGTTATATTTGTTATACACCTGGAGGTTAAGCGCGGTAGGAGGAAAAAATACCTGGTTTAAAGCATGACGGTAGGTATTAACATTGATTGTATAAGTTTTTGGCATCTCAAAATCATCCACCGCATCTTTGAAAGCCAGTTCATAATCCTGTTCCCGCATGTTTTCCTTAACTACAATGATAATAGCCGGTTCTACCATAGCATTTTGGAAGACATTCTCGGTTTTAATGATTTCCAATACCCGGTTATCCTGGAACAAACGGCGCAAGTTCTGTTTAGTTTGAATGGTAAAATAGGTGTTGGAACTGATATAAGCAATGATACCGCGGTTGCGGGCAATATCGAAGGCTTTGACAAAGAAATAGTTATACAGGTCATCAGCCATACCATAAACAGCCCGATAGTATGCCTGGAATTCTTTATCTACCATCTTATTGGATACATAGGGGGGATTGCCGATCACTACATCAAAACCCCCGTTATCGCGGTCAAACACCTCATCAAAATGGAGTCGCCACAACATGAAAGGCCGGTGGTTGGAGAGGCGGTATTGCTCCACTTCTTTAACCAGCTCTTCTTTGCCCTGCTCTTTCAAGGTAGTACGGATAAAATCCCAGGCCAAATCCTCGATCTCGATTTTCAGTTTGTCCTTTTCCGCTTTGTCGGTGGCATTGAACAGCTGGGCGCGTTTCTGCTGCAACTGCTCCTTTTTCGATATGCTACTGTCACCCAGACATTCAAAGGCCAGATTACCAACAACAGCCTTCTGCCCGCCTTTCAGCAGGGATTTCAAGTCTTTCAGCTTTTTGTTGTAATGCTCTAATTCCTCCCGGATATCTTGCTGCTGTTGCTTATCCGGCCGCTTTTGTTTAAAGGTGGTCAGATAATCGGCGCCTCTCTCTTTAATACGGGTTTCCAGTTGCATGATTTCTTCTTCCAGATTAACTACGGTTTGAACAGCCAGTTCCTGGTCATACAAGGTAATCTCCTTGTAATTTTCCAGCAGGCTGTCGCCCTGCATAATTTTATAATCCAGGTTGGGCAGGGGGCTTATATCCTTGACATTTTCCTCGTCTACCACCAGAGATAACCATAGGCGCAGTTTGGCTATATCCACCGCACTGGCATCAATGTCTACCCCATATAAAGATGTCTCAATGGCCTGGCGTTTTAAATGATAAGGAGTCCGCTCCTGCTTATTCTCCAGGCAATCTGTCAATACACTCCTTACCCGGACAATTTCCTGCATCATACCAACCGGAAATGCTCCGGAGCCAATAGCCGGATCACAGATTTTTATATCGACCAGCAGACGGTCTATTATAAAGGCATGTTCTCTTATGCTCTCCGGTAATATGTAATCCCGGTAGTCGCGGTTATCTGCCTTCAGGTTCCCTGCTATAACCGCCTGATTTATTTCCTGGAAGTGTTCCGCCCAACGCACCAGGTAAACGATATCATCATATGCTATTTTACCGGCCAAATTATGGGCCAGATAATTAATCAGGCACTGTTGACAGATGTAATGGACAATCTGGCGCGGGGTGTAAAAGGCTCCTTTAGCCTTTTGGTCAGCCGAATCCAGTAATCTTTCAAATACCTTGCCCAGCATTTCCGGGTCAACCGCCACTTCCTTTTCCAGGGGTTCATCTTCCTTGACGGTAAAGTTATAGCGATCAAAAACAGTAAATATTTCTGCAAACAGGGAATTGGGTAGAAGTATATCGATATTCTCCCAATCATAATTCTTTATGGGTTCAAATAAACCGCCATTTAAGAAGGGGATACGGCAGTCCAGCATACACCAGTCCTGCTCTTTACGCCTGTCCACCGCCAGGGTGTAATAAAAAAGCGGTTCTAGAATATCGTTAAAAAAGTTATGATAATTCCTCTTTTCAAACAGATGGTACAGAAAATCGCGGGGGCCGCTTCCCCAGTCGGCCGGTTGTCCGGCTTCATCCCGACCTACCCCCAGCCAGCCTTTTTTTTGCAGAAAATAAAGAAAAACCAGCTGGCCTAAAAGTTTTTTAGCAAAGTCACCGCAGTTAACTTCCTTGGACTCAAATTCCTGCCGGATAGCGTCATCCCGTTTTACCATACGCTCCAGTTCTGCACTTATTTCTTCAAACAACTGCTTGTATTCCAGGAAAAACTGGTCGGTTACCCGTTCAATGCTGAATGCCTCTTCTATGGTTTTGATATTCGGTCTTTTTTCACCGCCCATCAGCAGCGGAATGAGATGCTGCTGGGCGGTGTGACTGGGTTCGTTGCTTCCTACCAGGAAAGAATAGCGCCGGGCTTCGGTCAGTTCTTTTTTTATTCTGTTTTTATCGGTTGAGGAATCCAGACTGGAACTGAGGCGGACAAAAGAAAAACGCCATTCCGTTGATTCATCGGTCTGGAACGCTGCCAGAGCGGCATCTTTATCAAACTTGTTTAAATACCAGGCAATAAAGTTGCGCTGTGAAACCCGGGCCCGCTCTAAAGCGGTTTCTCTTTTTAGATACACCACCAGTACGTCCATCACCTGACCCTGGGGATCGATGTATTTTCCTATACGCTGGTATTTTTTCACCTGGTCGCTAAAGGGTGTCGGTATGTAAGCTCCGGCCCGGGGACGCGGAAAAGGTTTAACTTCGATATCTAACAGGTTGCGAATAAAATAACTGAAGCGCGCCTCATTAAAGTCATTTTCGAATGTTTCCTGCACTATTTTTTGGGCTTCATCATAATTCATATCTCTGTACCCCCTTGCAGGTATTCCGATAAAATTACTTCCCGGCGCTCTCCCCCCTGTCCGCCGGCCGTTTCGGATTTGCCGGTGAGCACCGCCGGGGGGATATTTTTACGTAAGAGGCCCAGAATCTTCAGCGGGGTCACCTGGTCTTTTAATTTATCCAGCTCCTGCTTAATACGCTTGGCAGTATTGCGAGCTATTGCGCCATCTTCCAGCACCCGGCGTACGTCCTGTAAAAAATCTTCATCTTCATCGGTATAACCAGGATAGTAACGAATATCATTGGTTTTCAATAATTGCATGATATATTTTTCATTGGATCTGCCTCCCCCGCGGCTTTTAGCCCGGTATTCCCCAGAATTAGCCAGGTCGAAAGCTTCTTTGTTAAATTCCAGCAATTCATAGTAATAGCGGGGGATATTTATTCGCGGTGACCCGGGTTTACAGTCAAGCAAATCAGCCGCTTCAAAAAAGCTGATTTCATGGGCTTCCTCGCCTCCGGTTATAAATATGCGTTTGAGGTTTCCCTTACGGAAAAAGGTTATTAATTGATCACCCTTGTTTTCCGGCAAGGCTCTACCGGAACGAGCTTTACGGGGCAGTTTCTTGATGCGTTCAAACAGGGCCGGATCCTGATCCCGCAATTGCCGCAATAACTGCAATTGCTCCAATTCAGTCCGTTCCTCTTCATCTTCCCCCTGCAGCAAATTTTTATCGTTAAGGCGCCGGTATAATTCCGCCCCCAGGATATCATGGGTAGTTATTACTTCTTCATCAGTCAGATAACGGGCATCTTCTCCCAGGGCATCGTGAAACGCCTGTATCTTGGTCTTGATATTCTCCTCCAGTCCCAGTTCTTTATCCGCCTGCGCGGTGGGGAAAAAATTAAATATTAAAATGCGCTGGTGAGCGGTACCTACTCTGTTGATCCGTCCTACCCGCTGTAAAACCCGGGTGGGATTCCAGGGCAGGTCATAGTTGATTATTATATTGGAGCGGTGCAAGTTTACGCCTTCAGCCAGTACATCCGTAGTTATCAGGATTTGCACTTCATTAGCCGGGTTTTCATAACCGGCATCAAAGTTTGCCCGGATCAGGTCTTTAGATAGGTTTACACTTATAGCCGGAGTCCCGGTATGTTTCCAGCCGCCGGCACTGCAATAAAAAAATGTTTTTCCGGGATATTTTTGGTCGAGGTGCTCCAGCAGATATTCGCCGGTTTCTCGGGACTCGGTAAATATAATTAGTTTCCGCCTTTTTAACAGCTTGTTTTTGCCAAGCTGAAGCATGAGTTCTTCCAGCTTGGGATCTCCGGTCACCTGGTTCCATAGTTCCTGCATGGTTTGCAGCATCTCGTAATCTTTAACCAGGGAGTAGATAAATTCATCACGGAATAATGAGGCATCATATTTTTCTACTTTTCCCTTATCCACCAATTCCAGCAAACGTAATTCATCATCGTTTTCCAACAGGCTGAAAACGTCTATTTCCCGACTTATATATACTGCCCCGCCCTGATACATGGTAATAAAATTATCGTAAGATTGCACGAAGCGATCCAGGGTTCTACGGAAAGCATGAAAACTGCTTTCCAATCGTTTCACCAGCACACTTTTCATAAAGCCGCCCAGATTGAGCTGAGATTGTTTTTCGAATTCCGGCAAAGGCTCTTTCAGATACAGCAAGGGAGTATAGCGCGAGTAACTCAGACCTTTTATCAGCTCAATGGTCTGATTGAAAATAGCATCGGTGGTTCGGTCAAATTCATAGACCAGACGCTGAGGGTCTTCCATTTCCGGGAAAAACAGGCCCTGCTGCTCTATATCTTCAGCAAAGTATTTCTGAATAGAGCTGCGGGTTCTCCTGACCATTACATACTTCAGTATTTTTTCCCGGATTTCCCGGGAAGCCTTTTTTACCGCCTCGACATGCTCGGGATCGCCTTTGGGATATTTATTGATCCCGGATTTCAGGGTTTGGAAGAAATGTTCCAGGTCGGGAATTCCGGGAATGGTTGAACGTTTAGGAGTCTGAAACAGTTTTAACTGAGAAAATATATCATCTATCTTGTTATTGAGCGGTGTGGCCGATACCAGTATTACCTTTTTGCCAAAACAGATTTGATACAGTTGTTCATATCCCCGGGTAATTTCATTTCTAAAACGGTGGGCTTCATCTATAAATACATAGTCATATTTGAAGTGACCGGAGTCAATAACTTCATCCAGTTTGCCCAGGGATACTACCTTGAAACTGCGAATACCGAAATCAAAAAAAGTGTCATACCAGTAATCTTTAAGTATGGGTGGGCACACTATCAGTATTTTTCCAGGCAGCTGTTGGGCTAAAAGAGCAGAGATATAAGTCTTACCTAATCCTACTACATCGGCTAAAAATACCCCGTTATGGGCCTCCAGGATTTTCCTGGCGGAAACTACGGCTTGTTTTTGGTATTTTAACTCCATAAACCCCGGAGGCAGGTATGTTTCAATGTCCTCATCAATATTGAGGTCTTCTTTGAGATATTCATATAGAAACTTCAGATAAATCTCATACGGAGAAATGCTGTCGTTCAGCCAGGTATGGTGGTTAATAGTTTCCACATATTCCTGGGATATATCTACCGCATCCCGCCATAGCAATTCAAACTTGTTAAGGGCAAAATCAACATCGGCGCTATTTTTTAATTCTACGTTAAATTCGTAGTTATCGATTAATCCGGATTCGGAAAAATTACTGGACCCGGTAATTACTCTGCCGTAATCAATTTGTTCTTCCGTAAATCGACTGATATATACTTTGGCGTGTATATTGGCACTGGGGTATGCTTTTATCTCCATCTTACCTGAGCTTAAGAATTCAATGAATTTTTTTACCCCGATTTCTACCTCATGGTTATCCTCGGAGTTATCCATTTCATTTACCAGCGCCCGGGAAAAGTTTCCCCGCGTATTTTTATGGGATTCAAAATATATTTCATTTCGGTCTCTGTACGTCTCTATGATTTCATAAGCCTTCTGGTCAATATTTAAACCCACCAGGATTCTTATCTTTTCCACTCCGGCAAGCGCCTCATACAGATTATAGAAACCGCTGGTGCGGAAATAACCAACCAGCACGTCAAAAAACTGAACATGTTTCAGGGTTTTCTTGAAGCGCTCCAGCAGCGTGGCTCCCGGTTCATTGGTAAAAAAGGTCAGATCGTTGTGCACCCTTAATCTTCCCCCCCACATTGTTTGCTTATCACTTAATTCAACATAATAAAGTAATTTCCTTCCATTAGTCGGTTTTTACGTGGTCCGCTCAACTTCGGCCAGTTTTAATCTCGATTCCAGGGGTCTATATAATTAAACCAGGTTCTGTACCTGGTTTAGAAAAAATATAACACCTTTGGGGGAAATCTCTGTGTCTCTGCGAATTGTGTTCTTTTTTTTGAAGAAACAAGACAACTCGCATTGTAATATCTATATGTAGCGCTTCCTTATTCTATTAGTTATCTTATATATCCCTCTACCGGACCAGCCAGCTATAATCCTGCCTGCAATCCGCAATATAGTCAACGTATACTGTCTGGTCTTTAATCTGATATAAAACCAGATACCATTTTTCCACGAACATCTTGTGATATTTATTTGGTGGGATAAATTCTGCCTCCAGAAATGGAAAACGCTCCGGCATTTGGTGAAGAGAACGAATAGCATTCATCAGGTCGTTTTTTACCTCACGGGCGGCGGTGGGACTTTTCTGGGCCAGAAAACGAATATGGCCCGCCAGCATCTGACGGGCACGATCGGAAACAATCACCTTATATTGAGGCGTCTTTTCCATGCTCCACCTCATCAATAATGCCATCCAGATAGCTGTCCAGCTCTTCCGGTGTCACTCCGTTATATCCAGCCAAACGGTCTTCTTCAACAGACAAAAGTTCTTCACGCAGCTTGAGCATTTTTTCGCGGCGGGTAAACGCCTCTATATCCATAACTACAAGATCACCCTCGCCGTTTTTCGTAAGATACACCGGCTCCCCAGTGGACTTGCATAAAGCCGCAATTTCATTGTAATTCTGCCTGATGCTTGCGGATGGTTTAATCTGCATGTCATCAACCCCTCGTAGTAACATTCTAACCATATAATACTACTTTCATGCTATGATATCAATCAACATTTGGGCACAGCCTTTGAAGCCCATTATGAAGCCTCAATACACTGTATATCGTCATTTCCGGGATTATTTACCCGGTTGGATACTGGATAGGCGTCTTCCACCTCTCATGTTTTTACCTCCATGCGCTCGCGTACCAGGAGGCTGTAGACTACTGGGATTATGACCATAGTAAGCAGGGTGGCTACCAACAGGCCGAAGATTAGAGCAATAGCCAGGGGGACAAAAAGACTACTACCGGACAAGGCCAGGGGTACCAGTCCTATGGTGGCGGTCACTGCACTGAGGATAATAGGACGGAATCTGCGTTCTACCGCATCTTCGCAGGCTTCTTCCACAGCCAATCCCCGCGCTCGAGCATCATTTATAAAAGCGATGAGCAGGATAGCGTTGCGGATTACTAATCCGGTAAGGCTTACCATACCAATAAAGGCCATAAAAGAAAGAGGCTGACGGAAAAGCAAAAGTCCCAGTATCGAACCAATCAAGGCCAGAGGGATAGTAAGGAATATAACCAGTGGTTGTATGAAAGAATGGAACTGTATTACTAATATTAAATAAATTAGTAAAAGAGCAAAAAGTGCACCCCGGGTCAGGATGCCAAAATTATCTTTGATTTGTTTATACTCACCATCATAGAGGAGACTAACTCCCAGTAAATCGGCAGAGGATAATTTATCTTTAAGTTCTCTTTCGATTTCTACGGCACTATAGCCTGGTCTTATATCACTTCTTACTTTAATAGAGTTTTGGCCATCATATTTTTTTATGCTGGACAACTGCGGTTTAATCTCAATGCTGGCGATTTCTTTAAGGGGAACGCTGCGGTTGGAATAAGCGGATTTGATACTAAAGTTCTCTAGCTGCTGACGAGAATCTATATCCGAGCGCAACAGGATATTATATTGCTCCCCTTCCTGGCGTAATACCGAAGCTCGTGCCCCTTCCAGGGCCAGGCTGATCTGGCGTTGCATATCATAGTTGCTAATTCCCAACCGGCTGGCTTTTTCAGCATCCACCTGAATAACCAGTTGCTGTATTTCTTTTTCTCCATCGTCTTCCACATTACGGGAACCAGGTATTTGTTTCAATTTGCTCTTAATCAAATTGGCTACCTGGCGCAAGTTTTCCCGCTGTTCTCCACTTATCCTCACCTGTACCGGGGCTACCGGAAAAGCTTTTTCTAATAATTTCACCTTAATACTACCGGTGCTAATCTGGCTATCCAGTTTTTCCTGGAGGTAACTGGCCAGTTCCTCGTTGTTTTGAAAACGTTCACCCCGCTGAGATCGGATGCGCAGCATGACCTGGGCAAAATCGGGGGCTTGGGGAGAAACGGGTAAGGTTATATAGAACTTGGGTACACCACTACCTACTGAACTGGTATAGGCTAACACTTCTCCTTCCTGGGAAAGAATATCTTCCACCTGTACCAGCAATTCTTCGGTCCTGGCCCGGGTAGACCCTGCCTGAGCATTAATATCAATATATAACAGGTCCTTGTCTGCCGAGGGGAAGAACTGCAAGCCCATAAAAGTAAGGGCATATACAGCCAGGCCAAAAATAAGCAGAGAAGAAATAATGGCAGTCTTTTTTCTGACCATACTCCCGTGTAATAAATAAGCAAAAAAGTTCCTCAGCCACTCATCGCGCCGATGCTGGCCCGGGCTAAAAAAGCGATAAGCCATAGCCGGGGTAATAAGCATAGCCACTACGTATGAAGCAATCAATGATATTAATACAATCTGGGGTAAACTCTGGAGAAATTCCCCCGGTGCTCCGGGAAGTACAAAAATTGGAGAAAAGGCAATAATAATGACCAGGGTGGCGGTTAGAATAGGTATGGCTGCCTGTTTAAGCCCCTGCAGACAGGCTTCCATTCGCTTCAGGCCCTTATCCAAGCCTACCTGAATGGCATCTACCATTACGATAGCATCATCGACCAGGATGCCCAGAACAATAATCAAGGCGGCAATCGATATTTCGTGCACCTTGATTCCTAATAAATACATGGCCATAAAACTGAGCATAATGGATAGTGGAATAGCAGTAGAAGCTACCAGTGCATTTTTCCATCCCATTCCCAGCAGCACTACGATTATAACTAGAATTATGCCTTCCAGCAAATTGCGCAAGAAACGGTAGATGTTTTTGTTTACTTCGTCAGGCTGAAATAAAACCTGGTCTATCAACAGGTCATGAGGAGCTTCGCTTTTTAGTTGTTCCAATTCATCCTGAACGTTTTCTCCTACCAGGATAATATTCTCTTCCGATTCAAAATAACCGGTTAACAAAAGAGCCGATTGGCCGTTGTGCCTAATTAGGGGACGGTCGGGTTCAACTTTCCAGCGAATACTGGCGATATCTTTTAGTCGTTTTACACTCCCGTCTGGCGAAACCCCTATGATACTGTTTTCAATATCATCCAAAGAATTAAACCAGCCAGGAATTTGGACATTAGTCTTAATGCCTTCTTCTATAATGGCTCCTGGTGGAATCACCACATTCTGGGCCTGCAGAATTTTAAATATTTCTTCCAGGGACAACCCGCTTGCGGTTAGGAGAGCATGGTCGATTTCCACCTCTATCCGCTTTTTTTCTTCCCCAAAGGTTTCAAACCGGGCTATCCCCTCTACCTGCTCCAGCCTTTTTTTGAACTTCTCGGCCATAGCCGCGATTTCTTCCGGATTATAATGCTGCCCGGAAAGACTGATGATAATTCCTGCGGTTTCCGCCAAATCGGTATTGATCTGAACGGGTAGGCACTCTGGGGGCAATTCTCTTTGGGTATCAGTTAAAACCCGACGCAGTTCATTCCAGGATTTTTCCACCGGGGCATCATTTTGCAGCTGCAATACTACCACGGAAACGCTATTCTTGCTGTAAGACTCAGTGAAATCATAGGCAGGTAGCTTACGAATATTGCTCTCAATTACCCGAGTTACCAGCCTTTCTACTTCCTGAGGTGAGGCCCCGGGATAGATTGTACTAATCATAGCTACCGGGGCAGAAACTTCCGGGCTTTCTTGTTTGGGCAGAAGGTAATAGCTATACAGGCCCAGGACCAGGCTGAGAATAATAAAAAGCGAAATAAAGCGGCTGCTGCCAATTATTTTAGATAAAATCCCGCGAATCATCTTTCCCCTCAATTCATAAGAGCGCTATTTTTTATTAATATGGCCTTATTTGTTGTTACTGATACGAGGGGATTTTCTTTTCCTCAAACTAACGTTATTGCAATAAAAAAAGCTGGCTATTGCCAGCTTTTTTGTAGCTTTTACATCATACCCATTCCGCCAGGGCCCATGCCACCCATGGCTTTCATTTCATCCTTGTTGGGAATTTCTGATACTACGGCTTCAGTGGTAAGCAACATATAGGCAATACTGGCTGCATTCTGCAGGGCTGAGCGAGTAACCTTGGCCGGGTCAATGATTCCGGCTTCTACCAGATTTTCATAAGCCCCAGTCAATGCATTATATCCTATCCCCGGAGAAGCTTCTTTGACCTTTTCAACTACGACCGAGCCTTCAACTCCAGCATTATTGGCAATCTGACGCAGCGGTTCCTCCAGAGCTTTCTTAACCAGATTTACTCCGGTAAGTTCATCACCGTCTGCTTCTACTTTTTCAATGGCAGCAATAGCGTTAATTAGAGCTACACCGCCACCGGAGACAATACCCTCTTCAACTGCGGCCTTGGTAGCTGCCAGAGCGTCCTCAATGCGATGTTTTCTTTCTTTCAGTTCAGTTTCAGTGGCAGCCCCTACCTGGATAATAGCTACACCACCAGATAACTTCGCCATTCTTTCCTGCAACTTTTCTTTGTCATATTCAGAATCGGTTTCTTCCAGTTGTCTCTTTATGTTGGCAATGCGGCCTTTTACATCTTCTTCGCCGCCGGCGCCGTCAACGATAATGCATTCATCTTTCTTTATCACTACCTGGCGGGCTCTTCCCAGTGTCTCCAGAGCGACGTTTTCCATCTTAACTCCGATATCTTCTGAGGCTACCTGACCTTTGGTCAAGATAGCGATATCCTCTAGCATAGCCTTCCTTCTTTCACCAAAAGCAGGGGCCTTAACAGCTACACAGGTGAAAGTGCCTCTCAATTTGTTAACTACCAAAGTCGCCAGGGCCTCTCCCTCGACTTCCTCGGCGATAAGTAACATGGGTTTTCCAGTCTGAACCACTTTCTCCAATACCGGAAGCACTTCGTTGATGGAAGAGATTTTCTTGTCGCTGATAAGAATATAAGGATCATCCAAAACGGCTTCCATTTTTTCGGCATTGGTTACCATATAAGGGGAAATATAGCCGCGGTCAAAACTCATACCTTCAACCACTTCCAGAGAAGTTCCTACTGATTGGGATTCCTCAACCGTGATAACCCCATCACGGCCAACTTTTTCCATAGCGTCGGCAATCAGGGTTCCAATTTCCGGGTCATCGGCAGAAATGGCTGCTACCTGGGCAATAGCTTCCTTGGAATCTACCTCTTTACTTATTGCTTTTATTTCATCTACGGCTGCTTTTACCGCTAATTCAATTCCTTTTCTCATAACCATGGGATTAGCACCAGCAGCTACGTTTTTCAGGCCTTCCTTGATCATAGCCTGAGCCAGTAGTGTGGCCGTGGTAGTCCCATCACCAGCTACGTCATTAGTCTTGATAGCTACTTCTTTAACTAACTGGCATCCCAGGTTCTCCCAGGGATCTTCCAGATCAATATCTCTGGCAATAGTAACACCATCATTGGTAATGGTAGGTGAACCAAATTTGCGATCCAGGACAACGTTGCGGCCTTTGGGGCCCAGAGTTACTTTTACGGTGTTGGCCAGGGCATCCACGCCTCTCTCCAATGCTCTTCTAGCATCCTCGCCATACTTGATTTCCTTGGCAATCATCTATTTAGCCTCCTTCTTCCGTTAATTTAGTTTTGCCAGTATGTCGCGCTCGGCCATAATTAAATATTCTTCTCCGTCAAGCTTAATTTCGGTACCGGCATACTTGGAGAAAATAACCCGATCGCCAACAGCAACAGTCATGGGCAGCCTTTCTCCCTGGTCATTCATTGCTCCAGGGCCTACTGCCAGCACTTCACCTTCCTGTGGTTTTTCTTTGGCTGTGTCGGGAACATACAGCCCGCTTTTGGTTTTTTCTTCAGTAACTTCCATAACTTTAATGACTAATTTGTCTGATAACGGTTGGATCCTCAAAGGTATACCCCCTTCAATTTAATGGTGTTGTTAGCACTCAACGAGTGCGAGTGCTAATATGTAACTATAATATTAGG
>CAZOIC010000031.1:0-19425 GCA_964579945.1 uncultured Syntrophomonas sp. | reverse complement strand
ACTCCGGTAACCCCATCTACAACAACTTCCACCCCTTTTGCCTGTTCCACTTTCCTTTCTCCTTTCACAAATAAACCACATACCCTTATGTATTACTTCTAGTTTTATACAGAAATTCCTACTAGAAATAATAAAGTTCCGGGGAAGCAAGGGGACGGTTCTTTTGCTTCCTTAAATGGAAGCAAAAGAACCGTCCCCTTGCTTCCTTATTCCCCATCAGTCTCCAACATTTGATATGATGACCGCAGCATCGTACGCAGGCGGACTTTTCCTCCCCAGAGCTGGGCCAAATGTTTTAATGTTTGGTGGGCATATTCCAGCTGCAGTTCCCGCCCATCCCATTCGTGTTCCAGCATCAGCAGGCTGTTATTAGCCCCTACCTCCACCACTTTTATAACTGGTATTGATTGTATGCCAACATTAAAGACCAGAGCATTGCGTATTTCCTTCCATCCTTCATCATCAGCAACCTCTTTTATGTAATAGTCCTTTCCTTTTTTAAGAAAGGAAAATAAATTAAGTTCCCGACATAGCTCTTCATTCAGGTAGCGCCGCAAAAAGGAGGCATCTCTTTCCTGTTCCCGTATGGCAAAAACATCCTGTCCTTCCTGCTCCAGTTGAGCAAATATTTTAAATCCCATATGATAAGGATTGAGCCGGCCTTCAAAAGGACTTACTACCTGGTTATGACGTTTAAGAAACTCCAGATGTAGTTCCTGAGGCAGGTCCATATTATTTAATATCCGGTAATGCCAATAACTGGCCCAGCCCTCGTTCATAATTTTAGTCTCCACCTGGGGCAAAAAATAAAGACTTTCCCGTCGAACTATATTTAAAATATCCTTTTCCCACTCACTTAAGTGAGTATAACTCATTAGAAAAAGCAGCAAATCCTCCTCCGGTTTCAGGGGTATACGGTTCAAATCTGGTTCGGGTTTCTCAACTCTTTCCTGTAGTAGCGGGTGTCGGCTGCCGGTCGGAGAAGTATACTCACCAATAATCTTTTCCTTTACTTCCTCCGGGGTCAGATGTTTCTCCCCGACTGTACGATAAATCTGAAAACGCAGGGCATGAGCAGCGTTTAACACCCGTTCCACCCGGGCGTATCCTATACTGGGATCTTGTATATATTCACTTATGCGGCGGGCATGGGATTTAAACATTTCCAGGCTATATTCGGCCCTGCTTCCGATTTTAAAAAGGCGGTTATTTTTAAAAAAGTCATTATGCCCATAAACATGGGCCATGGTAAGAATCTGTAAAAGCAGGGTGTTATCCTTCATCAGGTAGGCCAGACAGGGGTTGGCGTTTATGACCATTTCGTAAGGCAATCCGGTTAGATTGTAGCGATAAAAGGTTTTTTTACGCTCGTAGGCTTTGCCAAAACTCCAGTGGGGGTAACGTACGGGCATGCCGGCATAAGCTTCATAGCCCAGCATATCCTCATAGCTGCAGATTTCAAACTCCTGGGGATAAATATTAAGACCTGCATCTAAAACCATTTCCTCAATACGGGAGTTATACTGCAGCAAATCATGCATGCTGTAATCACTGCCCATGCTAGCCCTCCTTTTCCGCAATCTTCAATAACTTTTTAAAGGCCGGCCAAATGTCTTCTTTGCTATCTATGGTAACAGTTATAAAGTTCTCCGCTTTTATTGCTTCAAATTCGTCTGCCATGGTACTGTCGGCTTTCCAGGTAGATTTTATCTCCCCGTAGCCAAAGAGATTGCAGACCGTACACAGTTCCCCGGCCTTTTCCACTGCTTTTTCAATATCTTCCGGCCAGTTGTCACCATCACTGCAATGAAAGGCATATACATTCCATACCTCCGGGTTATAGCGTTCCTCGATGATTTCCAGAGCCTTCTCATAACCGCTGCTAATCATAGTGCCTCCGGATTCCCCCCGGTGGAAGAAATCATCTTCGTTAACTTCCAGAGCGGTGGTGGTATGGTTAATAAATACCAGCTCCACATTTATATAGCGATAGTTGACAAATTGGTAAAGCAGGAAAAAGAAGCTGCGGGCCAGGTATTTTTTGTTAAGATACATGGAGCCTGAATTATCCATAATGCAAATGACTACCGCATTTGATTCCGGGCGCATTTCCTCCCGGATGCGCTGGTAGCGCAAATCCTCCTCCCGAAAAGGAAATCTCTCTATTTCGCTATCCTGGCCCATATCCTGCAGGGTCTTTTCCATGGATTTTTTTCGTTTGATTCTCTCCACCACGGAGCGCTTTTTGGCCAGGCGGGGAGGTATGCCCTTGCGTTGTATTCCTCGGCGCTTGTGGCTTTTCTCGCTCAAAATATAGGAAAACTTCTTTCTTTCCATAAAGGGTAAATCTAAATCTTCAAATAAGTACTGCACCAACTCTTCCAGGGTTACATCAGTTTCGTAGTAATCCTCACCCTCTATATTCCCTGCCCCTTCACCACTACCGGGTCCGCTTTGCTCCCCTTTATCTGTAGCAATTTTATCCCCCCGCTTTTCCTTACCGCTGCCGGAGGCGACCTGTTCATGGTTATCACCGTAAATAAACTGGTATTCCTTTATGCCCCGAACCGGTATTTTTACCGTCTTATCCTTACTTTTGCCAATAATACTTTCCTCGGCAATAATACTGCCCAGGTTCTTTTTTATGGATTCTTCTAAGAGTTGCCGATGACGGCGCCGATCCTCAGCACTCCTGTCCCGCCCCCCACTTTCATATTCACGAAAAATAGCCATAGTAGTCCCCCTAAAATAGACACTGAATTTTTTGAATACGATTAACGCTGAGCCAGGGAATATCACGTGCCCTTCAGAAATATTTCAACGATAATTCTTGATTTTTAATTCTCAATTCTTAATTCAATTTCTAGTCTTTCCACAAATTATTGGCGGCGTAGCGCAGGATTACGTTGCAGCAGTGGTCGCAGTAGCCGTTGCGTTTCATTTCTTCCACCATGTCATTGTATTTCTGGTTTTGTTCCTCATCCCGTACCCGGGCTTGAGTTACTACCCGGGATAATTCTTTTACCGAAGCTATCAGTTTCTTCTCAATCGCTTCCCGCAGGGGTTCATAGCTATCAAATTGAATTTTGCGCTTATTACGCAGCAGGGAAAACATGTAGGCGGTGACATCGTGCCTGAAGCCTTTGGCAGCGCTTCCAGACAGGCCAATGCCAGCTTCAATCGACTCCATAAAGGCCTCGTCCGGTTCCAATTCCTCACCGGTATTGGTATCTTTTAGTTTCACTTTGTTGACAAAAGCCTCGGCATGGTCAATGTAATTGTTAAACAAGGTCTCAGCCTGCTCCCGGTAGCCATGAATAAATGCCCGGGTAACCTCTTTTTCCAAAATACGATGGTATTCTTTCTTAATGGTATCCTGTAGATAGGTGAGCCACTGCTTCTTCTCATCATCACTGGCATCAGTGGATTTAACTGACTTTATAAGTGATTCTAGAACCGTGATGGGGTTGATGCAATCGTGTTCAGACTCAGACAGGGTATTGTCTATGGCTTTCATAATAAAACGAGTTGATATGCCGGTGAACCCTTCCCGGGAAGCTTCATCCCTCAGTTCCTGGATATCAACTCTTTTGGTGGAGTCCTTCTGTACTATTTCCTCCCCGTTATAAATATGCATTTTGCTTACTATATCAACCTTGGTAGATGAGGTAAGCCGGCTGATAATAGCAAACATTGAGGCTATCTCCAGGGTGTGTGGGGCTATGTGGGCTTTAAAATTACTCTTCTTAAGTATCTTTTGATATATTTTTACTTCCTGGTCCAGTTCCAGGCAGTATGGTACTTCAATCTTAACAATGCGATCTAAAATGGCTTCATTGGTGTGGTCAGATTTGAATTTATTCCACTCGGCTTCATTGGAATGAGCCAGGATTATGCCATCAAAATAAATCATGGGGCCCTTACCCGGTGAAGGAATGGATTTTTCCTGGGTAGCGGTCAAAATGGTATGCAGATATTCAACATCATTTTTAAATATTTCTATAAACTCTACGATTCCACGGTTACCTGCATTAAAAGCACCGTTTAACGATAGCACACGGGGATCATCTTCGGGATAAAGGTCCATTTTGGATATATCCACCGAACCTACCAATACCGAAGCATCCTGGTTGTTGGGGTCAACCGGGGGTACTACAGCGATACCTTTGCGGCCCCGAATGGAAAAATCAGTTAGCACTACGGGAAACTCTTCATATTTACCCTGATAATCGTTAATCAAACGGTAGCGGCAAATGGGGCAGAGCTCCCCTTCAATTCTTACCCCCAGTAATTCTTCGAAACTCGGCCGGAGATGCTTTGGTATCAGGTGCAGGGGTTCTTCCCGCATGGGGCAGCCTTCCAGAGCGTATATGGGAGGGCTGACTTCCAATGCTCTTTTCAGGCTCTCCATTAATGAGGATTTTCCTGAACCTACTGGTCCAACCAGGTAAAGAACCTGCCGGGATTCCTCCCCCCGCATGGCTGCAGAATGGAAATATCTCACGATCTCCATTATGATATGATCAATCCCATAAAACTCATCTTTAAAGAATTCGTATTTTCTAATGGTGTCGTTACCATATATCCTTCTCAGGCGAGGGTAGTCCTCGGTCTTAATTATTTCCACACCTGATTGCATGATGATATTTTGCATACGTTCATGGGATAGTACCGTGATATCAGGATTCTCCTGCACTATATGCAGATATTCCAGGAAGGTAGCAGCAAATGCTTTTTCCCTCCTGCTCTCCCTGTCGTTTCGAATCAGTGCGTCAAAGTCATAGGCCATGGGAAACCTCCTTCCAGAAGCCACAGAAAAGTAAACCATATCTATATATATGCTAAATGGTTTATTTCTTGATGCTATGTTAATTAACAATAAATGGGTATAAAAAAGAGAGCCTCTTAAGGCTCCCTTCGGAATTAAGTTTGAATTCACGCGGATTACGCGGATTCTTTTTTATAGTTTTTGTAGGGGCAGACCCGTGTGTCTGCCCGGCCGACCACTGCAATCCCTCGGGCGGACACACGAGTCCGCCCCTACAGATTACGTACTCCTGTACATATATCGCGGGGACGGTCCTTTTGATATATTTTCATGCTTGTTTTGCTGTGTGCCCTTTAGGGTATGGTCTGACCATGGCTGTTAGTAAGAAAGTAACTTTCCTTGTCATCCTGAACGAAGTGTTTTTTATCCCAGTTTCTTGTTCATTTCCGCCACTACATCATGCAGATCAGCAGTGATAATATAATCGGCCATCTGGTTTATGCTGGCGTTTTCATCGCTGTTAACGGCTACTATGGTTTTGGCGTCACGGATGCCTACGTTAAACTGAACCTGTCCGGATATCCCTAATAATACGGCCAGCTGGGGCTTGCATTTTTTGCCCGACAGCCCAATTATCCTTTCCTCTGACAGCCATTTCTTATCTGTGGCTACCGGCTTGGAACAGGCTACTTCACCGCCCAGCTTTTTAGCCAGTTCTTCTACCGCAGGCAAATCGTCCTGGCTGTTTAAACCCTGACCAACTGCAACCAGCACTTCAGCCGCTTCGATATCTACACTGTCACCAACCCGGGACTTAAATTCCAATACTGTAACTCCAGCCTTTTTTACCTCTACCGCTACTTCTTCTACTGAACCTGCTCCTGCTCCGGTTGCAGCTTCAACGGTGCGGGGACGGATGGCAATGACTTTCTTATCGGCATCAATATACTGAGTAGCTACCGTTGCCCCACCCAGGGCATTCCGCTGGCACATAATTTTATCTCCGTCGACATTTAATGCCGTTACATCAGTCAGACACCCGGCATTCATAGCCTGAGCCAGTCTTCCCGCCAGCTCCTTTCCCCTGCGGTTTGATGCCAGCAAGACCGTATCCGTACCAGCCTTGTCAGCTACCTGCTTTATGGCACTCGCTATAGCTCCCACATCAGCCATCAGCAAATCATTGTTTTTCACCGCATAGACCTGTACTCCGGCAGAGGCCAGAGCCTGCGCCTGTTCATCATTATTTATAGCGCATGCACTCACTGCTGCACCGTTAAGACTTTTGGCCGCGGTCACCATTTCCAGGGCCAGTCCGTTGTTTTCACTAAAAATTAAAACTCCTGCCATTTTAACTACCTCCCCACATAGCCTTCAGTAGTTAAAGCCTGGATAAGCTCATCCACGCTCTTTACCACTACCCGTTTGCGTTCTGTTTCCGGAGCCAGGTTACTTGCGGTAATCACCATAGCTTTACCAGCATCAATCTCCAGTTCATCCAGCTCCAAAACCTCTTTGGGTTTTTTCCCCGCCTTTAATATCTGGGTTACTGAAGGAATACGGGGTTCGTTAATATCCGCCAGTACGGCTACTACTGCGGGCAAATCAATCTGTACTATTTCCTCACCATCTTCCAGGGAACGGTTTACCACCGCCTGGTTTCCTTTAATTTCAATGCTGCTGGCAAATGATACCTGGGGCAGGTTTAGTATTTCAGCTACCCGCGAACCCACCTGACCGGAATAATTATCCCCGCTACCTTCACCAAATAGTATCAGGGAAGGTTCCTCTATTTGTTTAATAGAGGCAGCCAGAACATTAGCTATTACACTGCTTTCTGCCCCCTCCAGGCTGTCATCTATTACCAAAAAGGCTTCATCAGCACCTGCGGCCAGGGCCTCTTTAACCGTATCTTCTATGTTTTCGTTGCCTGCTGATAAAACCGTGACTTTGCCGCCCAGCTCATCCCTCAAGTTTACCCCGGCTTCCAGGGCATTCTTATCAATGTTCCCCAGGGTTAGAGGCACATCATCCAGAATTGGCTGCCGGTTTCTGATCCTGATTTGCTGCAGGTCAGGTATCTGTTTCATAGCTACCACAATATTCATGAACCAAACCTCCCTCGTTAATATAAAAAATAGATTTATTAACACTGAAGAATACAGATTATTATAGGACTTACGCGGATTCTAGTTTTTGTAGGGGCAGACCCGTGTGTCTGCCCGGCCGACCAGTGACCCCCGAAGGGTGAATCCCGTTGCATATAGAGCTGCCTATTCCGGGCGAACACATGGGTTCGTCCCTACAGATTACGTGCTCCTGTATACGAAGAGTGTCTATCATTACCCAAAACGAAATTGGACACCAGCGCCCCCGGTGGGATAGTTCCATTCCAGGACCTCGGTGCCGCAGGCTATACGGCAGGTACCGCACTCCAGGCAGCCGTCTATAGTCAGTTCCACCTCACCACTGGGATTCTCAGCATATAAACCGGCCGGGCAAACCAGCACCGCTGCTTTTAAGCGGGGATCCTTTTCCATGCCAGGCTTAATCCGGATATGAGGTTCACTGTCGTGTTTAAAAACATCCAGACCCAGTTTGGCTTTCAATCCACCAAGTTCACTCATATCTTCATCACCTTTCTCATATCCCCGGCCATAGACCACATCTCTTTCAGGGTCAGGTATTTTTTAATAGTCGGATAGAGCCGGTCTTTAGGACCTGCCGGTACCTCGTAAACATCCTTCATTATATTACCCACCAGTTCGGGGTAATGTTTAAAGAACCTGGGGCTATCAAGCACTGCCGGAGCCTCTTTAAAAGCAGTAAAATCCTTCATTATAAAACTATCATTTAGCAGTTTTTCATACCCTGAAAGGCTTCCGGCAGTAAAATCCTCTTTTTCTTTGGCCTGCAGCACCGCCTGGGCGGCGTAATAACCAGAGGCCAGAGCATATTCCATCCCTCTCACAGTAACCCCGATATTCAGAGCCAATCCGGCAGCATCCCCGGCCAGAAGTATGCCGTTACCATACAATTTGCCTATGGCCTTCAGGCCCCCTTCAGGTATAACATGGGCCGAATACTCCACGCTTTCCCCGCCTTTTATTAACCTGGCAATTTCCGGACGCTGTTTAAACTCATCTAGCAGAATCGGAGCCTGTACCGCTGGGGAGCCTTCCATAAGGTCCTTGATACCGACCACTATACCCAGGCTCAAGCTATCCTTATTGGTGTAGAGGAAACCGCCGCCAAATTTACCCCGGGTAACTTCGCCCATAAACAGGCGAGCTGCCCCCTCATTACCTTCCAGGCCAAAACGTTCTTCTATCAGGGTAGAGTCCAGTTCGATGACTTCTTTAAAACCCACGGCATAATCATGAGGATTACCCGGTTTACGCAAACCTGCTTTTTCGGCCAGCAAAGATAGTACCCCATCACAGGCAATAACTGCATCAGCTCTTAGCTCATCGCCTCCGGCCCATACTCCAACTACCTGGTCGTTTTCAATTATTACATCATCAACCCGGCTTTTATTTACCAGCATAGCCCCTTTGCGTTCCGCCTGTTTGGCAAACCAGCGGTCGAATTTGGCCCGCAGAATACTATAACTCTGATATGGTTCCTGGCTGAGCTCGCTGCCGCAGTACTCTACATTAATTGAACGCTCACCCGCCATGATACTGGCACCTTCCCGGGTGATAAACCTCTCCAGAGGTGCTTTTTTCCATAGATCAGGAAAAAGCTTGCGTACCGGATTAACATACAGGCGGCCTCCAGTAACATTTTTAGCCCCGGGGTAATCGCCTTTTTCAATCAGTAGCACTTCCACCCCTTCCTGAGCCAGGGTATAAGCTGCCGCCAGACCTGCCAGGCCTGCTCCCGCAACAATTACATCAAACTTCTCCATCCCGGTTGGCACCTCCCTGCTGTTTCTCTCTATTCCCAGGTATCTTAATCAGCCAGGGTCAACCCGGCCACTATCATCCTCTGCATATCGGCCACACCTTCAATTTGTGGTCCAATAATAGTATCCCGGTATATACGGGAAATCTTATAGTCGTTCATCAAACCATAAGAACCGTGAATATCCATAGCCAGGCGTGTTACTTCAACTGCAGTATCACATACAAAAGTCTTGGCCAGGGCAGCTTCCTTGGCAAACTGTCTGGGATCTTTCATATTATTGGCCAGGTAGCCTAAACGATAGGTTAACCAGCGCGCCGCTTCATATTTGATGGCCATATCGGCTATCTTAAGCTGGATAGATTGGAAACGGGAAATAGGTTTGTCCCGATGCATTTTTTCTTTGGCATATTTAAGGCCTTCTTCATAAGCAGCCAGCGTACCACCCAGCGCAGTAGAACAAACCCCTATCTTGCCGAAGGAGATACCCAGTTGCAAAATTGGATAACCCATGCCTGGTCCAGACAGCAGATTTTCCGCCGGAACCTTTACATCCTTCAGGTATACGTCCAGCAGCATGCCGCCATGCATCCCCATTTTATCCCAGGGCTCGGAGATGGAATAGCCTTCACAACCTTTGTCCACAATAAAGCCGGAAGGTTTGCCACTTTCGCTATCACGGGCAAAAAGAATAATGGCACCCGGCCAATTGGCATTGGATATAAAGCGCTTGGTACCATTAATAATATAATGGTCACCATCTTTAACCGCTGTGGTGGTAATCTGTTTAGGGTCGGAGCCAGTTCCCGGTTCGGTAAAGGCAAAGGAAACTATGTGTTTACCTTTACATCCTGGCACCATGTACTTCTGCTTCTGTTCTTCAGTGCCAAAGACGGAGATAGCACTTAAACCAAGCGAATGCGCCGATAAGGTCATGGCTATTCCTCCGGAAACCCGGCCAATCTGTTCCATGGCCAGGACATAACCATCATAGCCTCCATCAGCACCGCCATATTCCTCAGGAAAAGGAATACCAAAAAGGTCCAACTCGGCCAGTCCCTCCAGGATATCCTGTGGTATCTTATTCTCCCGGTCAATCTGTTCCGCCACTGGCTCAATATATTTCTCAGCGAAGTCTCGAGCCATTTTCTGAATTAGAAGCTGCTCTTTACTCAAATTAAAATCCATTACCCTGCACCCCCATATTATTTCTACAAATTACTTCGACATTAAACTTTAAGTTAAAGTAGTAATTCTATATTAATTATATTTTTCCTGCATACTTTTGGCAATGAGATTATTTAGATACGGAAATGTTTAGAAATGAAATAAACTTTGTGAGGTGGATATTCAGGGGTTAGGATGTGGTTAGGGATATCAGGTGTGCAATACCTTAATTGTAGGGGTGAACCCGTGTGTTCGCCCGCAAGTCGCCTCGAACAGATGGGTGGTAATAAACAGACAGGTATCTGCCACCATCAAGCATCACTTTGGCGGTCTCTAAATCGTACTCAGCTAATTCCAGCCAATACTGACACAACCCTGGTTGGTACCTGCCGGGTTGAGTTTAATAGATTTCCCGGTCCATGGCATCAATGGTTGCCTTCATCTCATCCCAGCATTGCTGCAGGATCCGGTTGGTGTCTTCGTTAGTCAGACGGTTCGTAAATAGCGGCGGCAAAATCCTGATTTCTGCCCGGCTGCTTCGCAGACGATGCAGATCCGTATGCCGCGCGTAACTGCTTACGCAGATCGGGATGATAGGAACCCCAGCCTCGATGGCCATTTTAAAGGCGCCTTTTTTAAAGGGCAGCATATTTCTCCCCCTATTTCTGGTTCCTTCCACAAATACCCAGATCGAAGTATTTTTTTCCGTCAGAGCCCGGGTCGATGAACTGATTGTCATTTTGGAGCGGGAC
This sequence comes from uncultured Syntrophomonas sp., assembly GCA_964579945.1. Taxonomy (GTDB): domain Bacteria; phylum Bacillota; class Syntrophomonadia; order Syntrophomonadales; family Syntrophomonadaceae; genus UBA4844. The sequence goes on along the minus strand of CAZOIC010000031.1, from coordinate 8,832 downwards.
CTGTTTTTTCTGTCAATGAAAATATTGCCGGCCAGCCAGTAGAGCTGTCCGAAAAAAGGCAGCCAGCGCAGATTCTTTTTGCCCAGGGTGACGGTGCGTTTGGGAACCACACGCCCGCAGACAAAAAGATCAAAATTGTCCTGATGATTTACAACATACACACACGGCCCTACTTTTCTCAGGCTGTCATAATTTTTTACCTTGATCTTTATGCCCAGCAGGGCTGCTCCGCCCCAGGAAAAAATCCTGCCAAACAACCGTGTATTGTCTGGATGAAAAGGCCTGGCCAGACAAATGAAAATGCCCAGCAAAGAAACCAAAATGAAATAAATGCCCACACCGAACCAGCGTAATACGTAAAGCATATGTACCTTCCTTACACTTTATGGATAAATTAGATTTTACAGGATTGGTTTGCGACTCAACTTTGTATTACTCCCTTACTACTGTCCTGTCACCAGGTGGGAGAGGTCCAGGGGGTCAACTTGCTGGCCGTCTTTAAATACTCGCATATTGCCGCCGGATATGTCGTCTATCAAGGTGATTTGCCCGTCTACACGGCCAAATTCAAATTTTATATCATAAAGTTCCAGTTCCCGGGTGGCCAGTTCATCTTTGACTATTCCGGCAATTTTTCTGGTCATTTCTTTTACCGTGGCACACTCTTCCAGTGTTAATAATCCTAATTGCTCCAGGGCCTCATCAACAATTAAGGGATCGCCCCGGTCATCATCCTTCAGGGTAATCTCAACCAGGCTATCAAGGGGTTGTTCCTTCTTAGCATATTTTCCATAGCGGCGCAGGAAACTGCCATAAGCTTTAAAACGACAGATTATCTCCAACCCTTCCCCAAACGGTTGGGCCGGTTTAACGGTCATGGTATTCTCGTCAATATTGGCATCTATATAATGGGTGCGAATTCCCGCTTTATTTAACAGTTCAAAGTAATAACGGGACATTAACAGGGAAGCTTTACCCATCCCTTCGAGTTCGCCCATTATAGCATTGGCTCCCGGGTCAATCTGTCCATTTTCCCCGGTCACGTCATCCTTTAGTTTTAGTAAATAGTTGCCATCCTCGAGCTCATAAACGCTTTTAGTCTTGCCTTCATATACGTGCCTCATATACCAACCTCCATCGTTAATTTACTGCTACTGCCTGCTTACTCCTGAGAGCAGTGATAGCTCTTTCCAGACCGTCGACCGTCAGCGGTTCCATGGGGAAGATTTCTGATATTTTTCTAATAGTAAAGGCCCCATCCATCCAATCCCAGTAATTCCGGGGGATAGGGTTAAGCCAGGCTGAATATTCAAAATGCTGGCGTATGCGCCGCAGCCATTCTATTCCTGGCTTATCATTATGCAAATCCCAATCTATTATTCCCCCCACTCGCATCAGCTCATAGGGTGCCATACTAGCATCTCCCACTATTATTACCCGATAATCAGAGCTATATGTTCGCAGGATATACTCGGTATCAGTATAATCATTTTGTCTGCAGGTGGAATCGTGGTAAAGCCAATCATAAATACAATTATGAAAATAAAAGGTCTGCATATCTTTAAAATGATTGGAGCGGTTGACCGCCGTAAATAACTGGTTACAGAGACGGCTGTAGGTTAGCATGGAGCCACCTGCATCCATTAACAACAGTACTTTTATGGCATTATCCCGAGGTCGCTCCCAGACCAGTTCCAGACGACCCGCATTATCACACGTTTTATTAACCGTACCATCTAAATCCAGCTCAGTCTGGGGACCTTCCAGGCGGCTGGTAAACTGACGCAGCTTACGCAATGCTACCTGGAATTGTCTGACACCCAGGGTTTCATCGGTGCGAAATTCCTGGAAACGGCGCATTCCTGCCACCTTAACTGCGGACAGGTTGCGGGACTCTCCGCCTATGCGGATACCACCAGGGTGATAGCCGGAGTGGCCAAAGGGTGAAGTCCCACCGGTACCAATCCAGCGATTGCCGCCATGATGTTCTTCGTCCTGTTCCGCCAGTCTTTCCTCCAGCATACGTTTTAGTTCATCAAGATCCAACTGCTGGTGGTTATTCCTCATTTCATCGGTAATCTCCAGTTCCGGCAACTCTTTATTAAGCCACTCCCAGATTTTATCCGGCAGCCCTTCCGGGGTTTCAATATCATCGAAAAAAGCAGCAAAAGCCATATCGAAACGGTCATAGTGAGCTTCTGTCTTAATCAGTACCGCCCGGCTTAGATAGTAGAAACCGGTCAGGCTGGACCCGGCCATTCCGGCTTCCAGTGCCTCCAGCAAGGTCTGCCATTCATTCATGGAAACAGGGACACCGAAGTTTTTCAGGGTATAAAAGAATTTGGTAAACATTGGATTACCTCCCGAATAGCGCAAAGCATAAAAATCAAAGAGGCGCACAACCGCGCCTCCCTTCTTCTATTAATAACGATAGCGATTTAAAGATGAACTGGCATAGTTGGGACTGCGGCTCTGGGTCTTACCATGGAGCTGATTTAACAGGGTATCCAGATCCTCGTTTTTCTTCAGCAGGACTCCCAGGAAGGGTAAATCCTGTTTAATACGGTTGGGACTTATCCCGCCCACTACCAGGGCTTGCAGCCAGTCAATCAGCTCGCTGGTGCTGGGTTTTTTTTGTATGTTAGGGACATTGCGCAGCGTATAGAAAGTCTCCATGGCCTGCTCCAACAAACGTTTTTCCAGGTTGGGATGATGTACCTTGATAATTCTTTCCATACCTTCAGGGTCAGGAAACTCAATATAGTGGAAAATACAGCGGCGCAAAAAGGCATCCGGCAGTTCTTTTTCGGCATTACTGGTAATAACCACGATAGGGCGGTGAACAGCTCCAATCGTTTCTTTAGTTTCGGGAATGTAAAAACTCATCTGATCCAATTCCCAGAGCAGGTCATTGGGGAACTCCAAATCAGCCTTATCAATCTCATCTATCAGCAGTACTACTGGTTCGGAAGTGGTGAAAGCTTCACCCAGTTTGCCCAGCTTAATGTATTTCTTGATATTGGCTACATCACCTTCGCCAAACTGGCTGTCATATAGTCTTTGTACGGTGTCATATACATAAAGCCCCTCCTGGGCTTTGGTAGTGGATTTTATATTCCAAATGATAAGCTCTTTACCCAGAGAATCGGTGATACTCTGGGCCAGCATGGTTTTGCCCGTACCTGGTTCTCCCTTGATTAGGAGCGGCTTTTGCAGTGCTATAGCAATATTTACAGCATTTCTCAAATCATCTGATACTATGTAATCCTCAGACCCGCGGTAGCCAGTGCTGGTCTCATAGCGTCTTGCTTTCTTACTCATTTTTCTATCCCCCATTAACATATGCATATTGCCTCATTTACCTCGAATACTAACAGAAATCTGGATTCTCGTCAATCATACCGGGTGCGGGTGTTTACTTAATTATCGAGTTAAAATAAGGCTGGGTCATCTACCTGCAGCTGACTTTCCTGCCAGGTATCCGGTGGAAAATGCTGCCTGCAGGTTAAAGCCTCCGGTATAACCATCTACGTCAAGTATTTCCCCGGCAAAGTATAAGCCTTTTACCAACTTTGACTCCATGGTCTGAGGATTTATTTCCTTAACATCCACTCCCCCGGCAGTAACTATAGCTTCGCCAATAGGGCGGGTAGCGGTGATAGTAATTTCCAGGTTCTTTAACAGTTGCAGCAATTTTCTGCGCTCTGCCCGGGTCACCTGGTTGCTTTCCTTGTTTCCGTCTATAGCGCTTAATTCCACTATAACTGGGATTAATTTTTTAGGCAAAAGGCGATCCAGTGAGTTTTTAAACTGGCGCCGGGAATAAATATCCAAATCACGTTGTAATCGCTCATCCAGTTTTTCCTCGCTTAAGGCCGGCTTCAGGTCTATACTCAGCCGTACGGCTTCCTGGCGGCGATAAAGGACTTCACCAATATCCCGGCTCATGCTCAAAATAATTGGTCCGGATACCCCAAAATGGGTAAAAAGCATTTCTCCAAACTCCTGGTTAATACGGCTGCCGTCCAACCGGCAGGCACTGGCCTGAACGTTCTTGAGGCTTAAACCCTGCAGTTCTTTAACCCATTCTTCTTCGGCCACCAGCGGTACCAATCCGGGACGCGGCGGGATTATATGATGACCGGCAGCTCGAGCCCACTCATAACCATCTCCGGTAGACCCGGTACCCGGGTATGACATTCCCCCGGTAGTAATAATGGCAGCTACACAAGGGATAACTTCTCCCTCAACCTTAATTCCTCTAATCTGTGAAGCTTCTATTTCCACCCCCTCGACTCGACGCTTACAAATAATTCCGACACCATTATTAAGCATATTCTGGTATAGAACCTGCACCACATCCTCAGCCCGGCCACTGGCAGGAAAAACCCTCTGGCCACGCTCAATAATGGTTGCCAACCCCCGTTTATTAAAGAAATTAATCAAATCCTGATTGGGAAACTGGTTCAGGGAGCTGTAGAGAAAACGTCCGTTACCAGCATATCCGGACATAAAGGCCTCCCCCTCCAGAGCCGACGTAATATTGCAGCGGCCCTTTCCAGTTAGCTTAAGCTTTTTCCCCACTTGTTCCTTCTTCTCCAGCAAGGTTACCCGCGCTCCATTTTCAGCCGCAACCGCCGCTGCCATCATCCCTGCCGGTCCACCACCAACGACTATCACCTTCTGCATATACTATCCTCCAAAATACAAAAAATAGGACGCTAATTAATTGTCTAGCCCGGTCTCTTCTGTTACAATCTTACTTGTAATGGTAAGAGAAACGGAGGTATTTGTATTGTCTAAACCGATCAAAAGTGGAGTTCCTAAATCATTATTTGTCCTTATTATCGTCATTTTGGCCTCTATGTTTTATTATGCCTCATATAGAGACTATTCTAACCCCGAGGTTGTGGCAAAGAGTTTTTATGGTGCCTATTTTAAGAGCGACTATGATACTATGGCCCAAAACCTCAGCGTATTCTGGGGGGTTCAGTTTATGCCCCAGTACATGCTGATGTCTCCGGAGGAATTAATAGAAAACCGCCTCGCTATTGAGGAAAGTATGACTGAATTTATCACCCGAATGGAATCGGAAAATAAGGTCCCTGCCGATATGAGCATTAAGATGCTCCCCAAGTATACTCAGCGGGCAGATAATACTGCTCTGGTAGTTTATGAATTTAGACAGCAAAATAAGTCGGTCGGTATGGAAATGGCATTGTTATTAAAGGAAAACAACCGTATGCGCATTTTAAAGATGATGCCGATCGACCAGACGCAGCTGGATCAGTTAACTGGAAATGACATAGCCGCAATGGAGGAAAGCTTTAAAGAAATGTTGGGTCGGTAAACGATGAGAGATAAATTATCCGTAAAGAAAAACTATTTAACGTTGATTGCCGGTCTTGTATGGATTTTGGCGGGCAGCATGGTAATGAGCCTGCAGCAAACAATAAGGGAACTAGCAATTAGTTCCCTTTATCAGTTTGTTCACTTAAAAGAAAATGTCCTGCTCTACTCCTAGCCCTGTTCCAGGTGCAATTCATTTCCCACGGTATAGAAGACCTTGCCGCCGGCAGGGATCTCAACCCGATCTAGCAGGGTGCAGCCTTCTGCTACCACAGCTCCCGGATTAAGTTTTACTCCCTGACCCAGAGTACAACCAGAACCTATTACGGAATCTTTAATAACTGTTTTATCCCCTACGGTAATGTTTTCCCAGACTACCGAGTTGCTTATGTATGCATTATTACCGATATGACATCCGGACCCAATCACCACATTACCTTCAAACCTGACATTATTACCACAGGTTACACCTTCTCCCATGAGCACCCGGGAACCTTCGGCAGTTTTGATAATCTTCCCGACAGTATTGGTTTTAACCCGCTGTTGCAGTATATCACCGTGGGCCTGGCAATAGGTAGAAATATTACCTACATCACACCAGTAATCTTTTACCGGTACTCCGTAAAAAGGTGCCCCGATCTTAACCAGATGGGGAAATACCTGTTTGCCAAAATCATAAAACTGCCGGGCCGGTATGTGTTTGAATATCTCCGATTCGAAAATATAAATTCCAGTATTGGCATTATGGCTCAGAGCTTCCTCAGTGCGAGGTTTCTCCTGGAATTTTTCAATTTTTCCCTGTTCATCAGTAATAACCACCCCGAAATGTTCAACTTCGTCAACCTCTTTCAGGGCTATACTGGCCAGGGCTCCCTGCTTACGGTGGGCTGCCAGCAGCTGTCCCAGGTCGATATCAGTCAGGGCATCCCCGCTTATAACTACAAAAGTATCGTCTAAAAACCATTCACAATTCTTAACCCCGCCGGCAGTTCCCATAAGCTCACCTTCCTGTGAATAAGTCATGGAAACGTCAAATTCACTGCCATCTCCAAAATAAGAGCTGATATTATCGGCATGGTAGTGGACATTGCAGATTAAATCATTACAGCCATGAGTATGAAGCAGAGTAACTATACTTTCCATCAAAGGGACATTAGCCATTGGTATCATCGGCTTGGGAATCCTGGTGGTCAACGGCATAAGCCTGGACCCGACCCCGGCTGCCATTATCATTGCCTTCATAACATCATACGCCCCCCTGTTGCTTAATCAGACACAGTCGATTTTTAAACCGGGCAGATACATGGGTCTGCCCCTACAATATCTCGCGCCTAACCCCTTACTGATCCGGAACGACACAGGGGTCGTTCCCTACAAATTTATCGAAATCATAGAGAAGATATTCGTATTGCCAAAATACGATGTTACGCATCTTCTTATTAATATACACCAGTAAAACATTAACGGCAATTTGTTACTATTTATCCAGGTGTTTTTTAAATAGTAAAAAGTTAATACTGTCAACAATTGCCTGCCAGGAGGCTTCTATGATATTTTCCGATACTCCCACGGTACTCCACTTATCACTCTGGTCAGCCGAGTCAATTAATACCCGAACCTTGGCCGCAGTGCCATTATTGCCATTTAAAACCCTGACCTTGTAATCACTCAGGTGCATTTCTGCTATTTCCGGGTAAACCTCATACAAGGCTTTGCGCAATGAATTATCCAGGGCGTTAACCGGTCCCTCACCTTCGGCAGCAGTATGAACGGTATTATCACCTATCTGCACCTTTATCATGGCTTCGGCGCTAAATTCTTCTTCCCCTTCACTCTTCTCTAAAATAATTTTTAAATTTTTTAATTGAAAGAAGTCCTCGTACTGGCCAAACGCCTTGCGTAAGAAAAGTTCCAATGAGGCATCCGCACCTTCAAATTGGAAACCCTGGTTTTCTAATTCTTTAATCTGCTTCATCAGGCGCCGGGTTTCGGCATCGTAGGCATTTACATCAATATTCAGTTCTTTGGCCTTATACAACAAATTAGATAAACCGGAAAGCTCTGATACCAGAACCCGCCGGTGGTTTCCTACCTCTTCCGGATTAATATGTTCATAGGTGAGCGAGTCTTTTAATAACGCGCTAACATGGATACCTCCCTTATGGGCAAAGGCCCCATGACCGACAAAAGGCTGGTTGTTATGGTGCGGCATATTAGCAATCTCACCCACATAATGGGATACCTCACTGAGGTATTTAAGATTACCAGGTGGTAAACATTTTAATCCCATTTTTAATTCTAGACTGGGGATGACCGAACAGATATCACTGTTACCACAGCGCTCGCCATAACCATTAATAGTTCCCTGAACCTGGCGACATCCCTGTTTTACTGCCAACAGTGAATTACTTACTGCTAAGCCGGAATCGTTATGGACATGAATCCCCAGGGGCGTCTGCACCTGCTGCCGTACTTCTTTAATAACTGATTCGATTTCCCAGGGCATGCTGCCACCGTTAGTATCACAGAGAATCAGCCAGTCAGCTCCTGCTACAGCAGCAGTTTGCAGTACCTGCAAGGCATAGTCCGGGTTGTTCTTAAACCCGTCAAAAAAGTGTTCGGCATCAAAAATTACTTCCAGGCCTTTATCTTTTAAATAGGAAATAGTATCCCGGATCATATTCAGGTTTTCTTCCAGCGTTGTTTCCAGGGCCCGCAGGACATGGAAATCCCAGGCTTTGCCTACTATAGTAATAGTTTTAGCCCCCGAGTCTAACAGAGCTTTAACATTGCTATCCTTTTTCACCGTTATTCCCGGTTTACGGGTAGAACCGAACGCAGCCACCCGGGAATTTTTTAAATCCAGTAGCTGCACCTGCTTAAAAAACTCCAGATCTTTAGGATTGCTGCCAGGCCAGCCTCCCTCAATATAGGATACTCCTAGGTAGTCCAGCTTCTTAGCTATTTTTATCTTATCATCCAAGGAAAAGGAAATCCCTTCTCCCTGAGCCCCATCCCGCAGGGTAGTATCATAAATTAAAACATCCAACTTCTTATCCCCAAGGTTTTTTACCTCCTATAGAAGAATGTACTCCGCTACCAGATCGCCGGTTTGGACGGTATTAAGCAATTTTTTGCCGGGTTCCATGAGATCGGGGGTGCGGTAGCCTTCTTCCAGTAGCCGGTTAACTGCCTGCTCAATAGCCACCGCTTCCGCTTCCCGGTCAAAGGAATATCTCAACATCATGGCGGCTGACAATATGGTGGCCAGCGGATTAGCCTTATTCTGTCCGGCAATATCGGGCGCACTTCCATGGGAAGGCTCGTATAGTCCTACTTGGCCGCCAATGGAAGCACTGGCCAGCAGACCAATGGAACCAGTCAGCATGGAAGCTTCATCGGTAAGTATGTCCCCAAACATATTTTCGGTAACAATTACATCAAACTGGCGGGGATTACGGATTAACTGCATGGAGCAGTTAT
>CAZOIC010000030.1:0-20663 GCA_964579945.1 uncultured Syntrophomonas sp. | reverse complement strand
ATGAAATCGCATTTAATGCGGACGATCTACGTACGTTAAATGATGAGGCTTTTGAGATAAAATTCAATGAATACAAGACCGAATTAGAAAACAGCATGACCTCGACCTATGGGATGAACTTGTTTCAACTCGAAAAAGCATGGGCAGAACACAACCGGGGTATTCAGATATTGGAGGACCTAAAGGAGGAACGTTGCCCAACTTCTACTGAGATCTTGGTGGAGTCGATCACCCCTGTTTTTGCCGGAACCGAGACCTTGGCAGCCAGTTTTGAGCTCAATGTTGGAGACACTTGCCAACTGGAGGCAATCATTAGTCCATCCAATGCCACTAATCAGCAGGTATTTTGGGATACATATGATCCGAATATTGCCACCGTCAATAGCCAGGGATTGGTGAGTGCCGTGGCTGAAGGAGATGCCCCTATAACGATAACCTCGACTGATGGTAGCAATATACTTGCAGTTTGCCGGGTTAAGGTTAATGGAACATATGGTGGTGGGCAAGTCACTCATGTAGAAATAACAGGACCAACACAAATAGTAATCCCCGGCCCGAGTGAAGATGCTAAAACAATAACTTATTCCGCCATTGTAAAAGGTCAGAATGGAAATGAACTGCCGGGAGAAATGGTTTCTTGGAGTCTGGAGGAATGGGTACAGGGTGTTAGCATAAATAATAATACGGTTACCATTACTTCAGAAGCCAAAGCAGGGACTGCTTTTACTATGATAGCAAGCTCTGATACTGATATACGCGTAACAGGAAAGTTGACCGTAAACCTGATCGACCTGGATGAATGTTTTATTGCCACTGCCGCCTTTGGCTCTAAACTAAGCCCGGCTGTAACCTTATTAAGACAGTTTAGAGATACTATACTTCTTACCAATACTCCAGGACAGGCATTCGTTAACTTTTATTATACGCATTCCCCTTCTGTTGCCAAGATTATTAGCGGGAATGAAGGATTGAAGGTTATAGTAAGAATTCTCTTATTGCCGGTTATTATCCTGGCTTGGGCTATAATGAATTTTGAAGTAACCTTGATAATTTTAATGTTGCTAACTGTTTATCTGGTGATTAGATATAGAAAAATCAAGATATTAGAGTAAAAGATTACGATTGTTTAAGGAAGTCAAGGTGGTATAAGTCTGAGTGGATTTAGTTCAACCACTAAAACAAATAAGTATTAAAATTGTATAAAGAGGTCGCCTCTAAAGTCCAAAATAGAAAAGGCGACCTTTTTATTGTGGAAATTAAACGTAGAGAAGATTTTGCTTGCCATATCCAATGCAACGCTTTATTAACATAATACAAATAGCTTCATAAAATAGATTAAACATCTATAGAAAGGAGCCAGGTTATGGCGGTAAAAACAAAAAAAGGCCAGGTTAACAAACAGAAGATTCGCACACCCCAGGTTATCAGCCTTCCTAACCCATTTGCGAAATCCGTTGCAGGAAAGTATTTTTTAGGACAGACGGAAATGTTAACTTTAGGAGAAGGGAAATCCTCATGGGGGGCATTGATTAATCCTTCGGATTCAGGAGTAAAGTTATTTGCCAATGTTTTTACAGTGACTAACTTATCTGCTGAGCCCTTAACGGCCAGAATATGGCTAAATGCTGATCTGCTCGGCGGAGGGAAAACGGCGACAAAAGTAAGTCCATCAAATACCAGTATACAACCGCTTCCCCAACCAAGGGCGAATCTAAAGTATGAAGAATCTACTACATTATTCCCAACCGGTGGGGTCAATGTTTTTAATCGAGAAGTCGCCATTTAGCACTATTGTTAGCGAAGAAGATGGCAAATATATATTCTCACCAGGAGGGTCCTTTGTTTTATTTTTGGAGAAAACAAATTCAGGATTGGCAACTGCAAAACTTGCCTTTGGCTGGTGGGAGGAGAAACTATAACCTTCCGGATTACCCATGAACAGTCGCGCTTCTTTGCTCAAATCAGTAGTGATAAAGATGTTTTAAGAACACTGGCCCAGGCCGTAATAAGCAGGATTCAAGAAGGGCTGAGGGCGAGTTGAGTATATCTTGAAGATCGAGGAATACTCTGGGTAGATTTAAGAACTCGAGTATCCTTGGAGTAGTCAAAACAATCGAATCTATTGAAGACTAGATAAAAATCACAACAAAACATTGGAGCGGTCGTTATCCATAATTTAAGAATAGTTAAGCACAGCCGATCATGCATAAATATAATGCTCTAACTACGGCCAGCCCCATCTACAATGAACAGGGAGAAATTATTGGTGTATTTAATAATAACCGCAATATCTCGGGCCTGGCTATGCTAAGAAATCTACCCATTTTGAGTAATCCTCAAATAAGGAGAGGACGCAAGAATTTCATGAGCACATTTTTAAAAACCCCCGCCAAGATTCTTGGCGGGGGTTTTTAAATGGATTCGCAACCCAAACAGCATATTCGTGATTTGTGGCATCAGTTAACTAAAGAGTTGTCGTATTATTTCATCTTTACTTATGTCCAGGTAGTCTGCAACATCGCTTAATATGGAATTAAGGGTACCTATTCTAAGAGGATTATGATACGGAATAGTAACATGATGTTCTTTACCACGAATTGTTGATGTTAAGCGCATATGACTGCCGGTTTGCCGGGTTACTCCATAGCCGTATGTCGCCAAAAGGTTTATCAGATCTTTACCGTTTATATCGCGAGGTATCCTCATATGGCAAAAACCTCTTCTTTGATAAAATGTAGCCTAACTATACTGGGTTTCTGGTCTTCATCAAAGTGGCAGCGAACTGCATCTTTTATTTCTTCTCTAATAGCATCCAACGTATCACTTTCGGTGAAAATGGAATAACCTAAAGCCCTTGCTAAATAGCCACCCTCTGGAGCTTCTTCAACCAGGAAAATAATTTCCCTGTCCACTGGTTCACCTTCTTCCTGTAGCAATTATATTCAATTATACCACCAAATCGTATTTAGAATTCGTGCTATTACCTGGAGTTAAATATAGCTGTTATCGCTCTGATTGGAATTATCTTGAACAACTTGGCGCAAGGAATTGGCCAGGTTGTTTAAAGAATTTGCCATAGTGGCGAATGAATCAAAGCTATGCATCTGTTGTTCAACACTGGCCAGGATTTCTTCAGAGCTGGCCGATGTTTCCTGGGAGGCGGCGGCGAGGCTGCCCATTCTATCTGCAATATTGGTACTGTCGCTAGAAAGGTTATGGACCTGGCCAACTATTTGGTCGAGATGATGCGAGGTTTTACCAATTGCGCTGGCAATATCGCCAAAGGCTTGGCTAATTATCGTAAACGCTGCAGCAGATTATTACAGGATGGGGGAAGGCCGGATGTTAGGGAAAAGGACGGTTTGAGTCTTTCCCTGCGGGTTAGGTTAACTCCGGAATATTATGTATAAACGCTATTAGATTATGATAATATGTTTTTAAATAGAAAAGGAGGCCTGATTCATGATTCTTACAACTACACCAAGTATAGAGGGACAGCCCATGCGCGAATATCTAGGATTGGTAGCTGGTGAAGCCATTATGGGGGCTAATGTAGTCAGGGATATTTTTGCCAGTATCACTGATATCGTAGGAGGACGCTCCGGCGCCTACGAAGCCAAACTAAACGAGGCCCGCCGCATTGCTGTTGATGAAATGGCCGAAAAGGCCCGTAGGCTAGGGGCTAATGCTGTAGTCGGCATTGACCTTGATTACGAGGTGATCCGCGATGGCATGCTAATGGTGGCCGCCAGCGGCACCGCGGTAAAAGTAGATTAATGCCAGAGGTTACGCATCTAAAAATCGTTTATACTTATAACTAGGGTGGGGGAGTAAACAGAAACGTTCAAGGAGTGAAAACAATTAATAAACAGCCGAGAATTGGAGCTCATTTACCCATCGGGAAGGGTTTAAAACATACCGCCGATGAGGCCGTTGCCCGGGGGGTGGAAGCCTTGCAGATTTTTGTGCGTAACCCACGGGGGCGTGGGGCTCGTACCTTTACGGAAGAGGAAATAGATTATTTTAAGGCTATGGTTTTAACTCATAATATTGATCCGGTAGTTGTTCACATCCCCTATATCTGTAATCCGGCCGCTGCCAGGGATGACCTCTATGAATTTGCCCGCCAGGTGGTTAAGGAAGATTTGGAGCGCTGCAGCCTGATTGGAGCTGACTATCTGGTGCTGCACCCGGGGTCCTACACTACTTCTACACTGGAACAGGGAATAGCAAGGATAGTTGGGCTGCTTAATGATGTACTTGATAACTATGCTGGGAAGGTTACCGTTTGTTTAGAAACCATGGCCGGGCAGGGAACGGAAATTGGTCGGGATTTTAACGAGCTTAATACCATATTGCAACAAATCACTAATCAAGAAAGAATCGGGGTATGTCTGGATACCTGTCACGTTTTTGCGGCTGGCTATGATGTGAGCAGTGAGGAGGGCATTGCCCGGGTGTTGAAGGAAATCGATCGTACCTTTGGACGAGATGCTATTAAATTCATTCACAGCAATGATAGTCAAAAGGAACTGGGCTCCAGACGTGACCGCCACGCTCATATCGGTGATGGATTCATAGGGGAAGCGGGTTTTAAACGATTGCTACGGCATGATTTTTTTGACACCTTCCCCTTTATCCTGGAAACTCCGCTTGAGGAAATCGACCGCGATATTGCAGCCCTGAAGAAATTGCGGTAAGGGCAATAATGAGATGGTAAAGGAATATTCAAACTGTCTACAATCAACGGAAAACCTCCATGAAAATGCCAGGATACTAACCCTTACTCCCTATGTTTCTAAAATGTCTTCTGGTCATTATTTTAATAGCAGAAGACATTTTGTTATGAGTTTATGGACAGAAAGATGATATAAGACTTCGGCATTTCGCCTGATGGATAAATAGCCGTATATACACAAAATGTAGTTGGTCAGAATACCAGCCTTGGATAAAATCTCAACAAGATATGGGCATGTTTGTAGAAGAGCTTTATAGGACATTCCTTTCCGTGTATCTATGAAATAAGGGTTCTTGTAAAGATAAAGGAGGTAAACCGTGAAACCGGTCTGTTTGACTTTGTCTTAATATGCGTGGTAGACTTTTGATAGATAATTGATAGGAGGCATGCATGATGCTTAACAAAATCCGCCGGCCCGGCCTTATGATTGTTAAGCCGTCATCGGTAATTCGCTCAGATTATAAGGGTTTCTCCAAGCTCTGCCATGAAATTGATGACCCTATTCTAATCACCAACAACGGCGAAAATGATCTGGTAGTAATGAGCCATGAAGCCTTTTGCCACCGCGAAGCCTGGATTCGTTTACAAGTAAAGCTGGCCGCAGCAGATAAGCAGATTGCAGCAGGCGAACTGTTCGACCACGAAGAGGTTTTTTCTCATCTAAAGGAGCGTATCCATGGCCAGGCTTAAAATTCGCTACACCCGGGACGCGGTAGATGACTTGGACAGCATATTCGATTATATTGCGGAAGATAATCGAAAGGCTGCCTCCAGGTTGTTGGAACGAATTGAGAATTCTATTCTAAAATTGGCAGACAAGCCTCGCCTGGGGAGCGTGCTGCCAACCAACGATTTATCCCTGGTCCAAGCTGGATACCGCCACATTATAGTCCAACCGTATATCATTTTCTATCGCATCGCTAAAGACGATATTTTCATTGCCCGGGTATTGCATAGCAAGCAGGATTGGATGAATCTATTGTTTGAAAACACTTATGAAGATAACTCATAAAGCAGTCGTTTTATGCTAAATAGCTCCTTGCCATCCGTGGCACCGGCAGCTTCTTGCCATCCGTGGCACCGCTGCACTAGTACATCCTTGTACGTCGCTGTACTAGTCCATCCTTGGACGTCTCAACTTCCGCTCTCCATCGCGAACGAAGAGAACCTCAGCAACCTTAAAAGCACCTGAAAAGGTGCATCAGTAGTACCCGTAGGGTGAACTACCCGCAAAGTGAAAGCTCAAGAGGTGTCTTATGAGGAACTTCCTCAGCTCAGTTTTGATGAATTCTCTGATGATTATGTCATACCAATGCCGTTTGAAGATGAGTATTCGCAATGGACACCTTATGAGGTTTGATTCAGCAGGCTTGTAAACTTAATAATATACTGATGACCTGGATAATAGCTGGCTATGAGGATTATTTCACGGCAGGATGGTGAATTTCTTATAGTCTATTTACCATGCCCATATTTTAGATAAGGCAGTTGATTCCAGCTTCAATCCGCAGACAGTTGCAATAAGGCAGGGTATACTTTCCGTTGCTGAGCAGCTTGATATGCGTCAAGAGCTTTCCATCGCCTACCCCCCTAATTGAATGCCTCGATCCTACCATATAACATAGCCAAAAGGAGTCAAGATTCGGGGACAAGATTGCTTTTGTTTTTTCTTTAAATCGATTCCACCGCAAAAAGTTATAATGTCCTGGTTTGGCAGTAGAATCACTTTATGAAATTTTTTCAGCCCTGGCGGTGTCTAATTAGTGAAAGGAGGTTAGGGTTTGAATTCTATTCCGGTACCGAATAGAGACAGCACCACAGATATTGACGAGCTGGTATACGAATATGGCGACTCACTATGTAGAATGTGCTTTCTATATTTGAAAGATGTTCATTTAGCCGAGGACGCTGTGCAGGATACATTTCTGAAAGTCTATAAAAGCTACCCGCAATTCAAAGGTGATTCCGATATTAAGACGTGGATTATGAGAATTGCAATAAATGTTTGCAAAAACTACCGGCGAAGCTTCTGGTGGAAGCACGTTGATGCGGCCAAATCTTTGCAGGAGATTGCGTTTAGTTCAAATCCGGAATCACTGCAAGATGATACTCTGGTTTTGGAAATTATGAAGCTGTCTCCCAAATACAAAGAAGTCATTCTCCTGTTTTATTATCATGACATGCCGATCCGCGAAATTGCCAGGGCCCTGAATATTCCGGAATCCACCGTAGCGGTTAGACTGAAGCGGGCCCGAGAACAGTTGAAATCCAAATTGGAAGGATGGTATTACGATGAATAACCAGAAAACCATTCGCGAGGTGATCGATTCCCGGCTGGCAAGCTTAACCCTCGACGATGAATTTTCCCGCCCAACCATTAATACCGCGGTTAAGCCGGGATTAATGAGAAGACCTTTAGGGATAGTAGCAGCGGTTTGTCTGTGCATAGCACTGGCGCTTCCGGTAATGGCAGCTACCATCCCCAGTTTCAACCGGCTGGTTTCCCTGGTCAGTCCGCAAATAGCCCAGAAGTTGCAGCCGATAGAACTGGTCTCGGTAAGCAATGGCATCAAAATGGAAGTTGTAGCCGCCATGAATGATGATGATACGGCGGTTGTATACCTGACCATGCAGGATTTAACCGGTAATCGCATTGATGAATCCATGAATCTCTTGGATGGTTTCAGCATTTCCGGCGCCAATATGTTGACAAGTGAAATTGTAGACTTTGATGCCAAGACCAAAACGGCTACCTTGCGCCTGATGGGCAGTGGCGGCGACAAGTTGGAGGGCCAAAAAGTAACCGTTCGCATTAACTCCTTTATGAGCGGCAAAAATGTATACCGGGAAGTTGACCCGGGCGTAGACTTAACTGCCTTGCTTCAAGATCCTGAAACAACTGCATTGGCTATGAACAACTCCCCCGGCGGGGGCGGTGAGCTGTATCCAAGCGGAGACGGTGCCCGGTGGACGGTTTCTCTTCCCCAGGCTCCTGAAACAACCGTATTTGATATGAATAACTCTCCCGGCGGAGGCGGTGAGCTGTATTCAACCCTTAGGGAACAAGGCACAATAGAAGTTTTAAAAAAGGATGCACTTCGCATCCCCTTACCTGGAATCGACTTTGCCGAGATATCCAATATCGGCAGAGTGGATGGCCGGCTGCATGTGCAGGTCAGGTGGAGCTGCGACGGTGTTGAAAACAACGGGTATCTTTATCTGACCGACGCTGCCGGAAATATGATTTACCCCAGCAATGTTTCCCTGAACTACAAGGCGGAAGGTACCTCCAAATATGAAGAAAACATATTTGAACTGGATAAAACGGAGTTGGGCGGGTTAAAGCTAAAGGGATATTTTGTATCCTATGACCGGCAAACTGAAGGAAACTGGCAAACCACATTCAAGATTGAGGCGATTACCAAAGCGCAAGAGGCCGCCTGCGATATAGAGACAGCCAACATGAAAATCACCCGTGTTGCCATATCCCCGCTGGGAATTACCGTAATGGGAAGTGGAAAGCCTCGTGGCGCAGATACCTCGGATAACCTCGCTATTGCCGCTATCATGACCGACGGCAAGAGGGTTGATGATTTCAATACCACCAACACTTTAAATGAAAACGGGAAGATTATTATCAAATACATGCCCGGTTCTCTGCTGGATGTCAAGAATGTTCGCGCAGTTGATATCAATGGCACTACCATAGATTTCAAGCAGTAACCAACTACAATGGGGACAGCTAAAAACTCTGCCTTGCATGGGTCCAGAATCAATAGACCCAAAGGGATCCACTTTGGGTCACCAGGCGAAAACGCCGGGCAAGACTATACAATACGCCCGTCACTTAATTGAATAATCCTCTGGCAAGAATTGGCGATATCCCTGTCATGAGTGGCTATAATCGTGGTCATGCCCTGTTCATTAAGATTCCTGATAATATCCATTATGTGGCGGCCAGTCTGTTCGTCCAGTGCCCCTGTCCGAAGGTTTGTTGATAATCGCTCGGGCGATGGCCACCCGTTGGCATTGTCCGCTGGATAATTCCGGCGGATATGCCTTTTTCTTAGCGCTGATTTCCATGTCTGCCAGCAAATGTTCAACTTTTTCATTATTATTGTTATCAAATCAGGGGTAAAGTCATCTGCTCCGTACTTAAACTGGGGATTTTAAAAGAGATAACAAAGGTGCTTCCGTTCGGACTGGTATATGGGTGAATACTGGCTTCATGGCGCGCCACTATACTGAAACATATGGCCAGGCCTAATCCGGTACCATTATCCTTGGTTGTAAAGAAGGGAGTTCCGAGTTTATCCAGCAGATCCTGGTCAATACCGTTGCCTTCATCTTGTACCGACAGGACTACCTGTTCTTCTTCCAGGTGGGTGCATATATATACCTTGCGCTTCTTTGTGCTGAGTGATATCCATTATAGAAGCATAATAATAGGCTACATTACCAGAGTCATCAAATCCTTCAAGGACTGACATATCAAGTACTACCCGACTACCATCCGGCTGAGGCCACTCTTTTTCGTAGCGGTGGGCACCTCTTTGTTTCAGTTCCTGAATTACCACGGTCAGGTAATCGTGCCAGTAAGGCTCGATTTCGCCAAGGTGTTGAATACGTTCTCCACTGCGACCCATGAGCTGATAAAAGGCCTCATTGCAGGCTATAATAGAACCGTCGGCATGGATACATAACAAGGGGTGGTTGGAATTATTAAGGGTATGGCTAATCATCTGTAGTTTTTCAATTTCCCGGTTTTCCCGTTCTATAACGGCCAACCAGTGTTCAGCTTCCCAACGGTCACTGGTAAATTCTAAAAAGCGTTCATCGTGAATGCTGGAAAGGTTGACATAAAGTTCATTGTTTCTAATAACTATCGGATGGCTGATGATAGCATATTTTAATATTTTAGGGTCGGTTTTAAGGCGGTTATATTGGCAGAGAGCTATGCAGGGGTAATGGGGGAAAATAACCGTATTCATGCGGGAATTAACTTCCACCATGTTATAGGAAGACTCCATCCCCAATAAGGTGTATAAAGATTCATTGGTAAAACGTACTGCCGGGTAGCCTTGAGCCAGAGATTGACCTAAAAACTGGATATAGAACTCCTGTATCTGATCCAGGCGGTCGCTATTGCACTCTCCGGGTAGTACACTTTTATCTAAAATCAATAGTTGTCCCGATTCTTCATAAGCCGCTACATTTATACCTTCTTTCCGGAAGCAATCTACGATATATTGCCTGCTCCGGTGATTAAGCCCATAAACACATTTCTCTCCTTGCTGCAGCCCGGCTATAATAAAAGGAATAACATTATCTCGCCATTCGCTTTCCGTTTCATATACCAGGCAGGCATGATCATGTGGCTGCAATTTCAATACGCCCTGGTGTTTAAATGACTTTTCCAAGCGGATAACCCCCGTACCCATTTTATGTTCATATTTTACAATTATAGGGTATTTTATCATTTTTGTCTCATTTTTTCTTGGTTAAATAATATGTTTGATTTCCTCTATTACGTTAACCTGGTTAAGTATTGTATATAATAGGATTACGTGGATTTGTGACAGGGAGGATTATAAATGAAAAAATACCGGCGGCAGGGCCATAAAGCGGGACCGGACCGACAGACTCATTTAAATGTAGTGGAACCGGGAGAATTAATGAAGTTTCTCATTGAGAAAATGCCTGATAAGAGTCGCAATAACATAAAATCTTTGTTAACCCATCGCCAGGTCCTGGTAGATGGACAGGTGGTTACCCAGTACAATCATTCCTTACAGGTGGGACAGGAAGTAACTATTAACTGGGCTCTGGTTAGAAACGAGAAGCCAGCTCGGGGGCTGCGAATTATATATGAAGATAACGATATCATTATTATTGATAAACCTGCTGGATTATTATCAATAGCTTCGGACAAGGAAAAGGAGCGTACCGCCTACCATCAATTAACTGACTATGTCCGTTTACAGGACCCAGAGAATCGGATATTCATTGTTCACCGCCTGGACCAGGATACTTCCGGGGTGATGCTTTTTGCGAAAAACGAAGATATTAAGCGTTCACTGCAGGATAATTGGAAAGAGGCCGTAGTGGATCGAGCCTATATTGCGGTGGTGGAAGGGCAAGTAGAAAAAAGGGAAGGCAGAATCAAATCCTATTTACAAGAAACTAAAACCAGGTTGGTATATTCCAGTTCCAGTGCTAAAGATGGGCAGGAAGCGGTTACTTACTATAAGGTGCTGGAAGCGGGAGCCGGGTATTCTCTGCTAGAAATCAGGTTGGAAACTGGCCGCAAGAACCAGATCCGGGTTCACATGAAAGAAATCGGGCACAGCGTCATAGGGGATAAAAAGTACGGTGCCAATACTAACCCTATTGGCCGACTAGGCTTGCATGCTCATATCCTGGCTTTTTATCATCCCGTCAGTGGCGAATTAATGCGTTTTGAAACTGAAGTGCCGAAGAAGTTCTCCCAATTGTTTAAATAGTTAAGGCAGGGGTTTCCCTGCCTAATAACCTCTTGGTTTGGGTCTTTTGGGTTTCCTGGAGTTTCGTGAGGAACTCTTCTCATAAGGTCTTTTGGGCCGGTTGCTGCCATAGGGATCTTTTAATTTTATGGGGGGAGCCTCGCTCAGCACATGGGAGGAAATACTATCCGGCTGCCGGGTAAGTAGTTTAAGGGCGGCGGATAAAAGGGTAATGGAATCATGATCATCCAACAAGCTTTCGGCCAGGCTTTTATACTGCCCGATATCTTCATTTTCTACCACCGCCAGCAGGTTTTCCATACCAATGCGCTGTAAGCCGGCCAGAGCTTCGTTGATGGTTGGCACTGGTTGGCGTTTAATCCTCTGGCGGATAAATTGTTCGATGTACTTTAAATGTCCTATTTCCCGGGGGGTAACCAGGGTAATAGCTGCGCCTGTTTCACCGGCCCGTCCGGTCCTTCCAATACGGTGTACATAGCTTTCCGGGTCCTGGGGAATATCAAAGTTATATATATGGGTAACCCCGGTAATATCCAGGCCCCGCGCCGCTACGTCGGTAGCGATAAGCAGATCGGTCATTCCTGACTTAAACCGCCGCATTATAGTTTCTCTTCTGCTCTGGGTCAGGTCACCATGAATACCTTCGGCTGAATACCCGCGTTTATTCAAGGCCTCGGTAATTTCATCCACCCTGCGCTTGGTTCGTCCGAAGACAATTGCCAAACCAGGGTTTTGAATGTCTAGCAGACGGCAGAGAACATCAAGCTTTTGCGTTTCCGGGGTCTCGATATAATGCTGCTCAATATGGGATAAGGTTACTTCCTGGGGTTTAATGTGAACCATTTCCGGGTTTTTCATAAATTGTTCGGCCAGGGTTTTGATGTGTACTGGTATGGTGGCCGAGAAGAGAAGACTTTGTCTTGCTTCCGGTATCTGCCGGAGGATAACCTCAATATCCTCTCTAAAGCCCATATTAAGCATCTCGTCAGCCTCATCCAGAACTACCATTTTAACCTGCTGCAGACGGATAGTTTTTCTGCGCATATGGTCCATAAGGCGCCCCGGGGTACCAACTATAATAGGGGGGCGGTTTTTCAAGGCTTTAATCTGGCGCTCAATCTCCTGCCCGCCATAAATAGGTAATGAGCGGATTCTTTTATATTGCCCAATGCGATTCAGTTCTTCTGCTACCTGAATGGCCAGCTCGCGGGTTGGGGTAATAACAATACCCTGGATATGCTCTGAATTTGCGTCACAGCACTCCACCAGAGGTATACCATAGGCTGCCGTTTTCCCGGTTCCGGTTTGAGCTCTTCCGATAAGATCTCGTCCCATTAAAGCTAGCGGAATGGCTTCCTTCTGTACCGGGGTGGTTTCCTCAAAACCCATATCACTGAGGGCTTTAAGAATTAGGGGGTCAATTTTCAGCTTTTCAAATGTGATCAATAGTTTATAATTCTCCTTTTTTAAAATGAGACTTTGCATAATTAGTATTTCTTATAAATGAGCTGGTATTTAATGGTTGTCATCCTGAAGCAAAGCCAAAGGATCTCCAGACTCTTCGCTATCGCTTTTAGAGTGACAATATTGGATTTTTGAATTATGCAAAATCCTCAAATCTTAATTAATATTACTTTTACCAGTCATAAGGCAGGAAATACAAAAATCAATAATTATTATACTACACTTATTATTCACTTTATATTCTACAGCTTTTTACCCCATCCTGGCTAATTAGCTTTCTAACCAGCATGAACACAGCAGATGGTAAAGCTTTGTAGCTTGCCAAGCGAGGGAAAAGATTGTACAATAAATGAGCTATAGGAGAATAAGATTTGCCGTGCTAGACGGGGAATTAGCGGTGCCTTGTAACCTGCAACCCGCTACAGCAGGGTCGAATTCCTGAGCTGAGGGTCTATCCTGTAAGGTCTGGCTTGAATAAGTGGCTAAGAAGTTTGGGTCCGGCGCAACAGGACATCTTGAACCGTGTCAGGTCCGGAAGGAAGCAGCACTAAGGGATTAATCCGGTGTGACGCAGGGTAGCCTGAATGGAGTTAACTGTTCAAGTAACGCTTGGAGGGTATTCTCGAAGCCAGGTGCACGGCAATAATAATTAATAGACGCGGTTTCCGCGTCTATTTTGTATAATTTGCAGGAAAGTCCGGATCAAATCAAGAACTTATATGCTAGCATCCTTACCGAAAGGAAGAGATATTATGGCCTATCTGGCTTTATATCGTGCCTGGCGTCCCCAGCGTTTTGAAGAGGTGGTAGGGCAGGAGAAAACTGTGACTGCCCTGAGTAATGCCATTAAAGAAGGCCGCTTAACTCATGCCTATCTATTTTCCGGTCCCCGCGGAACGGGCAAGACCAGTATTGCTAAAATAATTGCCAAAGCGGTTAATTGTGAGAATATCGAGGAAGGAGAGCCTTGCAACGTTTGTTCTTCCTGTACCGATATTAACAATGGCAACTTTATGGATGTTATTGAAATAGATGCTGCTTCCAATCGGGGAATAGACGAGATTCGTGACCTGCGGGAAAAGGTACGGGTCTTGCCTGCTCAAGGCAAAAAAAAGGTATATATAATAGATGAAGTTCACATGCTTACGACTGAGGCCTTTAATGCTCTATTAAAGACTCTGGAAGAACCTCCCGATTCAGTTATCTTTATTCTTGCTACTACCGAGCCTCAAAAAATACCGGATACTATACGTTCCCGCTGCCAGTCCTATAATTTTCGACGCCTGACCGGGCCTGAAATTTTGGAAAGGCTGCAACAGGTAGCAGCCACTGATAACATAGACTTGGATAAAGAAGCCGGGCAGCTAATAGCCCGCCGCGCCAATGGTGGCCTGCGTGATGCCCTCAGCACCCTGGATCAGATTTATTCGTATAAAGGTAAAACCATTAAAAAAGAAGATGTGCTGGATGTATTGGGACTGGTGGATGAATTGTTTCTGGCCCGCCTGTTGGAAAAGGTACTGGAGCAGGATACGGCCGGAATAATAGAAATGCTGGCAGCTGCTCTAGGTGAGGGTAAGGAAGCCCAGCAGCTAGCCCGGGAGAGTGCTCTCTATTTACGGGATTTACTTTTATATATGGTCATGGGTGATGAAACCGACTTTTTAGTAGTAACGGCAATGGCTAAACCATTATTAGAACAGCAAAAATCGAAAATTAATCGCAATCAGCTTTTACAGGCCCTGCGCCTGATGATGGATACGGCTGACAAGTTAAGATTTAGTGAAGGGAATCGGTTTATACTTGAAGTAGCATTCCTGCAAATGGCGCAGATACTTAGCAGTGAAACCCCGGTAGAACAACCAACTCGGCAAGAAGTAAAGACTACCCGGGTACAAACCGGAAACAAGGCTACCAAGCCGGATGCCAGGGAGATATTATGGAATCGCTTGCTGTCTGGGGTAAAGGAAAAGAAGATCCCTACCCATGCCCTGCTGTCCCAGGGCAAACTGTTGGGGGCACGCGATGACGTACTTTATATAGGCTATAAAAAGGGCTATAGATTCCATAAGGAACGTATGGAGGAAAAAGATAACCGGGAACTGGTGGAAAGTGTAGCCCGGGATATCTTGAAAGGGAACGTGGAAATAGAATTTGTTTTCCTTGATGATGAACAATATAATGATATTATTGTAAAAAAAGCCATAGAATACTTTGGCGAAGATATTGTTGAAATTAAGGATTAAGGAGGATGAATGATGAAATTTAACCCTGGCGGCGGATCCATGAGTAAAATGATAAAACAGGCCAAGCAGGTTCAGGAACAGATTATAAAAATGCAGGAAGAACTAAAGGAAAGAGAAATAGAAACCTCGGCTGGTGGCGGGGCTATCACTGTCAGAGTAAATGGCAAGCAGGAATTACTAGCCATTAAAATTAGCCCTGAAGTAGTTGACCCGGATGATATCGAAATGCTGGAAGATTTGGTTGTGGCCGCAGTCAATGAAGG
Source organism: uncultured Syntrophomonas sp. (assembly GCA_964579945.1). Lineage (GTDB taxonomy): Bacteria > Bacillota > Syntrophomonadia > Syntrophomonadales > Syntrophomonadaceae > UBA4844. The sequence goes on along the minus strand of CAZOIC010000030.1, from coordinate 5,449 downwards.
AATCCGGCAATCCCAGGAAATGGTCTCCACCGAAATGGCCAAAATCACCGGCGGCTTCAACATTCCCGGGTTATAAGGGGGCCCCGAAATGAGACTGGCCAAACCCCTGGAAAATCTTATCGACCAATTACTTAAACTGCCTACTATTGGCCCCAAGACGGCGCAGAGGCTGGCTTTATATATATTAAAAATGCCACCCACAGAAGCCCGGCAGCTGGCCCAGGCCATAATTGACGCTAGGGAAAAGGTCTTCCCTTGCTCTCGTTGTGGTTACCTTACCGATAGCAATCCCTGCGCCATCTGTCAGGATGAAAGCAGGGATAAGGAAATTCTTTGCGTAGCCGAGGAAGCCAGTGACATTATTGCTATTGAACGTACCGGTTATAAGGGCAGGTACTATGTTTTAAACAAAAACTTTAATCTGATGGGCGATAATAACCTGGAAGAATTAAACCTTGATCCTTTTATCAAGCAGTTAGCGGCAGGTGTTATCAAAGAAGTAGTTCTGGCCCTGAATCCTGATATTGAAGGGGAAGTCATGGCACGCTACCTGGCTGGAATAGCGACCACCCATGGAGTCAAAGCCACTCGTCTGGCCCATGGTTTACCAGTAGGAGGCGACATTGAGTTTGCTGATGAAATAACCTTGCGCCGCGCCTTGGAAGGGCGTAAAGAAATATAACATAATAAAAGACCTCATGGCATAGGATGGATAAAACAGTAAAAATATGCCAGGAGGGTTTTTCATGCAAATATGGTCCATGCTATATAGCCGGTTAAAAACCTGTCGCTTATTAAATGAAAATGAGCAAGAAAAAATTGATTTTTCTGACCGGGAATTATTAAATGAGGCCCACCAGGAACTAATATGTGCCCATAACATGTTTGCTCGGGTAGTGGATGAGGAAATGGTAGATTGTGCTATCTATAGTATTAGTGCGGCAGAGAAGCGTTACAATTATCTTTATAAAAAAATAAAGCAGGAATATAATGCTCCATCATACTCCCGGCAAAATACTATGGCATTAAGTCAATCCTGGTGAGAGGGGTGGAATTAATGGAGGTTGTAAATGTTATCATAGCAGCCCTATTTTTGCTGGTTATCCTTTACATAGTGGCTCAGATTTTTATTAAACCAGTCAAACTGCTCTGGAAGCTCTTAATAAATTCAGCCGTAGGGTTGGTCCTATTATTAGTAGTTAACTACCTGGCCTCATATTTTGACTTCTCCTTGCCAGTTAATATCATTAGCATTCTTATCGCTGGTTTCTTAGGCATACCTGGGGTTATTCTACTTATCTGCCTGCAGTTATTACTGATACAGTAAACATAAAACCAATTAAAGAAAACCAAAGGCCTTAAGGGCCTTTTTTTATATAAATATTAAATAAAACAAAAGCTATATATAGGTTAAGTATATTTATTTGGCTTGTTTAACGATTTCTTAATCTAAAATTAACAAAAAAACAGTGCACTAAAGCACAGAAAACGTGTATTATTTAATTTAACTCCTTTTTTGTAAGTAAATTTATTTTACCAATAGCATAGCTTTATTATTACTACTGGATAAATGTGAGTACTATTTCCCTAAATAAGATAATTATTGACTCACATTTAAAACATAATCTATACTAATAAAAATCAATTAAATTTTTATGCACTTTTAGGAGGTGTTTGTTTTTACCCTACAGTATTCCCCCCGCGTGGTAGAAGCATATGTTGGAGAGTACGCCAGTGGCAAAAGCGAATTGGCAATAAACCGGGCTCTAGAGCTTAGAATCCAGGGGCATATGGTAACTCTGGTGGATCTGGACACAGTGGAGCCTTTTTATACCTTGCGACCTCTTAAAAAAATGCTGGAAGAAAAGGGCCTCATAATAATTAGCTATTCCAGTGAAGATGCTTTCGGTTTGGGAGAAACCGGAGCCATGCTTAACCCGGCAGCCCGCTGGGCCCTTTGGCGCGAAGGCGATATTATTCTTGATATTGGTTATGGTGTTTTTGGGGCCAAAACCTTGAATTTGGTGGAAGGAGCCCTGGAATCAACTGAATTAAGGGTTATTGCAGTAATAAATTATACTCGCCCTATGACCGGTAGCCGCCAAAGGATTACTGAGTATATTAGTAACCTGGGTCGGGTGGATGCCATTGTTGCCAATACTCATTTAGGGGATCAAACCACAGTGGATGTAATTAAACAGGGTAACAATGAAATTCGGGCAGTAGCTCAGAAGTTAAACATCCCGGTGGACTACATGGCGGTTGATGAAAACATGAGGGAATTTATCAAAGCAGAAGAAATTAATCTTCCAATCAAGTTTATACACAGGTATATGCCGCAAGCTTTATGGTAGGATAGTAGCAAAAATTATAGCTTTGTAATTAAAGAAAATGGGAGGTGTTTATATAAATGCAACAGGTCATCACCGAGAGTAAAAAAGCATTTATGACTGGTAATGAGACCGCGGCCTGGGCAGCATTGGCTTCCGGCGCTGACGTTATGTTTGGCTACCCTATTACCCCCCAGAACGAAATAATGCACTACTGGACCCGTTTGGCTCCTCAGTATGGTAGGGGATTTCTCCAGACCGAAGATGAAATATCGGCTGGTTTTACCGTTTGCGGGGCAGTCCAGAGCGGCAAGAAGGCTTTTACTGCCACTGCCGGACCGGGTAATGTTTTGATGCAAGAGCCCTTCGGCATGGCTGAAGCTATGAGGCTGCCCTTGCTAGCCATCATCCAGCAGCGGGGGGGACCATCTTCAGGGACGGTAGTCTATTCCCAGCAGGAAGTAGCTCTTACAACCTTCGGAGGTAACGGAGAAGGTTGGCGTATAGTTTATTCCACGGCTACCCATCAGGAAATATTTGATTATGTTATTAAGGGCTTTAATACCGCATGGAAATACAGGTTTCCTACCTTTATTTTGGGTGACGGTTATCAGGCTAAAATGCGCGAGCCTTTGGAAATGTATGATCCGGAAACACGCGGAATTAAAATGATTGATACTTATCCTCTAATAGGCCTGGACGGTAGTATTACTGCTGCTGAAAGGGAACCACAACACTTATGTAACATATATAGCCTGGAAGAAGAGCTTTATGATGTGGTGATGAAAATCTCCGCTGAATACGAAAGCATCTCACCGGAAATAGTGGAATACGAGGAAAGACAATGTGAGGATGCTGAAATAATAATACTTTCCCATGGAGTAGTATCCAGGGCGGCAGATGATGCGGTAAAAGCCCTGCGGGCTCAGGGTATCAAGGCTGGCTATTTCCGCCCCATTACCCTTAGACCCTATCCGGAAAAACAACTACGCGCAGCCATAGCCCGAAGCGGTGCTAAAAAGCTGCTTATAGCAGAATCTGCCTATGGTCAATTCTATCGCCTGACCAGGCAGGAGATTTATGGAGAAACAGTAAAAATGGAAACCCTGTTTATGCCGGGTGTAGGAATAATTGATTATGACATCATCAGTAAAGTGAAGAGCATTCTCTAAGGAAGGGGGTATATTAATGCAGATGGTAGCACCGACAACACCAAAATCATGGTATTTACCAACTAAACCGCATAAATTCTGTCCCGGTTGTGGGCATGGAATTGTGTTAAAAGCGTTGGGTGACGTAATAGATGAATTGGAAATTCAGGATAGAACCATATTCGGATGTGACATAGGCTGTTCCTTGCTTTCCTGGGATTTCTTTGCTTGTGACAGCACCCAGACCCATCATGGCAGAACTACTCCGGTTATGGTAGGGATAAAAAGAGCCCGCCCGGAACTTATAACTATAGGATATATGGGAGATGGAGGCGGATATTCCATTGGCTCCCAGCATCTGCTCAATGCCGCCGTACGCAATGAAAAAGTCACCTTAATACTGGTTAACAACACTAACTACGGGATGACTGGCGGTCAGATGGCACCCACCACCCTTCCTGGACAGAAAACGGAAACTACTCCTTTTGGCCGAGATCCGGAACTGACCGGATACCCCACCAAAGGACCGGAGTTTATTGCGCAGGTTACCCCTGATAGTGCCTATGTGGCCAGAGCTACGGTATCAAAATATAACCAGTTAAGAAGATTTATTAGAAATGCTCTGCGTAATCAAATAGAAGGTAATGGTTTCTCCTTTGTGGAAGTGCTTTCTACCTGTCCTACCAACTGGAGGACTAATGCCCAGCAGACCTGGCACTTCTTGGAGGATGAGATGGAGCATTATTTCCCGGTAGGAGAACTAAAAAACCCCTTTGGAAAGGGGGGGAAATAATGGCTTTGGTGAAAATAGCATTGGCCGGTGAAGGCGGTCAGGGAGTGCAATCAGTTGCTGAGATAATAGCCGAAGCAGCTTACAATGAAGAAAAGCAAACCATTTATATACCTAACTTTGGTCTGGAACAAAGGGGAGGAGTATCTATCGCTTTTATCCAGGTAAGTGACGAAAGAATAGGTGCCCCTAAATTTAACAAAGCCGATGTGGTTATTGCCCTCAGTGAAAGGGCAGTTGGACGTACCGCACACTACTCGGATGAAAACACCCTTTTTGTTTATGACTCCGGATTTAAGGTAGATGAGGCGGATTTTCCTCGCGAGGCCAAAAAAATAATCGGGTTACCAGCCATTGAAACCGCCAATAAGGAATTGCACCCGCGGGTATTTAACATTATTATTATGGGTGCGGTAATAGGTCTTACTAATATAGTAGACTTTGAAGCTGCTAAAAAAGCCTTGGAGAACAAACTGGGCTACAAATTTGAGAAGAATCCGGAGCTAAGAGAACTAAACTACAAAGCGCTGGAATTAGGTAAGAAAATGGCTGAGGAATCCTTGAAGGAAGGGGGGCATTAATTATGAGTAAAGAATTAAAACCGATAACCTTCCCCATGGAAAAAGCAATATTTTATATATTCCCCGACTATTGCAAGGGTTGTGGCCTGTGTAGAGAAAAGTGTCCTAACGGCGTACTGGTATGGTCTGAGAAATTGGGCGTATATGGTACCCCGACAGTTAAACCTAAAGATGAAGATAGTTGCATAGCCTGTAACATATGTGAAATGGTCTGCCCCGACTGTGCCATTCTGATAGAAAAAATCCGCCAGAAAAAAGCGCTGTAGTATAATAGCCCCGCTCTGAAAAGGGCGGGGTTTTTTAGTGAGTATTTTTATACAGCCAGAATAATATTTATTACTTTTTGCAGTAGAACCACAGTTAAGTAGCAATTAAAAACGAAATAGTAAATCTGTTGTCAAATTATGAACTTCAATATATAATAGAAAAGTACTTGCGCTAAGCTTAACGCGGAGTACTTATTTTATGTCCCAAAAATGCAGCTAATAGCGCTTGACATAGGAACAAGGGCATGATAATATATGTTTTGCGCCCACAGAAGAGGGCTGCGAGATCTTGATAAAACAGAACAGCAAGGCTAAAGTGCGGGAGAAATGG
>CAZOIC010000029.1:0-21211 GCA_964579945.1 uncultured Syntrophomonas sp. | reverse complement strand
AAGACGATTTGTTGGATATGCATATCCCGGCGGATAAAATTCAAGTTATTCACAGCGGATTGGATGTATCGAAATTCACTTCTACGCAAAATCAGGATAAGATACGCCAGCAGTTTAATCTTGATTCCGACCGCCTGACATTTACCATGGTAGCTCGTTTTCATCCGGTCAAAGGGCACCGTTATTTTCTGGAGGCTGCCCGTCAACTGCTGGATGCCGGGATTAAGGCTCAATTCTTGCTCATCGGGGAAGGCCTTTACCGCCAGGAACTGGAAGCCAGGGCAAGAGATTTGGGAATTGATTCCTTCGTGCATATGCCCGGTTATTATAGGCAGGTGGAGGATGTATACCGGATTAGTGATGCGCTTTGTGTTCCATCGCTTATGGAGGGATTAGGACTGGTAATTTTGGAAGGGATGTACTTCGGAGTACCGGTTATTGCCAGCTCCGTTGGTGGTATTCCGGAGTTAATCAAAGATGGTAAGAGTGGAATCCTAATTCCGCCTGCTGATGTGCCGATGTTCTATAATGCCATGTATAAACTGGCTGTCGACCAGGATTTAGCGCAGGCCCTGGCCCGGGAAGGAAAAGAACGGGTCAAACATTTTACCATTGAAAATATGGCCCGCCAGGTGGAGGAATGTTACAATGAATTGCTTAAACACGAATGAAAAGATAGACACTGAACACACTGAAAACTATGAATTACACTGAATTTATTATTGATATAATAAAGGTTCCACTGCAGAAAGTAATAATTAAACATTTATCATATAATTGAAGGTGTTGTATAATGAAAAAATCTAAAATGTCATTCTTAAGCGTCAGCGAAGAATCCTTAAGATCCTTCGGCTTTGCCTCAGGATGACACTCCAAAACAACTTACTAATTTTAAAAAAGTGAATTATGCAAAACCCTCAAGTAGACGTAGATTGTAAACGGTAATGATCATTATAGTACCCGTGGGGTGTATTTCAACGATAAAAATTAGTGTTATTCATAAAAATCAGTGTATTCAGTGTCTATTTTTTAAAAATTCTCGAAATGCTCCGAATGCTCATGTCTAATTTGAACTCGTGGTTTGCCGCCGGTCATGAGGCCGATCTTAAAGGCCCCCAGGACGATGAGCAGGAGCAGCAGGCTTAAGACCAGGGTGGCCTTGGGGCTGCTTATAGAGCTCATTACAATAGCAATAACCGCAAAGAAGCCGCTAATACCATAAATGATCAGCACACTATTCTGATGGCTGAACCCCATCCCCATCAAGCGGTGGTGCAGGTGATCTTTATCCGGACTGAAAATCGGAGTTTTATTATAGATGCGGCGAACAATGGCAAAAAAGGTATCAAAAATAGGAATCACCAGGATAAAAATAGGTACAAAAAGGGAGATGATAGCTGCACTCTTGGCCAGACCCAGAACGGCCAGGCATCCCAGCACAAATCCCAGTAAATTCGAACCACAGTCCCCCATAAAGGTACGCGCCGGATGGAAATTATAGGGCAAAAAACCAATAGTAGAGGCTACCAGAATGAAGGCCATAACAGCCGCTACCGTCTGCCCGTTCAAAAGGGTAACGATTCCCATGGTACAGCCGGCTATAGCGGTTACGCCGGCCGCCAGTCCATCCAGTCCGTCAATCAGGTTAATAGCATTGGTGATACCAACTATCCACAGCAGGGTGATGGGGATACTGAGGTACCCCAGGTTAAGCATTCCATCAAAAGGATTGGTAACAAAACTAACCACAATGCCGGAATATACAGCCACCGATGCAGCCAGAACCTGGGGTATTAGTTTTACCCAGGCCGGCAGGGTAAAAATATCATCGAGCAGACCGGCGGCAAAAATAATCACTGCACCTATGATCAGGCCATTGATCTGGGCTGATTTGGGTATAAAAATCAACATACTAAGTAAAAAGGCTAGAAATATTGCGATTCCACCAACTCGGGGCATGGCTACCTGGTGAACTTTTCTCTGGTCAGGTTCATCAATGGCACCAATCCGCAGAGCAATACGAATCGCCAGCGGAACGCTGAAATAGGCAATTAGTGCTGCCGTTGCAACTGCAATAATAATTATATATATGGGCATATTAAGTTCAACTCCCCAAAATCCTCCACATCTAGACCTATTCTATCACCGAGGCTAATCCTTGTCCACGAGTGATTTTTTGGGTTTTAAAGGAGATGGGGGGATTGGAAGTGGAAATACGCCCATTGCTTCTGGTATGATGAATCTATAATTACGTCAATTTTTATCATATTTTGGCAATAACCCGACATTTTTGCCTGGTACACGCAACCAAGGATGAAAATATTTTTGACCTGGCAACCTTAATTGTGACCTGATTAATGCAGATTTATTATGAATAATACCGGTACGCAAAGGATTGAAATAAAGAGAAATAAGAAGTATTTGCACGATAAATCTTAATTTTTAATTAGTAATTCTTAATTCAACACAGGGGGAGCGATGTCTGTTGTTAATCGTTCTATCCGGGTACTATGGATTTGACAATGCCGGGGATGAAGCCTTGTTGTCCGCCATCTGTTCCAGCATCCGCCGCATTGAGCCAGGTGCACAATTTGTCGTCTTATCCGGATGTCCACAAAAAACTGAAAAACTGCATCAACTTCCTGCTGTCGATCGCATGAGCCCCTGGCAAGTGCTGAAGGTGCTGTGTCAGGCTGACCTTTTAATCAGCGGAGGCGGCAGCCTGTTTCAGGATGTAACCGGACCCCGTTCGCTACCCTATTATATTAGTATTGTGGCTCTGGCTAAAATATTGGGCAAACCGGTTATATTCTATGCCCAGGGAGTAGGCCCCATACAGCGCCGTTTCAGCAAATTCCTGCTGAGATGGTGGGGGAATAAGGTGGAAATGATTACCTTGAGGGACAATAGTTCCCGGGAGCTGTTACGAGAACTTGGGGTAGTACAACCGCCCACTTATGTTACTGCCGACCCGGTTTTCACCCTGGATCCGGCAGCAGAACACTATGTACGCACGGCAGCTTTACTGGAAAGCTATCATCTTAAGCCGGGAAGACTTCTGGCAATCTCTGTCCGCCCCTGGCCGGCTCTGATAAATATGCGTACCGAGCTGGCTCATCTCCTGGATGCTCTGGTAAGAGAGGGCTATCAGGTAGTCTTTATCCCCATGAACTACTCCCAGGATTTGCCTGAATCGAGTTTGATTGCCTCCATGATGCAGGAACAAGCCACTGTCCTGGAAGAAAACTTGTCTAGTATGGAAATGATTGCCCTGATGACCAGCTTTAAAATGGTCATCGGTATGCGCCTGCATTCTCTTATTTTTGCCGCCACCCGGGGGATTCCCTTTGCAGGTATTTCCTATGATCCGAAGATTGATGCATTTTTACAATCATTTGGATTGGAACCGTTAAATGGACCTTATGAAAAGATGTATGAGCAGGTAAGCTCACTTTTGCAGGATGAAAACAGACAACATCAGATTCACCAGCAGGCCGAAGATTTCCGTAACCGCGCCCAACAAAACGCCCCCATGGCTCTATCCCTGATTAAGTAGCCCTGAATTTATCAGCCCATCGTTGCCGCACCAGGTTTTTAACATAATCCGCTTCTTCAATCTTCATAGGCAGGATGACCAGGGTAAAGATTATTACTCCCAGCAGAATACTGGACAATACTTCAATTATCTGGTTGGATAATAAACTTAAATTGAGCCACTGTCCCATTTCAGCCTGAAAGAAATAAACACCTGTACCCATTAGCACCGAGGCCAGAAGGATTTTGGACAGGGTAACAAACAACCGGCGTTCCGGGAGGGTCCTGACCCGCCGCCGCAGCAAGATATAGATCAGGATCATATTAACGGTGGCGCCAATGGAGGTGCCCAGAGCCAGGCCGCCATGGCTCAGGGGACCAATCAAAAGCAGGCTGGCAGCAAGATGGACAGCCACATCACAGAGGCTGACCTTGACCGGAGTCTTCGTATCCTGCAGAGCGAAAAAGGTTCGGTTCATCACCGTATAAGCACCCTGGGAAATTAAAGCCAGTACATAAAAGCGCAGAGCAAAAACGGTCATTTGGGTGGAGCGGGCATCAAAAGCCCCATGTTCAAAAATTAGCCGCACCAGTGGTTCAGCAATTACGAAAAGCCCTACCGCCGCCGGAATAGTACAGAAGAAAATCAGGTTCAGGCCAAAAACGGTGGTGCGCCCAATTTCCTCATAATTTTTCCTGGCCGCCATTTCAGACAGATTGGGAAAGAGCGCAGTATTGATGGCAACCACAAAAAGATTGTAAGGGAGCATCATCAACTGGCTGGCAAAATTCAGCGACGCAATACTGCCGTTGATCAAGCCGGAGGCCAGGATTTTATCAATTGTGATTGAAAGCTGATTAATTGAGGTTCCCACCATAGCCGGCAGCATCAGAGTAAAAACCTGTTTAATTCCAGGAAGCGATCTTTTGATTTCCAGGCGATAGGGGAATTTAATACGCCCTAAATATAAAACTGCAACCAGCACCTGGACAATACAGGCCAAAATCGTACCAATTCCCAATCCGATGATGCCGTACCCCGGTGTGAGCAGGTAAATAGATAAAATCATAACCGCCGAAAAAATGGCATGGTAAAGGGCCGGAACCTTAAAATGCTTTAAGGCATTCATTATGCCTCCCAGGAGCAGCGAGGAAGCCAGGAATATCATGCAAGGAAACATAATCCGGGTAAGCAGGATGGTTAGCTCCCGCTTCTCCCCGGTAAATCCGGGGGCAATAACCGAAACCAGGTAGGGAGCCAGCATCATGCAGGGAATTACCAGGGCGACCATACCCAGGATGGTGATATTAATAATGGTGCTGGACATGCGGGCAGCTTCTTCGCGGCTGCGGTGCACTGATATTTCTGTAAAAACGGGAATAAAGGCGGTAGCCAGTGCTCCGCCTATAATAATATAGATTAAATTGGGCAGGGTAAACGCCATGATATATGAGTCGGTCAACATAGAGGTGCCGAAACGGGCGGCGATGACCTGTTCTCGGACGAAACCCAGGAGCATCCCCGCCACGTTAAAGACCATGATGATACCTGCCGCCCTGGCAATCGACTTATTGGAAACCTCTACTCACTCCACTTCGCTAACCTGTTATTACAGCCGCTCTAATTTAAAACCATTCTGCCACACCAGTTCCGGATCATACAGGTTTTTGGTATCTACAATAAAAGGTTGACCCTCTCGGGCCATTAAACCCTTAAACAAATCAAAATTCACCGCATCCAGGCCGTGTTGACGCGCCAGTACCACGATGCCATGGGCTCCAGAAACAGCTTCTTCCAGGCTGTCAACTTTAAAAGAATAATGATTGGGAACGGCCGGGTCATAGGCCCGTACCTGACAGCCGGCTTCCTCTAAAGCAGCGATGACTGCCAGGGCCGGGCTCATGCGATCATCATTGGAATAATCCTTCATAGCCAGACCCAGTGCGGCAATACGTGCTTGCGCAGGCGCTACCGGCAGGTTGCGCAGCACCAGATTCGCTACATAACGAGGCATTTCATCATTGACCTGACGGGCCGTTTGTAAGAGACGCAAGGGAATGTCAAGTTCCTGAGCTTTCGGTAAAAGATAGTACAGGGCATTGGGCAGGCAGTAGCCGCCTACACCAGGTCCCGGGGTAAGAAGATTGACACGTTGGTGAGTATTGGCTACCGCTACTACTTCAAAAATATCAATCCCCATATTTTTGCAAAAACGGGTAAATTCATTGGACATAGCAATATCCACGTCCCGGGAGATATTTTCCATTACTTTGGAGGTTTCTACTACTTCCATAGAGCTGGCCTGCATAATAGGGGCTTTGGTGACAATTGACATTAGATTAAAAGCCCGTCGGCTGCATTCTTCATCCAGACCGGCCAGGGCTGCAGGCATATGTTCAAACTCATGGAAGGCGCGCCCTTCGGCAATACGTTCTGACGAGTAAGCCAGGCAAAAATCGGCACCGGCCCTAAGACCACTTTCTTGTTCCAGAATAGGAAGGATAATATCCCTGGTAGTACCGGGAATAACGGTGCTGCGAATGAGCACCAGGTCACATTTTTTCAAACCCTGGCCCACGGTACGGCAGACCTCTACCAGTGGTGTCATATCGTGCCGATTTCCTTCCACCGGGATACCAACAGTTACAATAATATTATTGCATTCCTGCATAGCTATACGGCCGTCGCTGACTGCACGAAAACGCCCTCCAGCCAGCTGCTCTCGTAGAATCTCTGGAAGGTCGCGGCCTTCATAGACTTCCAGATGATGGCTTTGGCCCTGGTTAAGCTCTGAAACCAGCTCTTCATCAATATCTACACCGATGACTTCACAGCCCCGCATCGAAAAACTTAAAGCCAGGGGCAGTCCCACAAACCCCAGACCAAACATAGCTACTTTCTTCATGTTACAGTTCCTCCTTAGAAGCCTTTTGCTTTCATTGCTGCTTCAATCTTTTCTATCATAAACTGGGCCCGGCTTTCCCAGGAGTTTCCCTGTGCCTTTTGCAGGCGGGTCATTTTTTTCTCGGGCGTATCCTGCAGGGCCCGGCGGACTGCTGCAGTAAATCCTTCCTTACCCGTGCCGAATTCCACCAAACCATTAAAACTCATAATTTCAGGCATTGGGACCGAAGCGATGGGTTTACCGGATGCCAGGTATTCATAGAACTTCAGTGGGCTGACGGTTGATGTCAGGGTATTTTGTCGGAAGGGATTCAGACATACATCAAAGCCCTTTAAATAAGTAGGTAACAGTTCCCGATTGCGGTGACCCAGCAGATGAACATTGGGGCTTTTCATTAATTCCGATGCATCCACATTGGCCCCCACCGGCCCCACCATTACAACCGAGCCCTGGGGAAAACCATCAGCCAGAGCCGCCATCAGTTCCAGATCAATCCATTCTTTAATTGCTCCTACAAATCCCAGCACAGGGTAGGGCAGGTTATCAAGTTCTGGAGCAATTGGTGTTTCCGTTAGGTCAGCTTTACGGAAATGTCCTACATCAGCGGCATTGGGGGACAGATAAATCTCCTGGCAAAAACGTTTCTTACTTTCATATAAACCCCGGGCAGTGCAGAATACGATGTCGCACTTTGCCATTAACCTGCGCTCCATAGCTTTAACCAGCCGGGGATTAAAACCCTCATAAGCGGAGTGGTCATCCACGCAATCATAAATAACAAAGTTCTCCCCTAATTTTCCCAATAAATCACAGCTGGTATGCAGGTAAGTCCATAAAACCGGATTATCAAAACCCAACTGCTGCATGGCTTCCCGCAGACAACGCGCAATCTTACCCTGGTTTATGGCATTAAACCCGGCGATGCGACTGCCAAATGGCCATACCACCGGAGGTGATAACAGCCAGATATTATTATTTAAACGGCGCAGCCCTTCACCAGCCCGTTCTTTTTTAAACGCCACCCCGGGATCTTTATAAGGTGACAAAAACGAGATGGGGGGCTCTACATATAATATGCGGTGTTCTTCCGGCAAACGAGACATAATCTGCTGCTTACGCGTCCACAAAGGCTCCCAGTCTACCGATGACACACATACGATATCCAAACCTTATCACTCCATATCATTGGACAACTCCTGAACCCGAGGCAATGCTGCCACCAGACCCAGGAAAAACCAGAAATAACTGGCCATCATAGGCACTTCGAAGACGTTTTCTACACAGTTATGGGCCAGTATTCCGACCAGGCCAGCCAGGATGCCTAGCCCCATGATTTTAAGGTAATAATCATCAGTTGCATTAAGAGAACTGCGAGCCCGGCGCAGACCGGTAAGAATCAAAAGCAGGGTAGCTAAGAGGCCTATCCAGCCGGTTTCGGTACCCACTTTCAGATACCAGCTATCGGCATAAAAACTGCTTTCCGGGTAATTACGGGCAGCCACTGCACCGCCAAATTGCCCCAGACCTACTCCCACAGCAGGAGAGGTTTGCCAATGTTTAACCGCCAGATCCCAGCGCCCCAGGCGGCCTCCTCGTTCGGAGGAAACCAAATATTCCGGACTCATCATGTAGGATATACGATGATATACACTGGGCATAAGAGTTGGGGTAAAAAGAGCCACCAGCACCATCAAAATCAGAATCCGCTTGTCCACCCATAGCCCCAGCAGCAGAACCGATAAGATAATGGCCAACCAGGCCCCCCGGGAAAAGGTGAAAATCAGGCAGAGGGCAAAGACCAGGAATAACCCGGCATAAACCATCTTTTTAAACCACTGCTCACTGCCATAATACATAGCATAGGTCATAGACATGGCTAAAACTATCAAACTACCTAGAATATTGGGGCTGCCAATAATAGAAAAAACCCGGGTTCTGACTCCCTGTTCGGCCTGGTCTACCCATTCGGCAGGCATTTCTACGCCGGTAATATACTGAGCAATACCTATCATGGCAATGACCACCGCCAGTAACAAGAAGACATCTACCAGGCTGCGGGCCTGGTTACGTGAACGCAGCAGGTGATAAGCTACAAAAAACCATAAGACATACTGTACCATTACCCGCATACCTTCCAGGGCTACCCCGTTATCAGGGGAATTGACCATAAGCAGGAAAAGCATGATGGACAGGTACAGGGTGAAAGGCAGCAGCATACCGCTGCGGCGCGGCTGCCACTGATTAATAGCCATCCTTAAAATCCACAGACCAACTATGCCAATAAATAAAAGCTCATCCCATATACCCTGCATAAAAGACAGGCCTCCCTGACGGAAGAGCCAGTCCAATCCGGCATAAAGGACTACCAGGTATAATTCAATAGGTCTTGATTCACCACGGGCTTGCGGCGAATCGACAGTTCCAGTCAATGTATCCATTCTATCCTCCAGCAGCACTGAACCTATTCACCTTCGATAGCAATATCCATAACGATTGCTTTGGCCTCCACCTTTTGGGTCTTAACTACAAAGTCTTCCTTACCAACGCGGCACTTCTGTCCGGCAAAAGTAATTTCCGCCGGAGAGATTTGAGAAATTTTCCCCTCCAGGGTAAGATAAATATCTTTACGAAAAGGATTAGTAGTCAGATTCATATTTCCATCGGCGGTATTGACTACCCAATATGCCGGCTTTACCCGCATTTCCGTGACCTTTATATTGGTCAGACCACCACTGGCCACCAACTGCTCGCCTACCTTAATACTATTCTCAGTTCCCGGATAAACACCATTACAAACCACTTTTACTACTACCGTCCGGGCTTCAGCTGGTGTACCGGCAGCCCGGTCGCGGTACAAATATCCCGCCACCAGAATCAGTACAATAAAAACAATAGCCAGGTCTACTATACTGACCTTGCCGAATAATCTCCCTTTTTCGTCCAACATTACAGGATTCCTCCTTAACGCAATTATATCTAACACAGTATAGCAAAAGCAGCTCATATTTGCCATGCATAGCCTTTATAAAAAACCCTTCCAGAAACGGAAAAAGAATAGTACTGTCAGAAAAGATAGTATTTATTGTATACTCTAATAAAGTATGCCACTGCAAAAATTCATAAATATTCATTAACCTTAATGCAGAACCCGCGGAAATTTTAATAGAAGGACGCGGATTGATTAACTCATTTTTAATGTAAAACCCGGGGAGTAATTATATTATTATGAAGAATTATATTATGAGGAATTCATTTTTAAAATGGATGCTAATAAGCGGACTAATATTCGGATTATTTTTTGGATTAGGAGCGGGCTTTAGCAAACTTCTGCAGCCAAACTTGCAGAAAGAAGACCCGGCTCAGGAAACAGTACAACGGATCGATGGTAAAAGAACCAACATCCTGGTCCTGGGAGTAGATGCTCGCCCGGGCGAGAAAAACTCCCGTTCTGACACCATGCTGCTCGTTTCCATTGACCCCAAACTGGATAAAGTGGCTGTAATCTCCATACCCCGCGATACTCGCACGGAAATTAAGGGTCTGGGAACCAGCAAAATCTGCGCAGCCAACTTCATCGGTGGTCCCAAGTACGCGGTGAACCGGGTGGAAGAGCTAATGCAGACCCAGATTGACTACTATATAGAAATGGATTTCAAGGGTTTCCAAAAAGTAGTTGATATCCTGGGCGGGGTGACCATAGACGTTCCCCAGCGCATGTACAAGCCCGCGGAAGGCATTAATCTATATCCGGGTAAACAAAAATTAAATGGTAAAAAAGCCCTGGCCTTTGTCCGCTTCCGTGATTATATTAATGGTGATATTGACCGCACCCATCAGCAGCAGGTATTTATCAAGACTTTGGCCGGAGAGGTTTTACAGCCCCGCACCATTACCAAAATACCTAACCTGGCCAAACAGATGAAGCAGTATGTGGAAACTGATATTGGCTTTACCGATATGTTGAAAATGGCCAGCTGGGCACCAGGGTTTAATTCCGATTCCATTATAACCCAGACCTTGCCCGGTTGTTTTTACGATGAAGTTGACAGCCGGGGGCGGTTGCTCAACAGCTACTGGCTGGCGGATAAAAACGAAACGTCCAACCTGCTGGAAAACCTCTTTGCCGGCAAGACTATAGCCGTAGTCCAGCAATCCCCACCTCCGGTGGTAGTCGATCTACCGGGCGAGGATAACGGCGAAGATGAATACCGCACAGAAGACGATATCATAGAAGATATCAGCCAGCAAAGATCTAAACTACCCAGCCCCGGGCATAATGGGGAACTAAGAACACCCTTTAAGGAACCCCAAAACCCCGCCGGCCCCCACGGGTATATTTAGTGAGGAGCGGGGCGTGAGGGGTTAGGAGTGAGAGGGGCACGTATCCTGTAGGGGCTAACCCATGTGTTCGCCCGGAGTTTGTTTAAATTTGACGCAGATTTACGCAGATTATTATGATTTGCGCAGAATTTTTTCCTTAATTGTTATTAGCGTTAATCACCCTGCGGGTACTACTGATACTCCCTTACGTCCATCCTTCTGCGTTTAACTAGTTCCTAATTGTATGTTATATTCAGTGTAATTCATATTTATCAGTGTATTCAGTGTCTAAGAAAACCGCATAAATCCTAATTAATCCGCGTTATCCGCGTTATCCGCGTCCATTCCCCCGCTTTTTTTCGTATTCCTTGTAAGCAAAATTTCAAAAATGTTGTATTATAAACAAAAGCAAAATTACTATTGACTGGAGGAGTCATGTCGAATCTAATACATACTTTCATCAAAACTGAAAAACTAAAGGACAACTGCCTGAAAAACTATCCGCGGGTCGTACTCCTGCTCATTCTGCTAAACATTTTCTTCTTCTCATTCCTGCTCAGCGCCCCCGCTTCCACCGGTATCATAAACATTAATAATGTAAATATTCGCTCCGGTCCAGCTACCACCTATGATATTGTAGGCCGACTGGATCAGGGCAATCAGGTGGAAATAATGGGCAGCAAAAACGACTGGTACCAGATAAAAAGTGGGCAGTTAAACGGTTGGGTACGTAACGACCTTATTAACCTGCAAAAAGAATACTCGCTAAAAGTCACCGCCAATGGTGTAAATCTGCGCTCCGGTCCCGCTACTACTTATAATGTGGTAGGTTCGGTTAATTACGGGGATATCCTCGCCCTGCTTGATACAAAGGGTGACTGGTATCAGATCAAAACCGGCGGCTTAACAGCCTGCATAAATGGCTCCTTTGTACAGATAATAGAAAAAACTGCTCCAACCCCGATTCCTACGTCCGGGCAACAGACCACTACCCCGGCAGGTACTCCGGTAGTAATACTGGACGGGAGCCAATTAACCTTTGAAGTACCACCAACGATAGAAAACGGCCGCACCCTGGTACCCCTGCGGGCTATCTTTGAGGCCATGGGTGCCAGTGTCAACTGGGATAACAACACCCGTACCGTTACCTCGGTTAAGGGCACTACCACCGTAGTTTTACCCATTGGCTCTACCCGTCCCACGGTAAACGGGCAGGTTTGGCCCCTGGATGTACCGGCTAAAATTAATAACGGACGTACCCTGGCCCCCTTGCGTTTCGTAGGTGAGGCCTTTGGCGGTAAAGTAGACTGGAATAACAGCACCCGGACTATTACCATTACTAGCCCCACCGATACCGTGAATCGGGCTAAAACCGTAGTAATTCAGGGAAACCAGACTTACCTGCGCAGTGGACCTGCCACTACTTATGATGTTATTGACAGCGTTAACGAGGGTGAAAAACTGCCTATTGTAGCTGAAAGAGACGGTTGGTATCAGGTCAGCCGCGGCGGACGTGCTGCCTGGGTGGCGGGTTGGGTAGTTAACTTGGCCTGGGAAGAAAACGAACCCCTGCCTCCACAGGAACCTGTAGAAGAACCTAAACCAGAGCCTCCCCCTAAACCGGAAAAACCTGGCCCGGGCGTAATCTGGCTCTCATTTAGTAAAAATGAAAATGGTCTCCAGATATGTATGGAATCTGGCGCCAAACTAGATGCCAACATCCGGGAGAGTAGCAGCAAAGTCACCTATGAATTCAAAGACTGCCAGATAGAGGGATTAAACCTGATAAAACAATCCCTGGGTAGCGGCGAAGTCAAGGCCAAAGCCAGGAATGAGGGAGATAATACTATAGTGGAAATAGACTTTCCCTATAACACCCAATACCAGACTGCCAGCGAAGAAAGCGGTAAGCAGGAAGTATTCATCATTCCCAACACTATTAGCAGTGTGGAACGAAAAAGTCTGGGTAGCATGGGTGATCGCCTGGTTATTAACACTCTCACCCCGGCTGAATGCAGCAGAACAAAATCCGGAGATATTATCGAAATCCGTCTGGAAGGAGTCCTGAAGGGCAAAGTCCAGGATGAATATAAATTTGATGACAGTACCCTCATTAAAAATGTTACGTTCAATGAAATAAGGGGGTCAACTGCTGGAACCATAATCCGTATTTCTACTAGTGAACTGGGTAAATATATGGTAGGTCAGAGTGCGGATGGCAGCAGCACTAACATACTATTAGTAGGTAAAGACCAGATCAAAACCCGGCGTGACAACCTGGTAGTGTTGGACCCAGGTCACGGCGGTCGTGATACCGGAGCCCGGGGAAAAACTTTAAATGAAAAAGAGGCAAATTTAAAAATAGCATTAAGAGTAGGCGAACTCCTTAAAAACAAGGGAATAGAGGTAGAATACACCCGTACTACAGACATATATGTAGAACTGGAGGAAAGAGCTGCTATCGCTAATCGCCTTAATGCCGGGCTCTTTGTTTCTATTCACAACAACGCCAGCACCGATCCGTCCAAACAAGGCACTGAAACCTATTACTATGCCCCGGTAAATAACGACCTGCTCTTCCTGCAGCTGGATGAGCGTAAATCCCTGGCTACCAACCTGCATCAGCAACTAATAGCCAAACTTAAACGCCCCAACCGGGGAGTAAAAACCGCCAACTTCTCCGTCTTAAGAAATACCACCATGCCCTCAGCTCTGGTAGAATGTGTTTTCATTAGTAACCCCGATGAGGAGCAACTGCTGCAAAAAGACTATTTCATTCAATGGACAGCCGAAGCCATAGCCAACGGTATAGCATCACATATGGGAAAATAGAGACAAGGGGTAGAACCCTTGTCCTTCACTGTTCCCAATGATCATTACAATTTGTTGCAATCATGGTTTAATTGATTATTTAAACTAAAAGTTGATTTGCCCGGCGGAGCAATGGTTACCTGGCCAGAATGAAAAGGTTTTTCACAATCCGTATTAAATATGCCAATCAGGCATAATTATAGACAATAATGGGGAAGGAGGAAGATAATGTTTAATAAAAAAAATAAGGCAGGTTCTTTGCTACTAGGCATTTTTTTTATCCTGGTGTGTTTATGTCCGGTAGCTATAGCTGATGATGATTTCCAAATCGAAGTAGCTACGATTATTAGGGACAATTACGTTGATCCTGTATCTACCGATGTACTTACCGCTCCTACCGTGAAGGAAATGCTTAAGCGCTTGGGTGACCCCTATGCCCGCTATCTCACCCAGGAGGAGCACCAGGAAGAGCTGGATGCTCTGGACGGCAATTTTACCGGGGTGGGGATTTACATGAATGCTGTCAGCGATGGGGTACAGGTGCTGTCGGTAATAAAGGGTTCGCCGGCAGAGACGGCGGGGATGAAGAACAATGATGTAATTGTGGCGGCAGATGAGACTACTCTGGTGGGGGTAGACGCGGATAAGGCTATGGAGATACTGCGGGGTACGGTTGGGAGTACGGTGGTACTAAAAGTTAAGCGGGACGGGCAGGTATTAAGTTTTAATATTACCCGGGAAAAGGTGGAGGTACCTACGGTTCACCCGGAAATGCTGGATAAGGGACTGGGTTACCTTGGGATAGATGATTTTGGCCAGCGTACCCCTGAGGAACTTCAGAAAGCAGTAAAGAGCTTGCATAAAGCGAAGGCTGATAACTGGATAGTGGATTTGCGGGGCAATCCCGGAGGGTACCTGGAGTCGGCTATTGATATAGCCGGGGTTTTCATGGGGGAACTCCCAGTGGTGCTGGTAGAGGAACGCGAATCTGTAGACGGTTATGTAGCCAGTCCAGCTGATGTATTAATAGACGGTGCGCTGGTACTATTGCAGGATGACTACAGTGCCAGTGCCGCGGAGATTTTGGCAGCGGCCTTGCGGGACAACCAGAGGGCTATTATAATCGGGAAGACAACTTATGGTAAGGGAACGGTCCAGCAGATTTTCCCCCTGTCCAATGGGGATAAGTTAAAAATAACAGTGGCCCGTTTCTATTCCCCGGCAGGTGAGGAGATTAACGGGGTCGGAATTAAGCCGGATATTGAGATAGAGGATGAAAACTGCGTGGCGGCAGCTAGACTGCTCTTAAGCGATAACCGGGATACTATGCATGGCAGTATGCTGGCTCTGGAACTGGATAGTTTTATAGTAGCAGTTGATACCAGCAAGTTGCGCCAGACTAGCTACTGGAAAGCCTGGGGTGACATTGTAGACGGGATTGGCGATGCTCCAGTATTTTATGGTAATGATTCGGGTTGGACTGAGCTCAGCGATGAGGAGCGGGAGTTAAAATGGTTTTACTTTTACCCGGGATATGAGTTTATCGGGGATATTTCTGCAATAGATATTAGGATAGATATGGATTCCGCGTTGAATGAGAAGTATATAAATGATTTTAATATTCAGCTCATCAATGCTAAGAGCGGGCAGCGGATTAAGTCGGAGCTTAAGCTGGTAAATGACAGTACCTTCAACTGCCAACCCCTTAAGTCTCTGGAGCCGGGCGAATACTGGTTGGTAATCCATGATACCCTGCGCTTTGCCGATGGCCAGCGGCTGCCGCAGGGGCAGATAGCTACCGTCCGAGTTCCGTAAGGAGAGCATAGGTTGACAGGGTACGTGCCTTTGCAAGGGCAAGTCAAGAACCGTCCCCACTTGCCCACATGTTATTTTCTACTAATACCTTGACCCCTGTTTCCATTTCCAGCTATAATGCAATTAATAATCCGACCAACCGGTCGGTCAGTTATGCTGCATAGAAATGGGAGGGGAAATAGTGAATAAGATTAGACGGTTGTTCTATATTTTACTGGTTCTGGTTTTAGCCCTATCGTTATTAAGTGGTTGTGAAAAAGAAAAAGAAGTAGTCAAAGAGACGGAATTAAGTGTGAGTACGGTCAAGGCGGAGAAGCGCAACATAGCCCAGGCAGTTAAGTACCCGGGGACGGTGCGGGGAGTAAACGAAGTCTACATAATGGCCAAGGTTCCTGCGCGGGTAACTGCCATATATGTGAAACCTGGTGACCGGGTAAGTGCCGGGCAGACCCTCTTGACCCTGGACAGCAGTGACTATGAGGCCACCATCCGGCAGGCAGAAGCGGGTGTAGCTATGGCCGAGGCCGGTAAGAGGCAACACGACATTCAGTTGGAAAATGCCCGGCTGGGCTACGAGAGAACTCAAAAACTGTTTGATGCCGGTGCAGCCTCCCAGCAGCAGTTGGAAGCTGCCAGGAGCGCAGTTGAAGTGCTGGAAACTGGAAGTATTGAAGCTACTCTGGAGCAGGCTCAGGCTGGCCTGATGTTAGCTCAAACCCAATTAAATCATTGTACTATTACTTCACCCATAAGTGGTGCAGTAGGAAGTGTTAATCTTTCCCTGGGCGATACCGCCAGCCCCACATCGCCCGCCGCAACCGTAAGCGACACCTCCCGTTTAGAAATAGAAGCCCTGGTTAGTGAATCGGAAGTTAGTTATATAAAAAACGGCTCTGTAGTAGACGTACTGGTTAAGGCTGCCGGAGAAAAGCCTTTTAAAGGCAAAGTAGACAGCGTTTCCAGTGTAGCTGATCCCATGAAGCGCAATTATACGGTGAAGGTATTCCTGGACAATTCGGACAATAAGATTAAGTCAGGTATGTTTGCCGAGGTGGTAATTAGCACCATTAGCAAAGATGATGTGCTTACCGTACCTCTAGCGGCAGTTGTTCCCCGTAGCGGTCGGCAGATTGTTTACGCCGTGGATAGCAAGAACCGTGCTCGGGAGATAGATGTTAAGACCGGCCTGCGGGATAATAAATATGTAGAAATCATTTCCGGGTTAAAAGCCGGGGAACAGGTTATAACCAAAGGCAACACCCTGGTAAACAACGGTACCCTGGTCAGGGTCGTTTCCGGGGGGGCTAAATAATGAAAATTATTGATTTTTCCGTAAAAAGGCCGGTAACCATGATTATTCTGGTAGCGGTAGTAATTATTCTGGGCTTTTTCACTTTGTCTAAAATGGCTGTAGACCTGATACCGGACATGAAATTTCCCATTGCTGCGGTAATGACGGAATACCCCGGAGTGGGCCCGGAGGAAGTGGAATCCCAGGTTACAAAGCCCCTGGAAGGTGCGCTTAATTCCATGGGCAACATAAAGGAACTCCACTCTATTTCCATGTCCGGTTCCTCTATGATTCTTATTTATTATGACTGGGGAACCAATATGGACAGCTCCGTCAATGAGATTCGGGAAAAGATTGGTTTGATTGAAAAATACCTTCCCAGCGGTAGCCAGAAGCCGATGGTTCTTAGAATGGACCCCACGTTAATGCCGGTTATCCAAATTGGGGTTAAAAGCGAGAGCATGACCCTGGGCCAATTGCAGGAAGTGGCGGAAGACATCATTGAGCCACGTTTAAGCCGCATTACCGAGGTAGCTTCGGTAGTAATGACCGGGGGATCACAGCGGGAAGTGAAGGTAGAAGTAGACCCGGTTAAGCTGGCTAATTATAATCTTACCCTGAGTCAGGTTACCCAGGTTTTGCGTACGGAGAATTTTAATATGTCGGCCGGACAGGTCAAAGATGGGGGACGCCAGTATTTCCTGCGCAGCCTGCAGCAGTTTGAATCGGTAGAAGATATTAAGGATGTGGCTATATTAACTCCGACCGGCGGCACCGTTTATATTAAGGATATAGCCACGGTAACTGATGGCTATAAAGATGAGAGCCAGATGACCCGGGTGGACGGACAGCCCGCAGTAGGAATTCACTGCCTCAAGCAGAGTGATGCTAATACAGTTAAGACCTGTAATGCAGTTAGGGAAGAACTGGAGCAGATTGAAAAAGAGCTGGATCTGGATCTGGATATTAAGGTGGTAATGGATCAATCCACCTATATTAACCAGTCCCTTAATACTACTAAACGGATGATGATTGAAGGCGGCCTCCTGGCCATGCTGGTTTTGTTCCTATTCCTGCGTAATTTCCGCAGTACTTTAATTATTTTCACTGCAATACCCCTTTCTATAATAGCTACCTTTATTTTGATGTATTTTAACCACGATACCCTTAACCTGATAACCCTGGGAGGGTTAGCCCTGGGCCTGGGGAGGATGGTGGACGATTCCATTGTCGTATTTGAAAACATATATCGCCACCGCCTGCTGGGGCTGTCGGCTATGGATGCTGCTGTGACCGGCGCTTCCGAGGTAGGAATGGCAGTTATTGCCTCTACCTTTACCTTGATAGCAGTTTTCTCCCCTATAATGATGACCGAAGGATTGGCCTCCGTGTTGTTTAAACCCCTGGCGATTACGGTTATGTTTGCTATTTTCTGTTCTCTTATGGTGGCTCTGACTGTGGTGCCGTTGATGGCTTCACGCATGTTAACTGATAAATCGATGGAAGCCCGCCGTCAGGGGACGGCAAGGACAGCGCGCATAACCTCGGGTTTCGGGCACTGGATAGATAGCCTGGGTGACCGCTACAAAGTACTGCTGCAGTGGTCATTGTCTCATCGCCGCCGGGTGGTTATAGTGGTTACCTTGTTAATGCTTGGTTCCCTGGCCTTAATACCCCTGGTGGGGGCGGAGTTCATGCCGGCCATGGATTCCGGTGAGATTTCCATTAGCATTGAAGGCGACAAGGGCAGTCTCTTACCGGAAACTGATAATACTATAAAAAGGGTGGAGCAGGAACTGCGCGAGCTTCCCGAAGTAGAAACTATATTCAGCAGTGTGGGCAGTTCTTCCAATATGTTTATGGATAGCGGAGTACAGGGTGATAAAGGCACTCTTTATGTGAAACTGGTTCCCCGGGCTGAGCGCAAACGGGGTGTGGAGCTAGTTTGTGAGGATATCCGGCAGCGGGTAGGCGATATCCCCGGCGCCAAAATCAAGATTAGCGTTATGGATATGACCGCCAATATGGGCTCTACCTCTGGCCCCATAAATGTACAGGTACGGGGCGATGACTTGAAGGTTCTGCGGGAAATTTCTGATCAGGCGGCGGAAATTATTCGCAAAGTTCCAGGTACCAGAGAGATAACTGCTTCTCTAAGTGATGGCAATCCCGAAGTTCAGGTGAAAATTGATCGCCAGCGGGCTGCCAATCTGGGGTTGACTCCGGGCCAGGTGGCGGCGGAAATACAGAATGCCCGTCAGGGTGCGGTGGCTACCCGCTACAAGATTGAGGGTGATGAGGTAGATGTCCGGGTACGCTATTCGCCCCAGGGTTATGATGAATTCTCCTACCTGCAAAACATGAATATCTTAAGTGCCAGTGGTGCAGTAGTTAAATTATCTCAGATTGCTACTTTTGAAATGGAACCAGGTCCTATTCAAATTACCCGCGAGGATCGGGTGCGCAAGGCCGAGATTAACGGCTACCTGTTAAACCGTGACCTGAACGCGGTAATGACTGACATTCAGACTGAATTAAATAAAGTTAAACTTCCCGCCGGCTATACTATCGAGTATGGTGGGGAGAATAAAGAGATGATGGAGAGTTTCGCCTCCCTGGCAGTAGCTCTGCTGCTGGCAATCATTCTGGTTTACGCAGTTATGGCGGTACTGTATGAATCATTTTTTGACCCCTTTGTTATAATGTTCTCAGTACCAACAGCCATTATCGGTATTGTACTTTCCTTGCTGCTTACCGGGAAGCATTTCAGTGTGGTCGTTTTTATTGGGGTTATAATGCTGGTCGGTATTGTTGTGGCCAATGCCATTGTGCTGGTGGATTACCTGAAACAGCTGCGGGAGCGGGGGATGGAGCGTGATGCGGCTATTGTAGAAGCGGGCCGGGTAAGGCTACGGCCTATACTTATGACGGCTCTGGCAACTATATTGGCCATGTTCCCCCTGGCTCTGGGTATAGGGGATGGCGGGGAGATGGATGCCCCCCTGGCCATAGTGGTCATCGGCGGTCTGCTGGTATCCACCCTGATTACCCTGGTGCTGGTACCGGTAGTCTACAGTATCTTTGATGACTGGGGTCAGAAGCTGAGCCGCCGCCGGGGGATGGACGTGGATGCTGTGGCTGAAGAGACGGTTGAGGGGTAATGAGAAATAGCACGGGCAACAAGTTACCTTGCAAATATCTAGGCAAACAAGGGGACGGTTCTCCTGTTTGCCTGCAGGCAAACAGGAGAACCGTCCCCTTGTTTGCCCGGCTTGTTGTCTGGTCTGATGGGGGAGGTGTTTATGTATGAAGGATTCTGCTAAACGGGCTCAGACTAAACGGGAGATTATACTGGATGCGGCGGTGCAGGTATTTTCCACCAAGGGTTATCATAATACCCGTATGGAGGAAATTGCCACCGTGGCCGGTATAGGCAAAGGTACTATATATGAATATTTCGATAGCAAGCTGCAGCTCTTCCAGGATATGATGGAAAGTAGTTTGCAGATTTATTATACCCGTATAGATATGCCGAAGCTGGAAAACCTTACTTTTAAACAAAGAATGTTGGTACTTTTCGAATCTCATATCACCTTTTGCCGCGAAAATAGGGAGTTAACCCGAATAGTATTTTGGGATACGGAAATTTGGGATGAGGACCTGAAAGATTGGACTTACAATTTACGTAATAACAAAGAAGAGAAACTCACCGCCATTATACAGGAAAGTATTGAACGCGGCGAGATTCGGGATGTGGATGCTAAACTGGTGACTCTGCTAATAATCGGCACCCTGGGTTCCCTCTGGGTACCCATCACCCTGGATGATTGGGACATCAGCCCGGCCGATATGGCAGCTCAGCTTACGGATATAGTTATGAGGGGAATACGGAAGAATTAAGAATTGATAATTATCGATGAAATATACCCATAGGGCACGCTGATATTCGCTATCGCTCATTATTAGGGTCGCTCCGTATTCCTCGTTATGTTTGTAGGGAACGGCCCCCGTGCCGTTCCGCAGGATCTGCTGTTATGTTGCAGATACCTGTATGATAACTTTGCTATTAGTATTTCAACTTCAATACATAAAGGCAGGACTTTTATGAGAAAGTATACATATCTGGTCGGGTTGTTGGTCATTTTTTTTATTAGCTGCAATCCGTTGGCGGTTTATGCCTTTTCTGATACCCGTCAGCATTGGGCGCGTCCCCAGATTGACCACCTGAATAACCGGGAAATGATTAGTGGTTATGCGGACGGGTCTTACCGCCCCAATAAATATGTTAATAGAGCCGAGTTTATAACCCTGCTTATTAATGCTCTAAACAAGAGCGTAGAGGCTAAGCAATTATCAAGAGGAGAGCCTCATTTTCGTGATGCCTATAATTATTGGGCCAGGGGTTACATGGAATTGGCCTATGAGCTCAATATTGCCCACGGAGATAGGCAAAGTTATTTTCACCCGACAGCTCCGGTCAGTCGGGAGGAAGCAGTTACCATGATGGTTAATAGCCTGAGGGTGCAAACTGAAG
>CAZOIC010000028.1:0-21293 GCA_964579945.1 uncultured Syntrophomonas sp. | reverse complement strand
CATGCCTACGAAGATTATATTCAAAAAGGGGAAAAGTCTGACGAAAAACTAAATTATTTACTGGACAATTTCGAAAAAAACATTATTATTGCTACCCTAAAAAATCACTCATCAATGCGCCAGGCGGCTACTGATCTGGGGATTAATGTTTCAACCTTATCTCGCAAAATGAAAAAGTATAGAATCGAAACTTGATTTCAATTCCGCTAGAAACGTTTGTGATTTGACTTAACGTTGTGGTAAGTGGAGCCGTAAGCTATGGATTTGCCGGGTTTGAGTTCAGCTCTTTTAAGATCTGAACTCTTTTTTTAGTTACAAAAAGAATTTTATATAAAACCCCATTGCTTTTCTGGAAAACCTATTGTATTCTTATAATATACACAAAGTATTTATTTATGATATAGTAAGGAAATATGTTATTGTTGCAAATTTGCAATTGCCGGAGAAGTGTAGGCAAATTTGTAATAACTGTTACGCCCGAAACTTTAGAGTAAATTTAAATTTCCGATTGCAAAAATGCAACACATTTTGTAATCGGAAATTTTTTGCATATGGCTAAATTCTGGCCTTTTACAAGTTGGCACGGTTATTGCTATTAATATAGTCATAAGTTAATTAACGGCCGTTAGCTTAATAGAGGAGGAATAAAACCCAATAACTTAGACGATGTAGCAACGTGATTAGTAACAATTTCTCCAATCAAAAAATTTTTTAAAAATGAAAGGGTGGATATCGAAATGGCAAACAAAGAGAACTGGGAGAAAAAAGAAAACTGGGATAAGTTTACAGACTCCGGCGGAAATTATGGTTTTGATGAGGAAGTGCTAAACCGGGCTTTTGAAGCAGCCAAAAAGATCTACAAAGAAAGAGGATTCCAGAGAAGGATGGGTTACGGAAAAGCCCCGGCTGTTACAACAGTAGATATGGCCAGAGCTTGGATGTCCGATGGGCACCCCTTTACCTGTGAAAATAATGTAGAAATTTGTGCCAATGCTCTTAAGGTATTGGAAGCAGCCAGAAAAACTGGAGTTCCCATTTTCCACACCACTACCGGATATACCGGAAAGAGACAGCTCGACCTGTGCAAATGGGATGAGAAGATTCCTATGCGTACCCTGGACATCAACTCTGAATGGATGCAAATTGACCCCAAACTAAAACCCCTACCGGAAGAACCCGTTATCCACAAGAAATATGCCAGCAACTTCTTCGGCACTCATTTAGCTGAAACCCTGTATCATCTGGGAGTTGACACCGTAATAGTAATGGGCGCCACTTCCTGCGCATGTGTTAGACACACCGTTATGGATTCCACCGGATATGGATTTAAAACCATAATTCCAGAAGGCACTATCGGAGATAGAATACCAGGAGTTATTGCCTGGAACCTGTTTGACATGGATGCCAAGTTCTGCGACGTCGAGCCCCTGGAAAATGTAGTAAAATATCTGGAAGGCATCGACAAGAGCGTATATAAGAGAGAGATATAGCCTAAGGATCTGAACTCTGTAAATTAATCACTCTCCGTAATTTTATATATAAGGATAGGGGGCACATTTAATTAAAAACTTTGCTTTTTAAGTAGTGCCCCCTGTATTTTTCTTAGCCTTTAGTAAAGATTATACTAAAGGGATTCCTTTGGGGATTTTAAATTTTTGAAAGGAGTTAGTCATATGGGTACATTAATAAAAAACGGCACTATAGTAACTTCGGTAAATGAATACAAAGCTGATGTCCTTATAGAAGGGGAAAAAATTGTAGCCATTGGCACCGGTTTAGGAGATCGTGCCGACCAGGTAGTAGATGCCTCCGGTAAGTATGTTATCCCTGGCGGTGTAGATGAGCATCTGCACTATAATTCCTTTAGCTCTCTTGGTTATGAAACTTCTGATGCTGCTGCAGTAGGCGGTACTACAACTATTGGGGATTTCGTTGTCCAGCCTAAAGGTGTCGGACTTAAAGACTCTATAATAAATTATAAAAAAGAAGCAGTAGAAGGAAAAGCCATGGTGGACTATGTCCTGCATGGAATTATAATGGATCCTACTGACCAATCTTTTAACGATATACCTTCTATGCCTGAAGTTGGGGTAGCCGCAGTTAAACTTTTTATGGCCTATAAAGGTATGGATTACTATGCTACTGATGATTCTATCTTTAAAGCTTTGCAAATAGCTAAAAAATGCGGCGTAACCATTATGGTTCACGCTGAAAATGCAGATATAATTGATGTTAAAATTAAACAGCTGTTAGCCGAAGGAAAAACAGGCACGGAAAATTTCTCTTTATCAAGACCTGTTTTATGTGAAGCAGAAGCTACTTCCAGGGCTGTTTATATGGCAAAAATGGCTGATGCGCCACTCTTTGTAGTCCATGTAACCAATCGGGTAGCCGCAGAAGTCTTAAGGGAAGCTCGTGATGAAGGGGTTCAAGCTTTTGGTGAAACCTGTACCCATTATATGAGTTTAAATGATAAGAATTTGGAAAAACCGAATTTTGAAGGGGCAAAATACGTATGTAACCCGCCTTTAAGACCGCAAGAAGATGTTGATTTTATGTGGGAAGCAATTCAGAATGGCTGGCTGCTGGCAGTAAGCTCTGACCATTGTGCCGTTATCGGCGGTTTTAAAGTTGCTAAACACAGGGGTATCAATGATTTTAGTAAAATACCGCCTGGTTCCCCGGGAGTGCAAGATCGCCTGCATATGATTTGGACTTATGGAGTTGAAAAAGGCAAGATTTCCCGTACCAAGTTTGTTGACGTTTGTTGCACAACGCCGGCTAAAATTTGTGGTATCTACCCGCAAAAAGGGGAAATTGCAGTTGGATCAGATGCCGATGTAGTTATTTTTGATCCTAATTACAAAGGTATTTTCACTAATGAAACTAGTTTGCATGACACTGATTACAACGCTTATGAAGGCTTTGAGCAGATAGGAAGAGCAGAAAAAGTATTCCTTAGAGGAAGCCTGGTAGCTGAAAACGGCAAATTCCTGGGCAAAGAAGGCCAAGGTGAACAAGTAATGGCTAAACCATACGGCTTATGCTATGACGGTTTTAAAGGATAGAAATTTCATTAATTGAATAACAGGAGGGATGGGGGATGACTTCAGAAAAAAGAGAAAGAGTTTCCTTGCCCTGGGCAGTAGCTCTAACTGTGTTTATATCATTACCATTCACCTTCTTTTTGGGTAAGTATAATTTTCCACTCTGGGTATGCTTTATTGTATGGGCTGAGTATTTTGCCCTGGGTGGAAATCTCGATACTTGGAAACTAATCATTCCCTCGCTTCCTTTTGGTGCATTCTTTGGTGCAGTATGGTGTGCTCTGGCCGTTGCTCTGGCAGATCTTATCGGTGGGCAATATGCCGCGTTCTGGGGATTGGTAGTAGCTAACTTTATCGTCTTACCCATATTTATTGCGCTGATTCCACGTTGGCATATCTGGGAAAAAGGAACTCTGGCAGTATTTAATGGGTTCACGTTATTCCTGGCTGTTTATTTTACCCGCAGTATCCCCTCAGTGGGAATGATGGATAATCCCTATTGGATTATATTCTGGGTATTTATTTGGACTGTAGTTATGGCTTATTTTGGCTGGTTTTTAGGATGGCTGAATGTAACTTTAACATTTCCGCTTAAGATCACCGATAGGAAGATTGATTAAAGATTCCGATTTTATTATCATAAATCTTCTAGCTATATCTACCATGATTTGTTGGAGACGTCCCGGTACATCTAAACCGGGGCGTCTTTTTTCTTTATAAAGCCATAATATCCAAAGTTTTAAGAATTTCTACTGGCATCTGGCTTTCTTAGTTGGTATGGCTAATTTTTGGAAAGGATAATTTTAATACCAGTTGCAACAATAAACATGATGGAGTCTTTCCATACAGAAAAAATTTATCAGAAAGGATGGATATTAGTGGCAGAAAAAGAAGCATGGGAGAAACAAGAAACATGGGATAAATATGTAGATACCGGCGGACAGTATCAGTTTGATGAGGAAATGTTAAATAGGGCTTTTGAGGAAGCCAGAAAGGTCTACCGAGCCAGAGGATTCCAAAGAAGAATGGGTTACGGAAAAGCCCCGTGTGTAACTACCGTAGATATGGCCAGAGCCTGGATGTCGGATGGACACCCCTTTACCTGTGAGAACAATGAAAAAATTTGTGCCAATGCCCTTAAGGTATTAGAAGCAGCCAGAAAAACTGGAGTTCCTATTTTCCACACAACTACCGGGTATACTGGAGAAAGACAGCTCGACTTATGCAAATGGGATGAGAAAATTCCCATGCGTACACTAGATATTAAATCTGAATGGATGCAAATCGACCCCAAACTAAAACCCCAGCCGGAAGAACCTGTTATTCATAAGAAATATGCCAGTAATTTCTTTGGCACCCATTTAGCTGTAACCTTATATACTCTAGGAGTTGACACGGTAATAGTAATGGGCGCCACCGCCTGCGCCTGTGTTAGACACACGGTTATGGATTCAACTGGATATGGATTTAAAACTATAATTCCCGAAGGCACTATCGGCGATAGAGTACCAGGAGTTATTGCCTGGAACCTGTTTGATATGGATGCCAAATTTGCCGATGTCGAGCCTTTGGAAAATGTAGTGAAATACCTGGAAGGTATAGACGCGAGCGTATATAAAAGAGACATTGTCCACTAATAGTTGTGTACGGATAGCCGGGCCAAATGAGCAACCCTTCACAGAAAAGTTCAGGTTAAAAAAACCTGAACTTTTTTATGAAAAACTTGCAATAAAGTATTGTTTTACTGGTATACCAGTGGTATATTAAAAACAAACAAAGAGCATTTGAGTAAAAACTTAATCAAGGGGAGGGTACATATCATGGCTGAGATTTATGACATTGTTATTGTCGGCGCAGGACCAGGCGGATTAGCGGCAGGTATTTATGGTTCCCGGTCACGACTTAAAACAATCATATTACAAAAAGGAAGACCGGGAGGCCAGGCTGCCACCACTGAGGATTTGGAGAACTATCCGGGTTTTGGCAGAGGGACTACTGGTCCTCAACTGATGCAGGCCATGGCTGACCACGCTGAAAGTTTTGGCACCGAAATTGTCCGCGATGAAGTTATCGATGTAGATCTGGATGGTGAAATCAAAAAGATTAAAACGAAAAGCGGTAAAGAGTATCAAGCTAAAATAGTAATCCTGGCCCTGGGAGCTGAACCCCGTACGCTTAACATAAAAGGTGAAAATAAATTCAGAGGCAAGGGTGTATCCTACTGTGCTACCTGTGATGCCGACTTTTTTGAAGAATTGGACGTAGTTGTAGTTGGTAATGGTGATGCCGCCGTTGAAGAAGCTATGTATCTGACCAAGTTTGCCGAATCAGTAACCATTATCGTAATCCATGACGAAGGCATCCTGGACTGTAACAAAGTTAGTGCTGAAAAAGCTATGGCCAATCCCAAGATTAAATGGGTATGGAGTTCGGTATTAGACCAAATAAAAGGTGATGGATTGGTAGAGACTATTCTCATTAAGAATATTAAAACCGGTGAAATCACCGAGATGCCAATTAATGGGGTGTTTTTCTTTGTCGGCACCCTTCCCAAGACTGAATTGGTTAAAGGAAAAGTAGAGCTGGATGAGCAGGGTTATATAGTAACCAATGAACAAATGGAAACATCCATACCCGGTGTCTATGCCGTGGGTGACTGCCGGGTTAAATATTTACGCCAGGTTGTAACTGCGGCCAGTGACGGTTCCATAGCTGCAGTAGCTGCGGAAAAATATTTAGCCGAAGAAGAAGGTTTCAAACAACAGGTACTAGATGCTGAGGAACCGGTAATGGTAGCTTTTTGGGCTCCGCAGATGGAGGAAAGTATTACCCTTCTATCTGAATTGGAAAAATTGCTGGAAGAATACGGTAACGGAACAAAACTGGTAAAAATTGATACTTATAGAAATCAAAGACTGGTAAAAAGATATGCTGTAGGCGAGATACCGACGGTTTTACTTTTCCATAAAGGTGAATTGCTATTCAAACTAAGCGGCGCTTTTAGCCCCGATGAATTGAAGGGACAAATGGAAATCGCCAGTGCTTAGTTTTTCACTCCTTATGTTTGGGAGGGGAGGTGAGTGATTTGATCGAGGTAAATAAAGCCAATTTCGAAGAAGAAGTATTAAAGGCTGAAGGGTTAGTAATGGTAGATTTTTGGAGCCCCAGTTGTGAGCCCTGTAAGGAATTACTGCCTGATGTACATCAATTGGCCGAGAAATATGCAGGTCAGGCCAAGTTTTGCAGTCTGGATACAACCGGTAATAAGAGATTAGCCATCAGTCAGAAGGTATTAGGCTTACCTACTATAGCTTTTTATAAAGATGGCAGCAAGGTTGCTGAGCTTACTACCGAAATCACTATCGACGAGGTCGAGGCCAAATTAAACGAATTAAAGTAAATATTGAAAGGAGAATACGCTGTGCTAAAAGGAAAAAAAGTAGCTATTCTGGGCGACCGTGACGGTATTCCAGGTCCTGCTATTGAAGAATGCGTAAAAACAGCCGGCGCAGAGGTAGTATTTTCTACCACCGAATGTTTCGTCTGAACTGCAGCAGGAGCAATGGACCTGGAAAATCAAGCGAGAATTAAGGAACTAACCGACAAATACGGAAAAGACGATTTAATCATTGTTTTAGGCGGAGCCGAAGCCGAAGCTTCCGGTCTGGCTGCCGAAACTGTATCCACCGGTGATCCTACTTTCGCAGGTCCATTATCCGGAGTCTCGTTGGGACTCAAAGCTTATCATGTATTTGAATTAAAAGACGAAGTAGATGCTGATGTTTATGATGAACAAATCGGCATGATGGAAATGGTTCTCGATGTTGATGAGATAGTAGATGAAGTTAAAACTTATCGAAAATAACCCCAAAGTTTATGTATTGGATTGACTGTTTTGAATACCACAGCTTTAAAAAAGGGTAATGGTATCATTACCGTTACCCTTTATGAACTAATTTGGAGGTAATGTTCGATGAATTTTCCGGTTGTTAAAGGTGCAGGCTATGCCTTGATTCAAGCTAATGGTATGCTTTTACATCATGGTACCACTCAAACTACAGAAGGCCGTGTGAATCCTGAATCAGAGCATTTGCAAAAACTGCCGGGGCACCTGAGAAGCTTTGAAGCGGCAGTTAAATACCCTCCTAACCAAACCTATATAGGAAATATTACTCCTGATGAGTTAAACGATATTTCCCGCCCCTGGTATGAAAACCCCACCAATGATGCTAATCGCAATGGTAAATACGGCGAAATAATGCCAGAAGACGAATTTATTGGGCTTATGAAAATTGTCGATATATTTGACCTGGTAGTGTTAGAAGAAAAATTTCAAGCCGCGGTAAAAGAAAAACTGGCAGCCCACCCTGTATTGGCTGGCATCAACAATTTTGAAAACATGGATAAAAACATTAGTCCCATTGATGAAATACAGAAAATAACGGATGAACATCTGGCTTCACCCCTATATTTTGAGGGTGCCCTGGTAGGATGTGTTAAAAAAGCGCACGAATTTGATGACGCCTTATCCGCCCATGTAATGTTTGAAAATCTGGTTGCCAAGGCATCAGCAGTTTTTGCTTTAAAAATGCTGTTGGCCAAAACGGATTTAGACAAAGAGGACGTTGATTATATAATCGAATGCTCGGAAGAAGCATGTGGAGATATGAACCAGAGGGGCGGTGGCAACTTTGCCAAAGCGATTGGCGAAATTTGTGGTTGCATTAATGCTACCGGTTCTGATACCAGGAGTTTCTGCGCTGGCCCCGCTCATGCTCTGGTAGAAGCTGCAGCTCTGGTACAGACCGGGATTTATAAAAATGTTGTAGTACTGGCAGGTGGCTGCACGGCTAAACTAGGCATGAATTCCAAGGAGCACGTTAAAAAAGGAATGCCGGCATTGGAAGATGTGCTGGGAGCCTTTGCGGTACACATCGGTGAAAACGACGGTATCAACCCCGTTATTCGCACTGATGCGGTGGGCCGCCATAGAATTGGTTCCGGAGCATCACCTCAGGCGGTAATGACTGCTATTGTAACCGACCCCCTGGATGGCATAGGCTACAAGATTACGGATGTAGACCGTTACGCGCCGGAAATGCAGAATCCGGAAATAACTGAACCTGCCGGTGCCGGTGATGTCCCTCAGGCTAATTATAAAATGATAGCAGCCCTGGCAGTAAAAAGAGGAGAAATCGATAAGGCGGATATGCTTAAAACCGTTGCCAGCTTTGGTATGCCGGGATTTGCACCTACTCAGGGGCACATTCCCTCCGGAGTGCCTTTTATTGGCCCTGCCCGGGATATGATTATTTCCGGTAAAATCAACCGGGTCATGGTTATCGGTAAGGGAAGCTTATTCCTGGGAAGATTAACTAACCTTTTTGATGGCGTTTCTTTTCTGATCGAGAAGAATCCGGGAACTATTGATACCGGGTTTGACAAAGAACTAGTACGCAAAATGATTGGAGAAGCCATGGGCGAGTTTGCTAAATCTTTTAGCGCTCAATAATTATCGATACCGGAAAGTGACTTTTCTTAAGGAGATGAAGTAATGGGCCATAAAATTCGGCAAACTATTGCGGAAGTTTTTGAAGAAATGGCTGAAGCTTTGGAAACCGGGTCTTTTGGTAAGAAAACTAGAGTAGGACTTACTATTCTGGGTAGTGAGCATGGCCCTGAAGAATTGGTTCGGGGAGCAGAACTTGCCCAAAAGAGCAACTCTGATATACAGGTAGTAGTTATTGGTTACGGAGCAGAAACTGATTTGGAAATGGTTGCAGCAAGCGATGAAAAAGAGGCTCATGCCAAAATGGATGCAATGCTCTTGGCGGGAGACCTGGATGCTGCAGTTACCATGCATTATAGTTTCCCCATTGGGGTTTCCACCGTAGGCCGGGTTATTACTCCGGCACATGGGAAACCGATGTTTCTGGCTACCACGACTGGTATTTCTGATGTGGATAGAGTGCCGGCCATGTTGAAAAATACGCTTTACGGCATAGCTACAGCTAAAGCCTGTGGTATTGAAAATGCTACGGTGGGAATTTTAAATATCGAAGGAGCCCGCCAGCTAGAAAGAGCCTTGCAGAAGCTCAAGGAAAATGGCTATGCTATTAATTTTACGGAATCAGCTCGCAGTGACGGCGGTGTGGTCATGCGGGGTAATGACCTGTTAATGGGCGTACCTGACGTAATGGTTAATGACAGCTTATCCGGCAATGTCTTGATGAAGATGTTTTCCGCCTACACTACCGGCGGAAGCTATGAATCGCTAGGTTATGGCTATGGTCCGGGAGTAGGAGAAAATTACGACCGTATTATTGGTATTATCTCCAGAGCATCCGGGGCACCAGTAATTGCCGGGGCTATTCGTTTAGCCGCCGATTGTGCCCGGGGCAGTTTAATGGACAAGGCTAAAGCGGAATTTGCCGCTGCTAAAAAAGCCGGCTGGGAGCAAATAATGAATTCGGTTAAAGCTCCTACTGCCGGTCCCAAAGCAAGTGAGGATGAAATTGTTGCACCTCCCAAGAAACTGGTTACTGAAGCTATTCCTGGTGTTGATGTAATGGATATTGAAGATGCGGTGCAGTCTTTATGGAAAGAAAAAATTTATGCTGAAAGCGGTATGGGCTGTACCGGTCCTATTATCATGGTTGCACCTGAGGATAAGGATAACGCAGTAAAAACGTTAAAAGAGCAGGATTATTTATAGAAAAAAATGCCAGAGGTCAGGAGGTGATTGCCTCTAAAAGTATAGCAAAATATACAAAGAAGGGGCTTGGACTTTGAAACACCTGATTATTACCAACAATCCACTGGTGGCAGAAAAATACGAAAATGTATTATGGACCGATGGTTCAGTTGAGAAGACCTTAATTATAGTTCGGGACTTTATTCATCAGGGGTATGAGTTGGTAAGTCATCCCCTGGCAGCAAGTCTGCGTATGCTGTTTTCTCCTTATCGCTCTATAATAATTGACAAAAAAAAAGAAAAACTCAATTTTGAACATGCTCAGATTATCGAGGACAGTATTATCAAATATAAAAAGCATATGGACCTGAGAAAAACTGATGAAAAAACCCGGGATGATTATAAAAAGATTGATTTATTACTTTTAGAAGCGGCCTTAAGTGAAGAACAAGGCAAATGGTACTAATTGTTATCTAATATGGAGGTGACTGTTTTGAGGCTAGAAATAGGAAGAATCAATATAACAGATATCCAACTGGGCAATGAAACATCTGTACAAAACGGGGTTTTAACCGTAGATGCTACCAGCCTGATAGCCAAATTAAAGGAAGACGATAGGATTAAGGATATCAAGATTGATATCGCCAAACCTGGTGACAAAGTTAGAATAATTCCGGTAAAAGACGTCATTGAGCCCCGGGTAAAAATTAGCGGCGGCAACAATGGTTTCCCTGGAGTAACTGCCAAACCGGCTCAGTGTGGAGAAGGACGAACTGATGTATTGTATGGTGCTGCCATAGTAACCGTAGGAGATATCGTTGGCTTCCAGGAAGGGGTCATTGATATGTGGGGGGAAGGTGCCAAATGGACACCATTCTCACAGACCTATAACTTAACCGTTGATATTAATGTTATCGATGGACTAGATCCTCATACTCATGAAGAAACCGTAAGACTGGCAGGATTAAGGGCAGCTGAATTCGTTGGTCAGGCTGGTAAAGATTTGACTCCGGACGAAGTTTTAACCTATGAAATGGACAGCATTTTTGAGGAAACTAACAAGTATCCTAACCTGCCCAAGGTTTTATATGCGGAAATGATGATTACCCAGGGATTGCTCCATGATACCTATATTTATGGGGTTAACGCCCAGACCATACTGCCGGCATTGCTGCATGCCAATGAAGAATTAGATGGTGCGGTTATTAGTGGTAACTGTGTTGCTGCCTGTGACAAAATCACTACTTACCAGCACCAAAACAACAGCGCCATTCTGGACTTATATGCCCAACATGGTAAAGAAATTAACTTTATGGGTTGTATCATGATTCCTGAGCATACTACCCTTTCCGGCAAAATGCGGGCTTCCGACTACACTAGAAAATTAGTAAAAATGTTGGGTGCAGACGCAGTAGTGGTATCTGAGGAAGGATATGGCAATCCCGATTCTGACCTGCTGATTATCTGTAAGAAATGCGAACATGAAGGGGTTAAGACCGTTTTAATTACGGACGAATGTGCTGGTAGAGACGGCATGTCGCAACCCCTGGCCGATACTGCGGCAGAGGCAGTAGCAGTAGTTTCCGGCGGTAATGTCAGTCACGTAGTTACCCTACCTCCCGCTGATAAAGTTATTGGCAATGCCGAGGCCATTGCAGTTCTAGCTGGTGGCTGGGAAGGTGCTCTATTAGAAGACGGCAGCTTGCAGTGCGAATTAAATGCGGTTATCGGTGCTACCTCTGAAATAGGCTATCACAACGTGACCTGTAGAGCATATTAATTTAAGGAAGGGAGGACATGCAATGTCTGACGGATTCAAAGTACTGTACTATGTAAACCAGTTTTTTGGACAAATAGGCGGTGAAGATAAGGCCGGGATGAAACCCGAGTTTCATTCCGAAAAAATTGGACCTGCACTTGGTTTTGAACAACTTCTCAAAGGCGAAGGCCAGGTAGTAGGTACCATAATATGTGGTGACAACTATTTCAACGAAAACAAAGAAGAATCCCTAGAGTATATTTTAAATCTGGTAAAGCAGGAAGCCCCTGATGTTTTTGTAGCCGGGCCTGCCTTTAATGCTGGCCGCTATGGCGTAGCCTGTGCCGAAATCTCCCGGGCGGTGGCGGAAGAATTGAATATTCCGGTAGTAACCGGTATGTATATCGAAAATCCCGGTTTAGATACCTGCAAACAGGTTGCTTATGTGGTTAGTACCAGCGATAATGCCGGTGGTATGAGAAAAGCCCTGCCGGCCATGGCTAATATTGCTTACAAACTAGGCAAGGGGCTGGAAATAGGCTCCCCTGAGGAAGAAGGCTATATTGCTCGTGGTATGAGAAAAACTATCATAGTCGAAAAACGCGGTTCATTAAGGGCAGTAGAAATGCTTATCAAACGCTTAAAAGGGGAAGAGTTTGAAACGGAAATGCCTATGCCGGTATTCGACGTAGTAGAGCCTGCTCTTGCCATCAAAGATTTAAGTAAAGCTACCATCGCCCTGTGTACTTCAGGGGGTATTGTACCTGCCGGCAATCCCGACCGTATTCAGTCGGCCAGTGCCCAAAAATGGGGTAAATACGATGTTAGTGGAAGAGATGCTTTAAATGCTCCCGATTTCTATACTACCCACGGTGGCTATGACCCGGTTTATGCCAATGAGATTCCCGACCGGGTTGCTCCCCTGGATATCTTAAAGGAACTGCAAAAGGAAGGCTATATCGGTAATGTATATGAATTTTTTTATACTACTACCGGAACTGGTACTTCCGTAAGTAATGCCGTAAAATTTGGAACCGAAATCGGCAAAGAATTAAAAGAAGCCGGTGTCGATGGGGTTATATTAACCTCTACCTGAGGAACCTGTACTCGTTGCGGTGCAACGATGGTAAAAGAAATCGAAAGATACGGTATCCCCATTGTTCATATGGCTACCATTACTACTATTTCCGAATCAGTAGGTGCTAACCGAATTGTTCCCACAGTGGCAATCCCCCATCCCGTAGGAAATCCTTCCTTGAAATCTGAAGATGAAAAAATAATGAGAAAAGCAATGGTAAAAAGAGCTGTAGATGCTCTGGCTACTGAAATTAGTGAAGTTACCCATTTTGAGTAGTCCCATTATGAGAGACGGAATAAAAACCATCCTCATAAACAAC
Organism: uncultured Syntrophomonas sp.; assembly: GCA_964579945.1. GTDB lineage: Bacteria > Bacillota > Syntrophomonadia > Syntrophomonadales > Syntrophomonadaceae > UBA4844. The sequence continues at coordinate 8,396 of CAZOIC010000028.1, read as the reverse complement.
AATATTAAAAAATAATTCATTACCTCCCGAATTAACCCCGCCGATTTGGCGGGGTTTTTTGTGGAGATTATTATAAATTATGATAATATGTTTTTAAATAGAAAAAGGAGGTATGATTTATGATTCTTACAACTACACCAGGCATAGAAGGACAACCCATTCGCGAATATCTGGGATTGGTGGCGGGTGAAGCTATTATGGGAGCCAATGTAGTCAGGGATATCTTTGCCAGTATAACTGACATTGTAGGGGGACGCTCCGGTGCCTATGAAGCCAAACTTAACGAAGCCCGCCGGATTGCGGTTGATGAGATGGCGGAAAAGGCTCGTCGGCTAGGGGCTAATGCTGTGGTCGGCATTGACCTTGATTATGAGGTAATCCGCGATGGCATGCTGATGGTGGCCGCCAGTGGTACTGCAGTGAAAGTCGGTTAATGCCAGAGTGGTTAAATATAGCTATGCAGACCCGGTAATATTAAACTTACTCCAAAGAGGGTAATAAGGACTACTACAAAGCCTACAATTACCATAACCGCACTTTTGCGCCCCTTCCAATTATAGGTGCGGCGAGCGTGCAGGTAGGCAGCATAGACCAACCAGGTTACCAGTGACCAGGTTTCTTTGGGATCCCAGGTCCACCAGTTGCCCCAGACTTGTTCTGCCCAGATAGCACCGGTGATGATGACCAGGCTTAAAAATACGAAACCCAGTACGACTAGGCGGTAAATCAATTGATCTAAACGCCTGAGCTCGGCGGTGGCAGTATTGTTTTCCTGGAACAGGTACACCCCGGCCAGGCAGAAGGCAACGGCAAAAGAACCGTAGGCAATGATAGCGGTTAAGACATGAATATGCAGCCACGCGCTTTGTAAAGCTGGCATCAGGGGACGAGTCTCAGAGGGTAGGAAACTGGCTGCCAATAAAAGCAGGACTACCAGGATGTTTGACAACAAATCAAAAACCGGGGAATTAAACTTCTGCCTGGTGATAACGAAAAGACAAAGGATAGCCCAGGTGAAAATCAGAATAAACTCATACATACTGGCAGAAGGCAAACGCCCGGTTGCTGCTATTCGTACTATGATAGCAACAGTTAAAGATAACAGAGCCAGCCAGAAGATGCCCTTAATAATGTTTTGTAACCGCTCCGTTGACCACCATAGAGAATAAAGATTAACCATAATTCCTGTCAGGAGCAGAGCAAACCCAATATTAAGCAGGTGATTCTCCATTTTAAGCAGCCTTTCTTCTATAAAGATTCCTATAGCGAATCAGTAAACCCAGCGAGAGCAGGGCAAACCCGGTGAAGACCATATTTACACCGCGGTCCTCTTTTATAGTAAGCCCGGTGTAGGGAGCAAAGCCCTGAAAAACAATGGTGTATCCCCCCAGATTTTGTGATTCCCCCGGGGCCAGGACCATCATATCCGCAATTTGACCTTCCTTCATTAATGTTGCCAGCATGCGGGGATTATTAGGATAGGGGCTTTTGGTCTGCAGTCCCATACCATCCTCCTGATAGTCCGGGATAAACAGCGCTTTAATTTCCAGACTGCTATTATCAGGAAGCGGTACAGCTATTCCATTTTGCAAGGATAGTTGTTGTTTATTTTCATCCTGGATAACATTAGCTTGCATAGACCAGCTCCAGGAGGTCTGATAGATTTTTAGGCCGGCTGCTTCTAATGGGTGGTTTACAGCAATGTTCTCTTCATAGTTGCCGCCTTTATAATCTTGCAAAGATAAATGGGCATAATATTGCCGGGGACTATGGTCAGGGTAGTAATCAACCTTAAATTTTTTAACCTGCAGGTACCCTTCTTTTAAACCATAATCCTTTAAGAAAGCAGCTTCGCCCTCATTAATTTCCAGATAAACTGATTTAGCATAGCCTAAAGACCAGGTCGCCCCCACAATAATAACTACCATACCCAGGTGCAATATTAATGAACCTGTGCTGGCCAGGTTGCAGGTTCGTCTAAGGCGCTGGTAACTACATAGCAACAGACTCAGACAAAGAAAACCCATAAGAACCTGATACCACCATACTTGATATAGATGATTCAGTCCCAGCAGGGTAATAAAAGTGCCCGGGTATTGGCCATAATGCTGTATATAGAAACGGCTCTCCTCACCCTGAGGAATAATGGTTCCCACAGCACTTAGCAAAGCAATGAGGATTAACAGGTAGATGGCTGTTTGCATAGAGGTTAAGGCCGGGAAAATAGTCTTAACCGGATGCTGTTTATTCAAAAATATACCTCCTACTTGCCTGAAGGGCAGGCCCTTATTAGTTTAAGCCCCGGGCCTCCCGAGCAAGCCGGGTAGATTTATGGGCATAATCGATGGACTTGCTTAAATTATTTAAAGTTTCAGTGGGGTTATGGAAACCATAGCCGTTGGTCACTACCACATAATCCAGGTACCATTGGGCTTTACGGTGCAAATCCATAGCTTGCTGCAATTTCTCCTGGTTGACTCCCGTGGTTTCACGGCTAATCTTCAACTCTGCTATCGTTTCTAATATTGCTTCACCAGCTAAATCCTGGGTTTCCTTACATTGCTTTTGGATACCCTCGACCCGCCCCCGCAGCCAATCTACACCATTACGGTGGCAGGTGGTGCAGCTCTGCTCAATACGATTTAATGGACTGCTCCAATCATGGGAACTAATTTTTACATTTCCTACCCGGGTATAGGGCATGTGGCAATCAGCGCAGGCCAGACCGGCGCTTTCATGAGTACTGCCTATAAAAGTTTCATATTCTGCATGGCGAGGTTTAACCAGCCCGCTGCCAGCTATAGGATGCACTGTTTCCGTAAATCCCTTTTCATCGTAATAGGCCAGAATCTCATCTGCTTTTACCCCTTTATCCCAGGGAAAGGTAAGTTTCTTGCTTTCAGGAAGGAAATAATAGGTAACATGACATTGGGCACAAACCAGGGTACGCATTTCCTGATTTGATATCTTGTTAAGGTCGCGCCCCTGCCTTTCCAGGGCTTCGATTAAAGCCGGACGACTGATACGCAGTTTCATAGTTTTAGGGTCATGGCAATCCAGGCAACCAATAGGCTCGGTCAATTGCTGGTTAATTTCCTCAAAGGTCATAAGGTAGTATTTATCACCGTATTTATTAATCATCTCCGGAATCTGGGATGACTTGCAGGTATTACAGGCGGCCCCGGATTTTTTACGGGCAGGGTCGATAGCTCGGATATCATCCAGGGTATATACATGGGCGCGGGGCTCATTATACTCGGCCGCAAAACCTATTCCGGCGTACATAGTTTTTAAGTAAGGCTTGGTTTCAAAGTGAGAGGGATTGTCGCTATTTTCGTAATTAGCCTGGTAACTGTCCCAGTGCCGGGGATAGAAGGCACCCCAGACTTCGGAACGGGGTTCGTTGGCGGCAATTTCCCCCACCGGGCCTTCTGCTAAATCCTGGTTGTGGCGGGTGAAAAAGAAAAACCCGGCTATTATAATTAACAGGGCAACCGGAATGGCCACCATAATAAACTGTTTGCTTCTAGCTGACATTATACCCTCACGCTCCTTTAAGGATTAATATTTCCCTTGTCATCCTGAACGAAGTGAAGGATCTTTCACCGGAATATCATATCAGATCCTTCGCTACGCTCAGGATGACACCCACTAAAGCCGCGGGAATTTTCATACTTGTTATATGGCTATCGGCCATGGGGGTTATTTCGGATGAATAATTTCCCGATGACAATGAAAACAATGGGCCCCTCCGTTTTGACTGGTATCTCCAATTTCACGCATGATATCGCCGTGACAACGCAGGCAGTTGTTCTGTACTACCCGTTTACTCATATCGGTAATTCGAATTTCTTCAGGAGTGGTATCGGTAACAACCCGATATACATCTCTGGTTCCAGTATAGCTTGCATAAACACTGCCGGTCAGCAGCCCATGAGGGTCATGACAGGCACCACAATTAGTTGCCTGCTGGTGGGGAGAATGCTGATAAGTATCCACCTGCTCCTGCATAACATGACAACGCCCACAGAAACTGGCTTCCTCCAGCCCCAGCACCGGCAGGCGGGTCAACAGCATTATTGCCGTACCGGCCCCGGCCAGGAGCAACATCCATTTAAGCACCTTATTCATGAACGCAAACCACATTCCTTTCGCAGGATGTACCTGGTTATGTATAGATTACCATATAAGGATATAAGCTCTTAAGAGGAAAATTTGCATTTACGGCAAGTTAAGACTGAATAACTGCAAGTTTCAATAAATATTGCATTTTTTGATATAATCAATAAAAACAGTCAAGGAGTGACGACAATTAATAAACAGCCTAGAATTGGAGCTCATTTACCCATCGGGAAGGGGTTAAAGCATACTGCTGATGAGGCCGTTGCCCTGGGGTTGGAAGCTTTGCAGATATTTGTGCGCAACCCGCGGGGGAGCGGGGCTCGTACCTTTACAGAAGAGGAAGTCGATTATTTTAAGTCTACCCTTTTAGCCCATGATATTAATCCAGTAGTTGTTCACATCCCCTATATTTCTAATCCCGCTGCTGCCAAGGATGATTTGTATGAATTGGCCCATCAGGTAGTTAAGGAAGATTTGCAGCGCTGCAGTCTGGTTGGGGCTGATTATCTGGTGCTGCATCCGGGTTCTTATACTACTTCTACCCAGGAACAAGGAATAGATAGGATAGCCCGGCTGCTTAATGATGTACTTGATAACTATACTGGAGAGGTTACTGTTTGTTTGGAAACTATGGCCGGGCAGGGAACAGAGATTGGCCGGGATTTTAATGAGATTAATACCATATTGCAACTAATTAATAATCAGGAAAGAATAGGGATATGTCTGGACACCTGTCACGTTTTTGCGGCCGGCTATGATGTGAGCAGCGAGGAGGGGATTGTCCAGGTGTTAGAGGAAATAGACCGTACTTTTGGGCGAGATGCTATCAAATTTATTCACAGCAATGATAGTCAAAAGGAATTGGGATCTAAACGTGACCGCCACGCTCATATCGGTGATGGATTCATAGGGGAAGCGAGTTTTAAACGATTGCTTAGGCATGATTTTTTTGGCACCTTACCCTTTATCCTGGAAACACCGTTTGAAGAGATCGACCGTGATATTGCAGCTCTAAAGAAATTACGGTAAAAGGCTAAATGAATGTTTCACATGAAACATTTTTGTATCAAACCAGGGGCAAAGTCATCTGCTCCGTACTTAAATGGGGTATTTTAAAACGGATAATAAAGGTGCTTCCGTTTGCACTGGTAGATGGATAAATACTGGCTTCATGGTGAGCCACTATACTGAAACATATGGCCAGGCCTAATCCGGTACCATTATCCTTGGTTGTAACGAAGGGAGTTCCGAGTTTATCCAGCAGATCCTGGTCAATACCGTTACCTTCATCCTGCACCGACAGGACTACCTGGTCTTCTTCCAGGCAGGTGCTTATATGTACAGTACCCCCTGCCTGCATTGCCTCCAGGCCGTTTCGAACCAGATTAAGCAGGAGCTGGCGAATTTCTTTTTCATCCAGGAGCAAGTCCGGGATTTCTGCTAGATCCAGAACAATTGATTTATCAGCCAGTATGGCGTCGGCCTGAAGCAGGGGGAATATAGCGGTTATTATGCTGTTTAAATTACGGGGCTGTAAATCTACCAGCTTATTTTTGGCCAGGGCTAAGAATTCGCTAATGATAGCATTGGCCCGTTCTAACTCATCCAGCATAAGATTGAAATATTGCTGGTGGTGGATAAAATCTTCATCCTGACTTAAAATCTGCAGGAATCCTTTTACCGTAGTCATAGGGTTCCTTATTTCATGGCCTATTCCTGCTGCAATTTCTCCAACCGTGTTAAGCTGATCTAACCGAGCCATCTCTTTTTGGATTTTCCGGTATTCTGAAATATCTTCTAGAAGCAGCATAGCGCCAACAACGGTATCCTCTTCTTTGATCGGTGAACTCTTAATTCGCACCAAGGCTTCGGTACCGTTTTTACGTTTTACTACGGTTTCGAATATTCCCGGTTTACCGTCTAGTAGACGGGTACCAATATAAGTGGCCATTCTCTCTTTGTCGGGGGGGATAATAAAATCAATTACATTAATGCCCAGTAATTCTTCAGGCTGATAACCCAGTTGTTTATATACAGCATGATTAACAAAGGTTATGCGATGATTTAAATCGTAAGTTACAAATACTTCACCCATAGTGTTTATTAAATAATTTAGGTAATCAAGCTGTTGCCGTAATTCCTGTTCACTGTAGCGCAAGCGCGTTTCACTAGCTCTAAGCTCCTCCTCTACTCGTTTACGCTGACTTATATCGCGGGTAATAAATAACAGATGGGGACTATCGCTATCCCGATGCATAACCCTGCCGTTGATTTCCATCCAGATATAACTGCCATCATTTTTTCTGAGCTGGCACTGTATACAGCCCTGGCCATTTTCCAGTCCTTCTTTTAGTGTTTCTTCTACCATTGTTAACTCATCTGGATGTACAAACTCAAAGAGAGGGCGATTCAACATGGCGTTCTCGGGGTAGCCCAACATTTTTTTCAAAGCCGGGTTTTGATAAGTACTAATTAAGGTCGAGGAATCAAAAATAGAAATGCCATCATAAGCATTATCAACAATTAAGCGGTATTTTTCTTCCGAATTACGCATGGCGATTTCTGCCATTTTACGCTCAGTTATATCACGGGTTATGAGCAAAACATCCCCCTTATATTCCCCTGATTCGATCACTTTACCAAAACTATCGAACCATAGATTAACGCCATCCTTATTGCGTGCACGGTACTGAGCACCTGCGCTGCCTTTTTTAATACCTTCTTGGAGTTTTTTTATAACTGATTTTATATCCTCTGGATGCACATGCATTAAGCAGGATTTTCCCATTAATTCTTCCGCTTTATAACCAACTATGCGCTCATGAGATGGGCTCAAGTATTTATGTTGGAAGGTTTGTCGGTCTATAATGCTAATCATATCATAGGCATTTTCAGCCATTAACCGGAAATGTTCTTCAGATCTGCGCAGGGCCTCTTGCGCTTCTTTTTGTCCGGTAACATCACTTAGCGAGACAAAATAATAGGCTAATTTACCAAAGTTATCGAATCCCTCAAGGATTGACAAGTCTACAACCATCCGGCCGCCACCCGGGAGGGGCCATTCTCTTTCGTAGCGGTGGGTACCTGTTTGTTGGAGTTCCTGAATTATCTCAGTCAGGTATTCCCGCCAGTAAGGCTCCATTTCTCCAAGGTGCTGAATGCTTTGACCGCTGCGATCCATGAGCTGATAAAAGCCCTTATTACAGGCCATAACAGAGCCATCGGCCTGGAAACATAACAGGGGTTAGCTGGAATTATTCAGGGTATGGTCAACCATCTGTAGTTTTTCCAAGTCTCGGTTTTCTCTTTCTATAACCGCCAACCAGTGTTCAGCTTCCCAGCGGTCGCTGGTAATTTCTAAAAAGCGTTTATCGGGAATGCTGGCAAGGTTAACATAAAGCTCATTGTTTTTGATAACTATGGGATGACTCAGGATAGCATATTTTAATAGTTTGGGATCGGTTTTGAAGCGGTCATACTGGCAAAGAGCTGCGCAGGGATAATGAGGAAAAAGCATAGTATTCATGCGAGAATTAACTTCTACCATAGTTTTAGTGGATTCAATCCCTATTAAATTATATAAAGATTCACTAGTAAAACGCACTGCTGGATAGCCTTCAGCCAGCCACTTCTTCAGGTATTGGATATAGAAATCCTGCATTTGATCCAGGCGGTCTCCATCGGATTCTCCTGGTAGTATACTTTTATCTAAAATCAATAGTTGTCCCGATTCTTCATAAGCTGCTACATTTATACCCTCTTCCCGGAGGCAATCGAGAATATATTGTTGACTCCGGTGATTAAGCCCGTAAACACATTTCTCCCCCTGCTTAAGCCCCGCTATAATAAAAGGAATAACATTATCCCGCCATTCGTCTTCTGATTCATATATCAGACAGGCATGATCATGCGGTTGCAATTTTAATACTCCCCGATTTTTAAATTGCTTATCCATAAACTGATAATCCCCATTAACAAAAATTACGTATATTTTACAATTATAGGCTATTTTATAATTTTTGTCTCTTATTTTCTCTTAGAGTAGTATTAATTTCAGTATTACGTTAATTTCCATAAGTATTGTATATAATATGATTACCTTGATTGGTAACAGGGAGGGTTAGAATGAAAAAATATCGGCAGGATCATAAAGGGTCGAACCGCCAGACTCTTTTAAATGTGGCTCAACCGGAAGAATTAATGAAATTTTTGATTGAACAAATGCCTGATAAGAGCCGCAATAACATAAAGTCTTTGTTAAGTCATCGCCAGGT
>CAZOIC010000027.1:0-21733 GCA_964579945.1 uncultured Syntrophomonas sp. | reverse complement strand
CCTGAAAAGCAGAGCATCCAGGTGGAGAGGGAGCTTGATTCCGGCCACAGGTGTTCCATGGAGCTTCTGCTGCCTGCCCTGGTTGCAGTCCAGTCCGGGATTAACCGGCCTCGGTACCCTTCTCTTTCAAATGTTATGCGGGCTAAGAACACCGAGATTACGGAAATCAGGGGCACTGTCAGTACGTCCGCTTATGAATATGAAACTGTGGAAAGAATCTCGGAGGTAGGATTCAACCGTACCGGTATCAGGCTGGAAGGAACCCCGGCCGAAAAGGCTGCGGCGCTATGGCAGCTGCTCCACGAAAAATTCTTGCTCTAAAGGAGAACCGTATGAACCATTCCATCATGATCATGTGTGAACAAAGCGAAGGCCGGATCCTTCCGGTCACCTATGAGTTGATTTTCTGTGCATCCCTAATTGCGGACCGCTATGATTCCGGGATCACAGTCGTATTGCCGGGAAATATCGCTGGTGCTGATTCCATTTCTGGAGCCGATTTGCTGGTTATAAATAGTCCCGGTTTGGCCGAATATACCTGCGAGGGATGGGAAAAAGCAGCCCTCCTGGCTGCCGAGCAGATCATGCCCGACATCATCATCATTGCCCATACATCAACCGGATACGATTATGCGCCTCGGGTGGCAGCCCTACTGGAAGGTGGCTGTATAACATCCGTGGCCGGGATCGAATTTATCCCCGACGGCATAAGATATCGCCGAAGCGGGTTCCATGGGAAACTCGACCTGCTGTACAAAGCCGGAAAACCGCCCCTTGTCATCACGGTTCTCCCCGGTGCTTTCCCCGCAAATGTCCAACAGGCGGAACCAGGGACGATTAGTTATATAAATGCTGCCATCGATCCGGTTTTTACATCAAATCTACAGTTTATGATTCCGGACCAGTCCAACACCGAGCTTGAACATGCCGAGGTGATTATCGCAGCCGGCAAGGGGATCGGCAAAGCCGAGAACCTCCAGATGATACGTGAAATGGCCTCCTGTTTTAGCCGGTCCGCAATCGCAGGATCAAGGGTGGCATGTGATAACGGGTGGATCGAGTATAATGCCCAGGTGGGACTCACCGGCAAAAAGGTTGCACCGCTGCTTTACGTGGCCTGCGGCATTTCCGGTTCCATGCAGCATATCGTAGGCATGAAGGACTCCAAAACAGTGGTATCTATTAACCGCGACCCCGATGTGGCAATATTCCGCCATTCGGACATCTGCATAGTGGAAGAACTGGAAAAGTTTATCCCCGAATTTATCCGCGAAGCTGAAAAACATACAGTGAAAGGGAAAAAGCAAATTCCTATCTATTAATAGCGAATAATAGCGAAAATATAAGAATACAAGAGGAATAATACGATAATTTACCGAAGGGTTTCCATGATATTACGGGGAATTAAATAATTCAGTTGATGAATTAAGCTAATGATATGACTATACAGAGTTATTTGAAAGAGCTTTAATGAAGATTTTGTATGTGGTTTTTGAAAGGTTAAGGTGGGGCCAAACAGCCTTTGGTATCGGTTACGATATGGTATCAGGCTAAGTACGAATTCCAATTCAGAAAAAGCTACTCTAAGCTTTCGTGAAGCAAAATATTAAGTTATAAAGAGAGATGTGAAAATAATGATTTCAAAAATTTTGAGAACATGATTAATGAACGACTAGGCATTGAAAACAATATCTACACTTAGCCCGGTAACTCATTATTTGCTGCATGAGAATCTGAAAGAAAGTTAATCGTTATTTTACCATGTCATTACCAGCCTGGTAGAACAGGATTCCTCTATGTTTATTAAAACTGGTTGAGCGCAATCAGAACCGGATCCCATACCGGGCTGAATGGCGGAGAATAGGCTAGATCCATATCTATCAAATCTTCAACCGTAGTTCCTACTGTAATCGCAGTGGCCAACATATCAATGCGCATGGCTGCTCCGGCAAAACCTACTATCTGGGCACCGATGAGGCAATTATTGTTTTGGTTAACAATAAGCTTAAGATGAATCTCGCCGGAGACAGGACAGTAATGGGCAGCAGTTCTTGATTTTATTCTTCTGGAGATATAATTAATACCTAATGCCTGACATTCGCTCTCACAAAGACCGGTACGGGAAATTTCCATTTCCATAACCCTTGCTATACCAGTACCAAGTACGCCGCTAAAGGATGCGTTTCCGCCGGCGGCATTTTCGCCAGCTACTTTTCCTTGCTTATTGGCGGTGGTACCCATAGGAATATAGACTTCCTTTCCGGATGTTAAATGGCTGGTGGTTGCACAATCGCCGGCTGCATAAATTCGATCTTTATTAGTTTCCATTTTGGCATTTACTCGAATGGCATTGTTTATACCTGGTTCTATTCCAGCTGCTGCGGCAATTTCTGAATTAGGCTGAACGCCAATGGATAGCAGTACAAAGTCAGCAGCAATTTCGCCTTTGTCAGTAGATAATCCACTAACCGATTTATTACCCATAAAGCTGGTAATAGTTTCTCCGGTACGTATTTCCACACCCCTGGATTGCAGGTATTGAGTAAGTATTTGGGACATATCTGCATCCATATTGGGAATAATATGAGGTGCTTTCTCAATTAGAGTAACCTGACAGCCGTGTTCCACGAGGTTTTCCACCATTTCCAGGCCAATGTAGCCTGCACCAATTACAGCTGCCTTTTGGGGGCGGTGTTGGAAGAGATATTCTTTGATTCTCACGCTGTCGTGTATGGTTCGTAAGGTGAAAATGCCATCCAACTCGACTCCTTCCAATGGAGGAACAAAAGGACGTGCACCGGTGGCTATTACCAGGCGGTCATAATTATCTTCAAAAGTAAGCTGGTTTTGTAGATTCTGGATTATCACTTTTCCATTCTCCGGTTTAATTTCTTCCGCCCGCATCAAGGTTTTCACACTGATATTCTGGGCAGCAAAATCTGCTAGCGATCTGGCCAGCAGATTTTCTCGGGACGCTATTTTTCCACCTATAAAATATGGTAAACCGCATCCGGCATAGGATATGTACTCGTCATCAGTATATACTGTAATATCGAGGTCTGGATTTACCCGTCGCGCTTTAGCAGCAGCACTAGTTCCTGCGGCTACCCCACCAATAATCACCAGTTTTTCAGACATTTACACCACTCCTTTTAAAGATTTAGCATGCTGAAAGTACCCCCGGAAAAGGAAGCTCATTTACGATAACATTACCCAGGCCAAAGCCTCCGGTAGAAATCAGGTAAAATTTTTATTCGAGTAGGGTGTTGAGGGAGCAAAGCAAGAGAGGGAGCATTTTTCTTATAACAACCTTTTATATTGGCGCTTGTTGTATAAAATGCGGCGAATCTGTACCGTATCACCCTTTACCACAAAAAACACCAAATAGTTTTCTACAATCAGATACCGGTATCCTTTTGCTTTCAATGCGATATCTCGTACAAAGGGACACCGTTCCGGTATTTCCACAAGGCTACCGATTTTTTCTACCAGCAGGTCATAGTATCTAATCGCCGCTTGCGGTGACAGTGTATTCAAGTAGCTGACAATATTATTCAAGTCCATTTGGGCAGCAGGATATATCTTAACCTTATACTTGTCCATGTACGCTATTCCTCAACCGTCTTGCATACTCAAAAAAGTCCTCACCTTCTGCACCGTTTGCTATTTCTTCCTCCGCTTCGGCCAGCTTTACATACAGGTTTATGAGTCCTTGCTGACGCTCATAAGTTTCAACACTCATCACAACCATATCACCAACACCGTTTTTTGTTATAAAAACTGGCTCTTTGGTATTATGGCAAAGCTCTGAAATTTCATTGGTGTTATTTCTTAAATCAGAAATTGGCCTGATGTTTGGCATCACTAAAATCTCCCTTATATCAATATTTGCATTCATATTTTATCATAATTTTGAGAGCATGGTCAAAAAACAACTACAGGGAACGGCAGACGGTAGACTGTGTCCTTAAGACTTTTCCCCGCTTATTCGCCGGAGTACGTCCGCCAGTTTCTGGTTTCGTATATAACCGCCATCGTTTCCTTGGATAAAAGCACGTTTGGCCCGGGCATCAAACTCGGCAATCCAATCTCTTCGGCCCTCTGAATCTGCAGGGACTAGATTTAAATCGGCCACTACATCCGGATGGTTTTTCCTTAAATCGTCCGCTGCTCTTTTCCAATCAAAAGTCATTATGGCCATATCACCAAATGATATCTGTCCGGCAGAATATAGTTTATGTGCTATTTCACATAATTCATCGAAGGTAGCATGGCGAATGTCATATTTACTGCCCAGTTCTGCCCAAATATCTTTAGATGCATCTTTTGACGCAGTACCAGAATTATTGACCGTAAAAACAGCGGTGTCCGATTTGCTCTGAACTCTGCTCGGCGTGGTCGGACAGGCATTGGGTTGATAATTACTTGCATTTACCTGCAAAATATTCAACTCCTTAAACATATCTTCTTGACATATTATCGTTTAATTGGTAAAAATTCTTTTACAATACAGCTAAATATTGGCTGCCCAAATTAGTAGTCCTTATGTAATTTAATCGTGAAACACGTTTTACTATTCAGGCAACTAAGGCTGATAAATAAACCAGTAAGCCGGGTTGGCACCGCTAGTGGCGATTAATAGAAGAAAAACTGAGACAATACTTAATTTTACAAAACTCAACAGAATTTATAGGGACGGTTCGTAAAGTAGAGTATTTTTATTACAACAACCATTTATATTGGTGCTTTTGGGGAAAATAGGCTATCATCATTTTTGTAAGGCCAGTTGGAAAAGGGGGTCATTATGCGACCAATTCTAAATGTGGAAAACCTAAAAGCAGGTTATACGAAGGTGACTGCCGTCATCAAGGATATTAGCTTTACAGTCGGTGAAGGGGAACTGGTGGGATTAATCGGTGCCAATGGTGCCGGCAAGTCAACGCTGATAAAAGCCCTGCAGGGGTTAATAACCGGGACGCAAGGCCGGGTTGTGTTGCCCGAACAATATACGTACATACCGGAAGCGCCCGCTCTATATGAAGAACTCACGATGTGGGAGCACATGGAGATCGTAGCTATGTCCAGAGGGTTAGACCGAAGGGAGTTTGAAAGAAAGGCTGATAAACTCTTAAAGCAATTTCAAATGGAGCAGGTTAAACACCATTTCCCCGGAGGTTTTTCCAAAGGCATGCGCCAGAAGATTATGATTATCTGTGCTATACTGGCGCGGCCACCGCTATACTTGATTGATGAACCTTTTAATGGTCTGGATGCCCTGGCTATACAAGAGCTCCTGGAATTGTTCGAGCAGGAAAAGCAACGTGGTGCTTCGATGCTCCTCAGTACCCATGTTTTAGAAACGGCCCAGCGTATCTGTGACCGGTTTATTATTCTTGATAAGGGTGAAATAATTGTCACCGGTACGCTATTGGAATTGCAAAATAAAGCTCGCTGTGCCGAGGAAGACTTGTTTGAGATTTTTCTCCGATTAACGAGAGGTAAAAACGGATGAGACGAAACCTAACTCTTTTTTTATGGCAAAAACGTATGTCGGCCCGTTTACGACGAGTAAGTGATGCCTTAAAATTAATCGTTGATTTCTGGGTTGCCTTGTATATTATTGTTCCTTTATCCGTACTTGTATTCTGCACATACCGGGAATGGCTAATTACTCTACCTTCCTGGTTTATGCCGGAGTATGAATTACTTTTGATACTTCTGCTGGCCTGGGTAACCGTTAAAGGAAATCTCCGCACTTATCTTGTTCAGGCAGATTTAGCTCACCTTTTTTACCACCCCAAAGAATTTAAGCTCCTGGCCGGTTTGGGGGTTATAACTAGTTTTCTCCTTAACAGTATTCGGGTAGCGGCTGTTGTGTTTGCATTCTATCCCATATTCCTGCACCTGGAAGGCGTATCCTGGAACCTGTGGTTATACATCGGGCTGTGGATTCTCTTATTAAGAATGTTGGTACTGGGAACAAAGTTTTTTATCCAGCAAAGATTCTCAAAGCATATTAAATGGTTTTTTGATCCACTGTTTTTAATCGCCTTTATTGCCGCCTGGCAGATGCTCGTGAGGCCCTACATCTATACAGTTCAGGGATTATACTTAATTATTATGATCAAGATTTTATTATTGATGTTAGTTCTGATGGTTGCACTGAAATACTTATTCCCGGTTAAGGATTGGGAAGAGGTGGTCAATTCGGAGGCATTCTATGATAGTACTTTAATGGGAAGCTTGCTTGGGTATGCGGGGCAGCCCGCACGCAAAAGAAACGGGTATTCCTTTTGGTCACAGAGGCGATTGGCAATACCGTTTAAAACGGCTTATACGCACATATATTTTTATGTCAAATATCTTATGCGTAATGGAAGTATACAAATACTCTACTTACAGTTTTTTGCGATGGGAGCTCTGGTGGTGCTGTTTCCCTTACCTGATGGGGTAAGATTAGGTTTCCTGATAGCTATTATTTTAATGTTGGGATTCTTACTCAGGAGAATAATTTATGAAAATGAAGAAAAGCTTAAGGCTTTTCTCGGTACATTTCCAGTAAGCAGTTATAAAAAAGGAGAACTAATGCTATATAATAGTATACTGCCAACAATCTGTGTTTTACCTCTACTAGCAGGATTGGCAGGTAATACAGGTTGGATAGAAGTAATCGGGGGAATAGTGCTTCTGGCTATCTTCGCTTATGTCCTTTCGCGATTCTTAGTTCGTATTACTGGGTATTGGTGACAATTCCTATATTGCAACCGCTATTTAGATTTCCTTATGGGTGTAAATGCTAGCCGTAGGTCATTCCTTGTTGAACGGGATGATCGCCTCCCAAAAATGTTTCACGTTGTATTGGTATTGTGCGTACAACGAGATATAATAAAAAGAGAGGGCAAGGAGGTGAGTTTATGGCAAAGACAGCAAACATTAACATTCGCATTGACCCGGAGACTAAAGCGAGATCAGAACAGCTTTTTGCCAAGTTTGGCATTACCCTCACCGATGCTGTGAACATTTTCCTGCATCAGTCTTTGATGGTGGGTGGCCTGCCTTTTGAGATGAAACAGCCCGACTATAACAATAAAACAGAAGCAGCCATACAGGAAGCCAGGGACATTGCCAGCGGAAAAATCCCGGCGAAATCCTACGTTTCTGTTCGCGAACTGTTCGAGGAGCTGGATCGCGAATGCTGACATTAAAAACGACCGCACAATTCCGCAAAGACTATAAACTGTTGAAAAAGCGCGGGTATAACCTGGATTTGCTGGAAGAAGTCTTGCAAGCGCTTTTGGAAGAAAAGCCACTGGCCCGGAAACATCGCGACCATGCACTGGCGGGGAATTATACCGGCTTCCGGGAGTGCCATATACTTCCGGATTGGCTGTTAATCTATCAGATCGACAGCGGGATGCTCCTTCTGGTAGCCTCCCGAACCGGGACACACGCAGATCTGTTCAAGAAGTAGTAGCGGAGGACATATTTCACCTCGTTATACCTTATCGGCAAGAAAAAAAGGACTCTTTCTGACTAACAGACAATTCAGTATCATCAATACAATAACCGACAGGTATTCTACAGCTAAGAATTTTTCGTAAAATATCGGATTTGCTATAAAGGGGAACAAGTTGAGCAGCGACTGTTTTTCGCTGTTTATATTCCAATACACCCAATAGAGTAAGGCTGCGCCGTATCCGACAAATGGATTATTCATAATGTTTGCAATACTCATGGAGAATGTTCCGAGCATCAAGCTGCTGCCGCAGGCAAACAGAGCAAATTCAAGCAAGGATAGCGGCTCCAGCCAGAATTCATTATTGATTAGCTGAGAAAGCCTGAAAATGCAATTGGCAAGCAGCACAAATGCCAAAAGCAGAACAGCCATAATAAAGTACCTTTGCACCAAGGTTTTGATTGGCTTTCGATTTGATATATACGCTATTTCTTCGAAGCTGTTGCTCTTGTCGATAGTCATTATATCCGTAAATAAAGCTACCCCGACAAAGGGCATATATATCGTACATATGTTGGTGAAATCAAAATAAGTCGGCGCATACATGACAAGGGGTATAATGGCGACAAACAATAAGCAGCAAAGCCATTTTACCGGAGAAAACAGGAGTTTCAGATTATATCTCATATTGTAACCGCCTTTCTCAAATTGCTTTTCAGGCGGTCATACAACTTGCAGGCAACAAAAATCAACACTACCGCCAGCAACAGATAGATTCCCCGATTCAGCATCACGTCCTGTACGCTTACCGACTGCCCGTCAAGCCGGATAATCGCTCTGAACAAAACCCCCAGGCTGTTGCCGTTTTCAAACACCTTTGGAGTTGCGTTAAAAATAACGTAAGCAATGTAGATGGGAAATACGGCAATGCCCTTTTTCAGAAGAAGCATGATGAACATAATAAACGCGCTTAAAAATGCAATGGTTGGCAGCATGTAAACGGCAAAATATTTGAAAAAGAATGTGTACTCAATATCCCACCCGGCTTGGATAAATCTGAACATGCTTATCATATTTAACAGAATACTGAAACCATAGCAGAACAGCAACACGCGGATCAGCGCGCCCAAATACCGGCACAAAATATATTTTGTTGATGAAATGGGCTGTGCATATAACATTTCAGTCATATTGCACCGTGAATCCCTGGTGAATAAAAGCAGGAAGATGGGGAATATCAAAAAAGTCGCACTTATTTGCATATAGGTAATTTAGATTCGGAAATGTACTATGAGATAGCCAAAAGGCTCAAGAGAAAACGTAAAGAACGGGAAGAAAATATAATCAAGGGGCACGACCTTTTAGAGAAAGAACTAAAGAAAAAACACCTTAATCCTAAAGAGTTTCTTAAAGAAGACCAATTACAGGAAGTAGCCAAACGCTTTAGTTTTGTATCCGTAGATGACCTTTATGCTGCTCTTGGGGATGGCGCGGTCAGTTCTAGTCAGGTTTTAACCCGGCTTAAAGAAATGTTTTTTCAGGATGCCCTGGTAGAAGAAATTCTTAATGTACCGACTATTAATACTGGAGTCACTCCCGATAATGAAACCAGTGCCCTGCGGATAAAGGGAGTTGACGGTGTAGCTATTCGCCTGGTTCATTGCTGTAATCTAGTCTCTCAATTATTAAGGTAATAATTATCGTTTAGCTATCCTTTCTATAGCCGTCAGAAAGACAGGGCAGTAATTAGGTGCTGCCAAGCTGGGTCAACTCTTCTCGGACCCAGCTTTTTTTCATTTCTAATTTTCTTATACATCACATCGTATAAATCATTATTTCTTCCCAACAATCCGCATTGTTTCTTATTATTCCAAAGTATATCTAAGAGCTACAGTATTAAATCATGTAGCTATTTAATGTCGAAGCATATAAGCAGGACTATTTAAAATATGACCGAATAAATACAAAATAACATTATTATGCAAATATTGTATAATATCGGAGATGTTGTAAAGAAAGGGGAAAATTAACCTGGTACATCTGGAAACTATTAATGGGAGGGAGTAGTAAATGGCACGAAAACCCAAAATACTCACGCTGGTCTTGGTCTGTATGCTCTTCTTATTCTCATACGGAGCCTGCATATGGGGCGCTGAGCCCGAACAGCTTAATCAGGATATCGATAGAGCAATTCTATGGATGGAACAGAATCTCAATCTAAATTATGACGATTGGGGAATAAATCTGGCCGCCGATATCCGAAATCTTTCCGAGGCAGCTGCATACTTAAAAGAAAAAAGACCTGACATGGAATTGGTAAACAAAACAACCGAATGGTTGTCGCAACAGGAAACATTAAACAATGACTTTGCTGCACGGATATTACCTTTTATTCAAGACCCGCAAGAATATATAGAAGTTCGAGAGTCGTTAATCATGTGCCAGCAGCCTGATGGTGGTTGGGGATTAACTGGAGATTTTGAAAGCGAGATACTGGATACGCTCCTGGTAGTTAATGCGTTGCTTAAGGACACCCAGCCGGATACCGAACCTGTAATTCGCGGAGTAAGCTTTCTGGTACAAAATCAAAATTCCGATGGCAGTTGGTCGTATGTAAAAGGCCAGCCGGGAAGTATTTTCTTAAGTGCCAAATGCATTTTACTCTTAAACGATTTTATGATTAAAACCAACCTTAGTTCGGAAGAATTAAATACCTGCATGAGAAAAGCCGGAGAATATCTCCTGTCTCAGCAAAAACCTGATCAAACCTGGGGAACCAACGAAGACGAACTTCCTGCTACCCTGGTAGCTTATCGGGCAGTATTAAATACCATCGGGATTGAATCAGTAGCAGGCCTTGAGGATACCCTGCTGGACCTTCAGGACCCGGAAGGAAGCTGGCACAATAATGCCTATACTACCTTATTGGCAATTCAGGCACTTGATGACAAACCCGTTCAAACCAACGTAAATATAGCAGATATTAAACTATATAAAAACGAAGGAGAAGGGCAGGTAGAAAGCCAGAGTTTCGACCCTTATCAGAATGTAATAATTGAACCTGTAGCCCAATACGACAGCACTCTTGCCGAGTTGCAAATAATGATAAAGCATCCCGGCAGTAATGTGGAATCAGCTTGTTATGAAGGCCAATACTGTTGGAATACTGCATTTAACCCGCCTGGTAACTATAAAGTGATAGCTGTAATTAAAGACAAACAAAGCGGTAGAATTCTGGCAGGCAAAGAAAAGGAATTTACCATTGAACCTGTCTTTGCAATAAAGGATATAGTTCTAAGCGCTTACCCTGCCTCTACCCGGGTAGGCCAGGAAGTTCAGACGACGATAAACATTTCTTTGCTCAATCAGTCCAATCAGGACGGGGAGGTGCTGCTTGAAACCACAGTTACCTCTTCGGATAGTATTGCGCTGCTTTCAACCAGCAACACCTACCCATGTATAGCAAAAGATGAAATTATCAGTCTGCCGCCCGTGGAATTTGCACCGGATGTTGCTGATGAAAAGGAATATACAATTAAAGCACGGGTTACTTTTAATAACAACCAGACACTTGAAAAGTCAATATTATTCAAAGTTCTCCCCCCTCCGGCACCGACCCGTATTGACGCCACCCAGAGTTTAAGCAAAGATTTTCTGTATCCAGGCAACGATAATGTCACGGCTACATTTACTCTATCAGGTCAGGGAACCCCGGAAATGCCGCAACGCAAACCTATAGACCTGGTTTTGATTTTGGATAACTCTGGCAGTATGTATGGTAACCCATCGCTTAAAAGTCGTGAAGCGGCTAAAAATATTGTAAATTTGATTCAGCCTCAAGATCGTGCAGGAGTCGTGGCTTTTCACTCAAGTGCCTGGATTTGTCAGGGATTAACCAATGATACAGCGCTTTTAAAATCCAAAATATCCAGTATTCAGTCAGCAAACGGAGGAACCAGTATTGACCGTGGTATAAGCAAAGCAATAGAGCTTACAAACTCTCAAAGCCAGCCTGATAGAACCAAAGTATTCATTCTCCTATCTGATGGGCAAAGTTCAGCCAATGCAGCCATCAATCAGGCCAACGCAGCAGCTCAGAAAGGAATAATCATTCATACACTGGGTCTTGGCAGTGGAATTAATGAGTCCCTGTTAAAAACCATAGCGCAAACTACAAATGGTACTTACCATTACAGCCCGACACCTGAACAACTGAATCAAATGATGATTGATATAGGAGGAGAAATATTTGACACAGCCGGTCGGGATGTAACTTTAACAACTACCCTGCTGCCGGGATTAATGACAATAGATGTCCAACAAATTCAACCAGCACCGCAAACCATCAACCATAATCCAGACGGCTCCATAACCATCACCTGGTATTTTAACAAAATTATAATGGGACAAACCATCTCTCTTCCCATAACCTTTAGCGGAGCGAACCTGGTTTCTGATACCAACATTCCACTAACCACAGGAACAACTCTAAACTATTTGGATAGTAACAACAATCCGATTAATGAGGAACTTGAAGCCCTGTTTATTACCGTCAACAAATACAAAATGGACACCACCATAAACCTGGATAAAAACAGCTATCAACCTGGGGAGAACATGGCTATAGATATCTCTGCCAGCAACCTTACCGATTACAACTGTACCCTTACGGGAAGCGTGGCAGCAGTAGACGCCGATGGAGTTCTGGCAGAAACCATTGCCACTGAAAATAACATTAGCTGGAATCCAAAAGAAACCAAAAATTTCACCTATAGCTGGACTTGCCCCAACCTTATCTCCGGCCCCTATCAGGCCATAGTCAGGTGGCAGGAGGGAGAAAAAGAAATATCCTTCGCCAGCGCCCCCTTCCAAATCAGCTCTGATGGCAGTTTGAACATCAAGGTTATAACCGACCAGGCTGCTTATAACGCCAATGATACGGTAAAAATAAACACCACCGTAGGCAATGCCAGTAACAATTCTATCTATAATCGGCTTAAAATTGTAACGGAAATCGAAGATAGCAATAATGAAGTTATATGGAGCACAGAACAACCTTTAAACGAATTATTACCCGGTGCCTCGGAGCAAATAACTGATAACTGGCCCGTAAGCCAGAATCCTCCCGGCCAATATACAGTAAGCGCAACCGTCTACCAGGAGGACAACACATTAATATGCAGTGATAATACCCTCTTCACCATCCTCCCATCAGAGTCCGGCGGATTAGGATTAACCGGTCGGATAGAGGTAGAGAACCGAAGAATCTATCCTGTGGATGACGTGGGTATACACTGGCAGATAAAAAATACCGGCAATACAGTGGTCAATAACCTTGAGACCCGGATAAGAGTGGTAGAACCCTTCAGTGAAGAGGTGATTGACACCATCCCCATAACCGTAAGTCTGGCCGTTGGAGAAAGTCGTGACGATACAGTCACCTGGACCCACCCGGTTCTTCAACCCGGTAACTACCTGCTGGTTTACGATGCCGTATTACCTGATGGCAATACCCTTACCCTGTCCAGCAGCGCGATTATCGTAGAAAAACCCTTTACCGTAGAAATAAATCAAATAGTAAAACCCCGGGTCCTGGTCTGGAGCCTGTGTCCGGCCAATGTAGACCTGGCCCGGACAACCCTGGGCGAAATGCAGGTATACTACCGTATTGTCAACAACCGTTTCGATTTTATCCACGCACTCCAGAGCGGACAATACAACACCTATATTATTCTGGATAACCTTATCCCACTGCTGCCCTGCGAAGACCAGTTGCTGGCAGACCACATTGCATCAGGAAAAGGACTGGTGGCTGCCTCCTATTTCAATGGAGATAACTTTAAAAACCTGGGTGTATTTGGAGCTGACTTCAAGGCCTTTAATCTCCCGGGCCTGTATACAGTAAACATCCCCTCCGGTTCGGCATTCAACGAATCCACCCTGAAAGGCCTGGGGATTACCCAGATATTAAAAACAACTACCGGGATTGAAGAAGCAAAACTAAAACTCCTTTTTCATTCCTCCCCGGCTATCGTAAGCAACCAGTACCAGCAGGGCAAAACCATCCTGTTTGCCTTCGACTTCAGAGACATAAATCACAACAGCGCCGTGCAACTGTTGCGTAATGCCATAGAACTGGCCTGTCCCCGTGAAGAAACAACCGGAAACGTAATAGAAATAGAAATTAAAATTAATCCCGGTATGAACACCTCGGGAAAAATCGAAAACCTGTTACCGGCGGGGAGCAATATTTTGTGGGCACAGCCGGCAGCTTCAGGCAATGATTCCTCCGTATGGGAATTTGAAACGGTGCCGGGACAAGAACAAAGCATTCGATTCATTATCCAAATACCGGAAGATATTCCGGAAGCCATACTAACTACCCAATCCTACTTCATGGTTGATGGAACCTATTACCGGTTTGACAGTACCGATACCAGCCTGAACCTGCCGTAGAGAATGGTTCCGGTCATCAGTCCTGTTGTTGAAGAACAACGATTGAAATAATCATGGAGGTGCAACACCATGTTTTATAAAATGAGAGCCTTGAAAAACATAGCCATCGTATTATTAATAGTATTCAGTATTACCTTTGCCCTGCCGGTTAATATAGTGAACGCTGCCAATCAGCTGAGTAACAGTCAACCGATATCAGTGAGTAATAATCTTAACGACAAGATCATTTCCACACTGCCGTCAAACAACCTGAACGGGCAACTGCAAAAGAACTTTCAAAAGCTGGAACAGTATATTAATTATGCGGACAAAACCCAATTCCAAAACTCCGTTGTAGAAAACAGACAGATTATCCATACATTAAAAAAACAGATGCTGGATGAACTGGATAACAACCAGGCCATACTGGAGCAATTAAATGCCGGAACTGCTCTGGAACGCAACCGAAAATTCCGCCAGAACCTTGAAAAACAATGCAATGACCTTAACCTGCAGTTTCAGGACCTGGAGTCTTTGGCTGGTGCAAAATCTTCCGACCCTAAAATATTAAGAGCCAAACTTAAAAAAATAAAGAAAACTATTTCTCCAGAGCCTCCCCAACCTGCTCTGGGAAATGACTTACCCCATCGCAATATTGAATTAAATCCACCCCAGCCCGCCACCGGCGGGGAAATAAGCGCCGCCTACAGCGCAGTTTCTGGAGAAACCAGAAGTTCCGGTTTATCTGTCCAACCCGCCCCCCAGGACCTGCAGGAAGGCCCGGAAACCAAATTTACCGAAGCGATTGAAAACGCAGCTGCAATGCTGGGGGATAATCCTTTACGCATCTATGAATATGTACGCAATACCATAGATTTCGAACCCTATTACGGCTCTCGCAAAGGAGCCACGGGAACCCTGGAGACCAAAGCCGGTAATGACATGGATCAGGCCTCTTTGCTCATAGCCCTGCTGCGCAAAAACAATATCCCGGCCCGCTATATTACCGGAACCATAGAAATACCCAGCGATAAAGCCATGAACTGGGTTGGTGCCCGGACCCCTGAAGCTGCCGCCCGCATCCTGGCCTCGGGTGGCACTCCGGTAACTACCGTAGTGTCCGGTGGCAATATTACTGCCTTACGCCTGCAGCATACCTGGGCGGAAGCCTATGTACCCTATGAAAACTACCGCGCTCAGGCTCCCGGAAAAGGGCCAAAAACCTGGGTGCCCCTGGACCCCAGTTTTAAACAGTACGAGATTACGGCTGGACTTAATATAGAACAAATTAGCGGCCTTAATGTCCAGTCAATCATAGACCAGATACGCAATACAGGGGAAATATCTCCCGATAAGATGGCTATTAGCAACATGAATCCCGGTAACATTGAAATCGGGATAAACAACAGCATTGAAAACCTGGAAAACTATATAACAGATAATAATTTGAGTCAAAGCGAAGTTTTTGGCGGGAAAAAAATAATAGCAGAATATTTACATATCATACCAGCCTCCCTGCCGGTAAAGACCATAGCTATTACTGATAAATATGCTGTTATGCCCCAATCCCAAATGGAGAAAATAGGCTTTACCATAAGTGGCGCCAACCCTTATGGTCTATCCGTTTCCGGTTCGTTACAATTCAATTACCATGCACTGGCTCCGGAACTGTACGGGAAGAAAATAACTCTTTCCTGGCAGCCTGCTACGAGTGAAGATGAAGCAGTAATTAATCAATATGGTGGTCTGTTTAATACTCCCGCTTACCTGGTTGAACTTATTCCCCAGCTTCGCATTGACGGTACAGTAGTAGCCAGTGGAGAACCGGTAGGATTAGCCTATCATCAGGAATTCACCATGATATTCAGTTCAGCGCGTGGAAACAGCGAGAAAGTTGCCAATCCGGTAACCGTCGGCAACTTCTATGCAGTTGGTCTGAATTATCAGCAAATCGCCCGTACCGAACTTACCGATATTGCACATAAACTAGAAGAAGTGGCTGCCGGCAGTAACCCGGATATCTATACTGATGAGATTATGGGAGAAATCCTTAATGCTGCTGCTAAAACTTACTTTATGCAAGTAGACCAGGTCAGCCGTATTACAGCGCAAGCATACAATGTCCATGCCAATCGTATGATTAGCGAAGCTATTACCGCCTATAACGGAAAAGTTGAATATCTCTTCCAGAGTCCGGTATCATTTAAAGAAGGCGGAATGATAATAGACGTAGACCGGGACTGCTGGAGTGTAGTCAGTTTGGAAGGCCATAAACAGGGCGAAAAAGCCTTTATGATCGCTACCGGAATGACCGCATCTGCCATGGAACATGGCATCTGGGAACAGTTTTTGGAACAGGAAGCGGTATCAACCGTAAAAGTTCTCATGAAGGCTAATGAGGCCGACATTCCCATATTCACCGTAAGCAGCAAAAACATAGACCAGGTGTTGCCACAACTGCAAGTAAGTGAATATGTTAAAACCGATATTCAAAACGCCGTTAATAGAGGCCATATTGTAACCATTCCTAAAAACAATATCACCATAAACGATTGGAACGGCACCGGCTATGTAGTATTGGACCCTGCTACGGGCGCTGCCGCCTACATGATTAGCGGCGGTATGGCGGGCGGAGCCACTACAGCAATCATAGCCCTGGCAGCAATTGCTGCGGCCATTATTGCCATAGTAGATGTGGTATTTGCCGCCGGTGTAGTAGTTACTCTGTCAGCTTGTGCCATAGGCGCATTTGCAGCAGCATGGATATTTTCTCTGGTCGTCTTAGCCCTGGTCTCTGTCCTGGATGATATACTGAACCATCATGTTTACCATACCGAAGATAATAGTGAGGCGTTTATAAGCGATGCCATATGGGCATTGGCAACTCTGGGAGCACTAAAATGCATTAAGGTTCTTTCAACACTAAATTCATTAACCAATGTGGGAAGAACTCTTGCAAAAGCTGTAAAATCCGTTAAACAGTTAGATGTTAATCAAGCCACTCTCAGTGATCTGAGGGCTGCAGTTAATGGATATCCCAATGAAACCATTGATATATTCATGGCCAAATTTGGCAAATCATATAAGACTAATCCCTTAAGAATTGAATATGAAAATAAAGTAAACGGTTTGTCAAAGGTGGCAGATGACTTAAGAAGCCAGGGGAAAACTGATGAGGAAATCGCCAGAACTATAAGCCAGATGCGCAGGGATTTAGGGGTTCAGTATAAGGATGCAACGCCACCGACCCTGCGGGAGTATATTTATGAACGAAATATCAATAAATATGGTGATCCTCTTGGGCCAGATTTTGATTGGTTAATGGAGCATTATCATGACGACTATAATCTAGTTATTAATGCATCATGCAGACCTAATCCCGATATTGACTCAACTTTAGGAGGTTTTAGAGAATGGTTACTTGGAAAACTTCAATAAAGCCTATCTATATAAGAAACTTTGATTTGTTTAAATATGTGTGCGAAATTGATTCTAATAATGGTATTATTGCCGAGAGGGAGCGGTCAAGTTTACCAGAAACAATACAGATGTGGAGAGGGTTTTATAAAAGCATAGATGCAGGCTTTATCGGTGTATTTGCTTCTAATATCGGCCCTGTTCTATTCATTAATCAAGATACTTATCCGCTTATTAGGGGTGAATTTGATTTTAAATGGGAAAAGACAGGTTTCGATAAAAAGAAACGCGAATTTATATTTTTCTATCAAAGTGAACAAATATTTAAAATCAAATACCCCGAAGTTAAGTGCTATTATACTAATTCATATGAAGAAGACGAAATAGTAAGAGATTTCTTTTTATGGGTGTATGATATAAGCTTGAAAGATAATTCCTATAATCGATTTATATACTCAGAGGTAAATTAAAACACTATTAAAAGGGACAGATGAAAACTTCGGGGAAGCAGGGCGATGCTCTTTTTGCGTATTAGTATATAATAAAATGCTGTTAACTGCTGGAGCGTAGTAGTACAGAAGGTAATAAACAGGACGAAAAAGCCTTCATGATTGCTACCGGAATGACCGCATCTGCCATGGAACATGGCATCTGGGAACAGTTTCTGGAACAGGAAGCGGTATCAACCGTAAAAGTTCTCATGAAGGCCAACGAGGCCGGCATTCCCATATTCACCGTAAGCAGCAAAAACATCGACCAGGTGTTGCCGCAACTGCAAGTAAGCGAATATGTTAAAACCGATATTCAAAACGCCGTTAATAAAGGCCATATTGTAACCATTCCTAAAAACAATATCACCATAAACGATTGGAACGGCACCGGCTATGTAGTATTGGACCCTGCTACGGGCGCTGCCGCCTACATGATTAGCGGCGGTATGGCGGGCGGAGCCACTACAGCAATCATAGCCCTGGCAGCAATTGCTGCGGCCATTATTGCCATAGTAGATGTGGTATTTGCCGCCGGTGTAGTAGTTACTCTGTCAGCTTGTGCCATAGGCGCATTTGCAGCAGCATGGATATTTTCTCTGGTCGTCTTAGCCCTGGTCTCTGTCCTGGATGATATACTGAACCATCATGTTTACCATACCGAAGATAATAGTGAGGCGTTTATAAGCGATGCCATATGGGCATTGGCAACTCTGGGAGCACTAAAATGCATTAAGGTTCTTTCAACACTAAATTCATTAACCAATGTGGGAAGAACTCTTGCAAAAGCTGTAAAATCCGTTAAACAGTTAGATGTTAATCAAGCCACTCTCAGTGATCTGAGGGCTGCAGTTAATGGATATCCCAATGAAACCATTGATATATTCATGGCCAAATTTGGCAAATCATATAAGACTAATCCCTTAAGAATTGAATATGAAAATAAAGTAAACGGTTTGTCAAAGGTGGCAGATGACTTAAGAAGCCAGGGGAAAACTGATGAGGAAATCGCCAGAACTATAAGCCAGATGCGCAGGGATTTAGGGGTTCAGTATAAGGATGCAACGCCACCGACCCTGCGAGAGTATATTTATGAGTTAAATGCAAGTCGTTATGATGGTGATCCCCTTGGTCCGACATTTGAATGGTTGATGAGAAAATACAGGGGAGATTACAAAAAAATAATAGCGTCTTCTTGCAGTCCTAATCAGGATGTTGATACATTATTAGGAGGTTTTAGAGAATGGTTGCTTGGAAAACTTCAATAAATCCAGTCTTTATCCATGATCATGATGTTGCAAATCGTATTTGTGCCTATGATACAGTGACTGGTGCTTATGAAATTAAAACAAACATTGAACTTGGAATTAAAACAATTAGTGATTGCTGGATAGGCTTTTCAAAACAAAACGGATCAGATACACTGGGAATATTTGCATCAAATATAGGACCAATTTTCTTTATTAATGAAAAAATGTATTCCTTAAAAAATAATGAATGGGATTTTCTTGTTAAGGTAATTGATAAAGAATTGAATCAGTTTTCTTTTGTATTTAACGAAAAGCTAATTTACAAAACTACGTACAAAAGAGTAAAAGAATTAGGCATACATCCCTATGCAGATGAAGAATTTATGGATTTCTTCATCTGGATGTCAAAGCATAAGGAGAGTCCTACTTTTATGGATTTTTTCACAGTTGACTGATAAACTTCTCTATTTTAATGGAGAAAGAACAGGCTCCGGCAGAGAGTATGATTATTTAATTACTTAGTGTTATCATTATCATCCTGTTTTCCCATATTGATAAAGAACTAATGCGGGGGAATTTTTATGGGGGAAGCTTGGGGAATTGAAAAATATGCTGATATCATCAAGCAGAATTCTTAGTTTCTAGAGAAAAAGGAATTTAAATTCTTATTGATTGATGAATGACTCTACTGCAAAAACCCTTATTGTTGCATAAGGGTTGTATAAATGTACAAAGCCTGATTCGGAACGACACGGGGGTCGTTCCCTACACACCATTCGGTCGCTTTTATTAACGCAAGGGGAAGACAAGGGGACGTTTCGTTTGTCTTGTCTATTGGCTTTTGTTATACTGAAACAGGGTGAGGAAATGCCAAGATATGCCAGAAAAAGAAGTTTAACCGGAATCTATCATGTAATGCTGAAAGGGATTGACGGTCGGGATATTTTTCTAGACGATGAGGACAAGGGAAAGTTTATTGAAAACACACTCAAGGCCCGTGAGAATAGAATAGAAGACAAGGGGACGGCAGACTGTGTGAAAACCCGCTCAATAAAACGGTAATAAATAGAATAAAAATGCATACAAAACGGCTATATATCGGCACTTAATGATATAATTATAAAGAAGAGAGGTGTTGATAATGGCCTATATACAAGGAGAAGACAGATACCAGATTACAATGTTTCCAGATAGTATAGATGAGTATATCAGCGAAGATAATCCGGTCAGGGTTATCGAAGCCTTTGTTATCAGTCTAGATGTAGTTTCATTAGGATTTAAGTATAGTAACCCAAATACAACAGGTCGGCCCCCCTATGATCCAAAGGATATGTTAAAACTCTATCTATACGGATACCTAAACCGAATTCGCTCATCTCGAAGATTAGAGGCCGAAGCAGGAAGAAACCTGGAGTTAATGTGGTTAATGCGTAAACTTAAGCCTGATTTCTAGACCATAGCCGATTTTAGAAAAGACAATCAAAATGCTCTAAAACTGGTCTTTAAACAATTCAGCTTGTTATGCAAGGAATGGGATCTATATAGTCGAGAAATAGTGGCGGTAGATGGCTCCAAGTTCAGATCCAGCAACTCCAAACGTAACAACTACAATGAAAAAAAACTGAAACGGCATATTAAATACATAGACGATAAAATAGACCAGTATATAGAGGATTTGGAGGCAGGAGATGCGGCTGAAG
The DNA here is from genome assembly GCA_964579945.1 of uncultured Syntrophomonas sp. Lineage (GTDB taxonomy): Bacteria > Bacillota > Syntrophomonadia > Syntrophomonadales > Syntrophomonadaceae > UBA4844. The sequence goes on along the minus strand of CAZOIC010000027.1, from coordinate 987 downwards.
CCGGTACCCATAGACCTACAGCCGAAGAAATCAATCAGCGTATTAAAGAACTGAAAGAGCGCAAATTTGAGTACCAAGAAAAACTAGAAAAACTTCAAAATAGTGAAGATACGGAGATATCTACTACCGATCCTGATGCCAGATTAATGGCAGTTAATAATAATGGCATAGAAGTCTGTTATAACGTACAAACCGTAGTTGATGGGAAGCATAGCCTGATTGTAGACTGCGAAGTCATTAATAATCCAACCGACCATGGTCAATTAAGCAATATGGCCAAAAAAGCACAAAAGGTCTTTGGAAAGAAAAAGATAAAGGTACTGGCTGATAAAGGATACTATTCAGTTGCGGAACTCAAAGCCTGTAAAAAGGCTAAAATGCAGACCTATGTAGCCAAGCAGAAATTTCCCAATACCACTGAAGACGAAGGATTCTATAAAGACAAATTCACTTATGATTCAGAACAGGACCACTACATTTGCCCTGCGGGCCGAACCCTTCTTCCCAGAAGCTACCGAAAAGCTGACGGAGAAATAATAGGGCGCAACTATAGAAATTACAAAGCATGTAAGGATTGCGAACTGAAAGAACGCTGTACTAAAGCTAAACGAGGGCGAACAATATTCAGGAATATAGATCAGGAACTGCTGGATGAAGTCGACCAGAGGACATCGGAAAACAAGGAACTATATTTAAGACGGCAAATGATTGTAGAACACCCCTACGGAACAATCAAGAGGGGGTTTGGATATAGTTATTTCCTAACCAGGGGTCTTCCATCGGTGCAAGTAGAAAACAAATTACATTTCCTGGCCTACAACATGCGAAGGGTAATTAACATCCTGGGAGTGCAGGAAATAGTCAAGAGGTTGCAGCCAGCATAAACAGAATACCGCAACCTCTTTGGTCATTGTATATTAAAACTTTTTAGAAATGTGGTATGCAGATGGGATGTTTCCTGGCTGTTTGTTCTCACACAGTCTGACG
>CAZOIC010000026.1:9073-22697 GCA_964579945.1 uncultured Syntrophomonas sp. | reverse complement strand
CTTTTGTATTGTTATGTTGTGAACCATCAACTTCAATAGCCAGTTTAACTCCCTTCGTATTGTTATGTTGTGAACCATCAACTTCAATAGCCAGTTTAACTCCCTTTGAATTGTTTTGAAGGACAAAATCCACTTCGATGTCACCAATCCTGCAATGCACTTCGGGATTCCAGCCCGAGACAATCATCCAACTGAAAAGATCTAACTCAACAAGACTGGTTCGCCGTAAATCTGAAACAGTATCCACATATCTGGCCAACTCACCCAGGATACCCGGTTGTCTTCTGCATACGTTAAAATCACTTATAACAAAAAGGGCTTCTCTTGCTCTCGTAATGGCAACATTGATCAAGTTTCTTGGGTTTTCAACCCATCGGGCCGCTGACTCAGTCATACCCCGAGAAACAACTGGACTGAAAATAATGATGTCTCGTTCATCCCCCTGGTACTTATGAACCGTCCCAATAGTGATACCCCGCATGATCCCCTGGTCATCCAGCTTTTGGTAAATCATTTCCGCTTGTGCCCGAAAAGGTGTCACTACTCCAATTGATAGATGAGAAAAGTCATCCTTTGCTTTCAGCTGATTTATTATTTTAACAACTTCTGTTGCTTCCGGTTCGTTACACCAACTGGTATTTCTTTCCCCACGGCGGCACTGCCCAGACACATTGAATCCATGAATCCCGCTACCAAAAGCAAAGGTCTTACTTTGATCAGGATCCTTATTCAAAATGAGGTGTTTTTGATAAACATGCTGATTGGCAAAACCAATGATCAGGGGATGACTTCGATAATGTTCAGTTAGCATAAGAACATCTGCATGTCCCCTGGGCAGAGCTTTAACAAAGCAACGATACACATCATTTTCCGCATGCCCATAATTATGTACCCATTCACTGATTCCAAGCTTTGCTGCTAAAGCCATCTCAGCTCCGACATTTATTGTATCAATCGCCGGGAGTTGTTCAGGATCACCAATCACAGCAATCCGTTTGGCACGGTATATTAATGGCAACAGATTGGTCAATGTGCACTGCGTCGCTTCATCGATTACCAGTAAACCGAATAGATCAGGAATCATCGGAATCGATTGTGCAGAAAGGGCAGTCGTGATCCAAACGGGAAGCGCTTTAAGTGAATCCTTGAAATCCTGAAATCCAGTTGAATCAATTCTAGCGTTGCCACGTCGATAATGTTTATTGAGCCTGTCCAAAGTATTCTGTATCTCCATATCCTTGCTCAATTCGCTTACCCGATTATACTTTGAATTATCAAATGTCAATGCTTCTAGCTTGGCATCAATTAGCTGAATTTTTGCTTTTAACCGTTCTGGGTTATACTGTTCAACGCTTTGAGCAATGGCTGATATCGGCCATTCTATTACCTTCTGTTCAAATAATGGCTTGGCAACCGCCATGAGTGACTTTTTGCTGTCTTCTTGAGGCAGTTTATCTACTGCTTCACGAAGCATCTCTAGCGCTCTCTTTCTTTCGGTCTCAACCTTATTCACATGTGTTGGGTATTCTAATTCTTTGAAGTTACGCCATGTTTCACTCCACTGCTTACATTGTTTCAGATGGACATAAACTTCATGTATTCCCTCCGGAAGTATCGTTCGGTCATTAACATCAATCGCAACACCTTGTGGACATTGATTCCACCATTCTGTGATCAATAATGATTCAGAAGGTATACCCTCTAACTGATGGTTGTGATCATTAATAGCCGTTTGGATCTGATTTAGTTCATCCCAGGTATTGATCAGTATTTCCATGGACCCTTCGTAAAGAAGCTTTTTCATTGTTCCCAAATCTGTTGCAGCAAAATCAGTCATCACTTTTTCCGCGAGATTCTTCCAGGTTGCCCCATTATGTTGGATCCAGTACTCCCGAATTGGCAATCCATTGTTAATGCTTTGAAAGGACTTGAAAATAGCAACGATAACTTCCTTAGAGGTGTTGTATTCTTTTTTTCTTATATGCGATTCAACTGCCTTTCTGGCAATTATTATACGTTCGGAAAGTGCATGAACTGTTTCTTCCCATTGATCAAATTCCCAAGCCGCAGGTATATCGCTACACTGAAGTTCATACAACTGATCTCTCAACTGATTAAATTGCTCGTCAATCTCAAAACGGGAAGAGTCAAATTCCTTCCATTGTTCTTCCGTTATTTGCCACCTGTCAATGATTTCCATAGCGTGGCACAGCCTTGCACGTCCCTCATCATCCAAAGTACCGGTATCGCGCCAGACTGCAACTGGTATTTGACGGCGCAGAGTATTTTCAATTTTACGTATTTCTCTAATACACTTGCCCTTTTCAGAAAAAGGAAACCAGCTAAAAGAGCTTGAGGGCATGGTACTCAACAACGAATAGACTTGAAGCCATTCTTTCACTAATTCTCTTGAGATTTTTTCGTGAGTTCCAATACCGATGTTTTCTAAATCCTTTTTGGCCAATTGCCATTTCTCTTTCATTTCAAGGATTTCTTTCACCTTGTTTTTTCTTTTTGACAGTATTCGATAAATCTGGCCAGAAGTCTCTTCTGCTTGTGCCATCCACTTAGCTGCTTGCTGGTCGTTCATCCAAAAATCGAACTCAGGTTGCCAGTAATACATTGCTAATTTCTCTTCCAAAGATGTTTCTTCTGCCAATGACTTAATTTGCTCATGCCAGGATCTTTGCTTTTCCAGAGGTGTTTTCATAGTAAGCCAATCCCACTTTTCGATGTCCTCGCTCCGGCCGCCTATGCTAGTGAACAGCTTTTCTCGTTTTCCAATCAGAAGATCAACCTCTGCAGTAAGACGCCTATGCGTTATCTTGTTTTGCTCGATATGAGTCTTAAATAAACCAATTTCATCAACCCATTCTTGATATGGATTTACAATTTGGGTTCCAAATAATTCCGGATCCATACGATAACCTAGACTCGCCAATTCTTTTGCCAAATAATCAATTCGACCGTCGAGTTCCGCCTGCGCTTCTTGGTAAAAACCGTAGGCGTTGATGGCAGAATTCACACTTTGGTTTATCATCTGTGGAAACTTGCTTGCAAGATATGTCTGCAATTGACTCTTTTGTCGCAGCAACTCCATCTCTTCCTGATGTGAGAATACCTTCTTACTCATTCCCTCAGTTCCATAACTAATAGTATTGATTACTTGCTGAATAACATCTTGCACATTGCTAAAACTGTGGGCACCTGCCCGCACGCTGATGGGGAATACATCTTCGAAAGGCTTCAGACGCTCTCTTATAACATCTACTGCTTGATTGTTATTACTGGCAAATAAAACACTATCACCCTGCGCCCATGAATTCAGTATAACGGATAAAACCACCTGGCTTTTGCCACACCCTGGAGGTCCACTAATTACCGTCACCGGTTTTTTTCTCAATATCCCTTCTACTGCTGTCTGCTGACTTTTGTTTAGAGGGACAATTGGCAACACAGGAGCTGGCTCTTGGGTTGCCATCTTATTTACACCCGGCATTAAAAGCCTCAGCCCACCAATGGCCTCAGCATCTTTTTGAAGCACTATTTCCAGTTGATTGTAATCCGATACCAGATTGCGGGTTAGAGCAGAAGCTTCCGCAGGAGTAAACAATACCCAGTTTGATGGCTTGGTTATCTGGTTATTATTAAAAGGGGCTTTCAACACCTCTCCTAATTCAGGAATACCTCGTTCAACAGCATCTATCAAATTATCCGTCAAGTCCTTGTCTGTATCAGAAGCCGTATGTTGCACTTTTTCAATAATATCTAGCATTACTTCTTCCAATGGTTTTTCCGTACAAATATTTTTCGCATCGAGAAACTGATATACTAATGGAGAAATATTCCAGTTACCCTGATCGGGGTCAATGCCATAAAAGCCTGCCTCATCATAGATCACCTTAACAGCCCGGTAAAGTATAGGTTGCCAAAACGCAGAAAAACCATTTTTTGTTTTCTTCCATCTCAAATAACAGGGTCCACCCAAATACATTTCATGCATCTCTTCTTGGAGAATAATACGCCTGAAGGGATGACTTATTAGCATAGAATCTTGAACCGTCCATGGTCCATGTAAATGTTCCGGTGCAAAATCTTTAATGGAAGTCCATCGCTTTGAATCTTGTTTTGTAATGGGCAGTGAAAAAAACGCTTCTTCGGCTCTTCTGCAAATTTCTTTGTGGTGCGCTACAATACGCTCCCAAGGAACTTCTGTTTTCATAGGACACCTCAATTATTAGATTATTAAATATCTACAAATATAAATAGGGTTCTCTAATTTGAATAAAAATTACATATTAGGATCATTTATACGTTCTCTATAATATTCCGTAACTCCTTTTAAAACTGAAATATTTCAAATACTTTAATAAAACTCCTTCAAAAGCTTCAGCCCGTTCCTTAATACCTTTCAGATTCAGTGCCTGCTGTATTCCCGCACCAGGTTCAAAAATGTAATTGACCATCCGCATGGAAAACGATTCATTCTGATTGCTGTGCCATCGAACGAGCAGGCCGGTGGTTGTCGGGTCGATATCTTAAGCTGATAAGTCCATACCACCACATAGAAGGTTCACTAAAATTTAAGGGGTTGTCCCAACCACCTGCTGTAACCAACGTCCGGATTAGATGTAACTAATGGCCGGAACGACTATAAACTTTCCGGAACAGGTCTGTATTTTGCACCGGATTATTCATCCTGAGGTTAAAGCAAGTAGTAACTATTATCATGATCGGTGTTAACTGCGGGGTTGGCGTGTATCCACCTAGAACCTGACCAGGTCTTTATGCAATATAATATTCCCTTCCAAATTCTCATTCCCTGCACGTCCACCTACCCACATAAAAACCAGGCGGCTATCAGTTAGAATTTGAACTTCAAATGAGTTGAACATGGGGATAAATTCTGTTTGAATTTTTGAACTAGCAGCAATCGTAAAGGTTTCGTCAAATACCTGTTTTTTAGGTTTCGGGTCGATATTAAAGATTTTAATTCTCGCTTTGTGCCGGTTAGCTCCATTATTTAATGCCAGTACCCGAATATTATTTATAAATTCACTACAACTGATTGGACCAGTAGTATACCTGTATTTAAGCAAGTTTGCCAATCTTATCATCTCCTTAGAATATGTTTACAATATTAGGGTATTCACAAAGAACAGATTTTGTGTTATACCTATTTGGGCTTAATTTGCATGGCCTTCCCTGCTTCTCCTGCATACACAAACCACCAGGACATGATATAATTAACACAATTGCAATAATGAAAGAAGATAATAATGAAAAGTAAATTTAATGATCTGGGTATTTTGCCCCCTATTCTAAAGGCCTTGGAAGATATGGGTTTTGAAGCCCCTACAGAGGTTCAGCACACGGCCATTCCTCATGTTCTCAATCAAGAAGATGTGATTGTCATGTCTAAAACGGGCAGTGGCAAGACTGCTGTTTTTGGTGTTCCCATGCTGCAAATGACTGATTCCAGTGCAGCTGGCCCCCAGGGTCTGATTCTCACCCCCACGCGGGAACTGGCAGTTCAAGTAGACAGCGATCTTAAACAGATGGCTAAACATCTTCAGCATAAGACTACGGCTGTATACGGGCAGCATAATATGAATGTTGAAATTCGGGCACTTAATAAGAGCGTTTCTATTGTTACCGGAACACCGGGCCGGGTATTTGATCACATCCGGCAGGGGAATCTGGAAACCAAACATATACGCTTTTTAGTACTTGATGAAGCTGACCGGATGCTGGACATGGGCTTTGTGGATCAAGTGGAGAGAATTATTAAAACCATTCCCAAAGATAGGGTCACGCTCCTTTTTTCGGCTACTATACCGGCTGAAATCCATAAAATCTGCAGGGTGCATATGAAACATCCGGTAACTGTTGAAATTGAATCACAGACTATGACAGTGGATACCACCAAACAAGTTTACTACCGGGTGCAAGAAAACGAAAAGAGTAAACAGTTGAACCGGTTACTGCTAGTTGAGCAACCGGAAAGCTGTGTAATTTTCTGCAACACACGATTTATGGTCGATAAGGTGCAAAGATTCTTATTCCGGAAGGGGTATGATTGTCGAGCCTTGCACGGAGATATCTCCCAAATTACACGCATGAAGACTCTGGAACAGTTCAAACAGGGAGATTTTCATTTACTGGTTGCCACGGATGTCGCTGCCCGCGGTATTCACATAGACGATTTGTCCCTGGTGATCAACTATGATGTTCCTATCGAAAAAGACAGCTATGTGCACAGGATCGGGCGTACCGGCAGAGCTGGAAACGTAGGCCGCGCCATCTCTTTGGTTACAGGTGAAGACATAATGACCCTCTATGAGATTGAGGAGCATATCAGAGTTTTAATTGAGGAAGCGGAGCTACCATCGGAGGCTGCTATCAATGAGCGCAGAGCTTCGGTGGATAAATGGAAAAAAGCGAATTCACCAAAGAGGCAGGAGTCGCCCAGGGCTGCTTCAAAGTCGAACTTAAATAAAACTGAAAAGAAGCATTCGAATACCAGGTTTCCTCAGCATAATGAGAAGCGTAAAGAACAGCAGTGCGAGGTAAATAGGGATCGCAATACGACCCCAGGGGCTAATAAAACGTATGTTGCACAGCAGGCAAAACCAGTCCCCGCTATGGCTAAACCTGTGCCTCCTCATTCCAGGGTAACTGATGCAGTCAAAGCCAAACCAGGCCCCGAGATTGTGCAGACTCAAGATAAACCAAAGAAACCTTTCCATCAGCGTTTATTACAGCGCATATTTGGTAGGTAAGGGAATGGGTTACATATCGTAATAGCCGGATGCTCCCTTACTTTCCAGGTTTAAAATCACAGGGAGAATCCATAATACAATTTTTACAGGATTGCTTTGACACTGACAGGGGTTTTTCTTTCAGCAAGCTGCGGGCCATTGTGAGAGCAGCTTGCACCTGTTGTTTCTCACCTTCTACTGCCAGCATAATGCTACCCTCAGAACCGTCTACTCCTCCAGCGCTTACGATCGTAGCATCTACTCCGAATAAAGTATTCAACGCATTTATTTCAGTGTAAATTTGTCCCATGGGTAAAATGGCCAAACCACAGCGCAGTCCCAGACTGTTATCAATACGTTTAATACCCATAACTTTTGCTGCTGTCTGGCAGGAGGGAATCATCTTTTCATGGCCTACAGGGATGATGACATGAGAGCCGCGTGCGGCCAAAATACCAAAGGAAGCTCCCACGGTTCCTCCGCTGGGGTTGGCCATCAGCACTGCGGCATTACCGCTGGCGTCAAAGGCATTAGCCCCTTTGATAAATACATCATCAAGTCCAAAACCGTTTAGGAATTCCACCCAGTCAACCTCTACCCGTTGGCCCTTTTCCAGGCATATATGGGATAAACGTTTGTCAGCAGTAACACAGGGCAGGCCCTTACTGATGACACCTGCCGCAAACAAACGTTGCTCTTGTGCGTTTATTAGACCCAATTCATGAGCGATGTAAGAATTGGTGGTGCCAACACAAATAATAACTTTGCCCGCGGTATAGGCATGTCTAAATACGGGTTCATTGATTACTCCACGTGCAATAAGACGTTTGGCTGCCGCCGGGGATAAAACGAATGTAGCGATCATTCCTATAACCTCCCGGTATTAGAATCAATTATATTGGCAATAGATCAGGTTCCCCATGCCGGGTTTGTATTATTTTAACATAAAACACTAAAGACAAAAGGATAAGTAATAGATGAGGATAGTACCAATAGGCGATGAATTTCAAGTAGCAGGGATTGCCGCATCATAATTGAAATATACAAACGGTTATGTGGTGAAAAAGCTTGTAACATGATATTCTCGTTATAGGGTGGTTTTGTATATCTTTTTAAATATTATCTGAAAGGGTAAGCTGACCATTATGGATAATATCATTCTATCCTTTCTTCAAGCCAGGAAAAAGAAAACCATATTATTAAGTGAATTGGAGCGGCTGGTGGGAGGCCAGATTAACTATGAAGATTTTGCGCTCTTGATTAATGATCTGGAGCAAAAAGGGATATTAACAGCTGTGAAACAGCAGGGCTATAATCAGAAAACTATCCCCCTGGCCAATGCTTACCGCATAGTCCATTCCAAAATCCCGGCTGATTTCTTGCAGGAAATTGAGCGTTTTCATTTTCTGCTGGACCCGTTGATCAAGCTGGAGGCATATTATAACCTCGCATCTTCTGAATGGACAAACGACCTTCCCTATATTCTACTAATAAACGACTTCATACAAGCGCAGGGCTTACCTGATGATGAGGCTACCGCTCCTGAAAGGTCTTATACCCTGGTGGGGGATGAGAAATGGATTGATGAAAAAGGCGGCAAGAAGCTTCTGGAGCGGGTAGGGCTCTGGTCAGCTATGAATATTACATATCTGCCGGATCCTCTGATGCTGGCAATAAACCAGCTTCCCCCGGGGGAAGAAACCAGCCTCCATTTGGTGGTAGAGAACAAGACTGCTTTTCATGCTTTGCTGGAGTATTTACCGGATACGACGTTTTGTAGCTTGATTTATGGCGCAGGTTGGAAGATTACCGCCGATATCTTTATGCTGGATAAACAGTTGGGCTTGAAAAACCGGGAGCATTGCATTTATTATTTTGGGGATTTGGATTATGAAGGCATCAGTATCTGGCATACCTTGAACATGCGGTATCCTGCTCTTCCGGCGATACCGTTTTATAGCGCTTTATTATCCAAACCGGCGGCCCGGGGCAAAGAAAACCAGGTTTGTAATGAAGAGGCTTTGGCTCACTTCCTGACCTATTTTTCCGCCCCCGAACAGGAAAGAATCAGGGATATTTTAAGTAATGGCGGTTACTATCCGCAGGAAGCCCTGAGCCGTACGGAATTGGGAGCAATCTGGAGGGATGCTTCATGGAACTAGATGCACGAAATATTACCGCTAATTATCGCGAACGGGTGCAACGGCTGGCTATTCTTGATCCTTTATTTCGGCTGGAAAATAAAAAGACTACCGACAATAGTAATCGCCCCATTGATTATTTTAGCCTGGGTTTACTCACCCTGCTGTTCTTCTTTGAAAATATGCTGCTGCGTAATCGTAAGACCGGGGTTAAGGAACTGGCCCAGTTTTTCCAAAGCATCAATCAAGGGGAACTGGATCTGGACAGCGAAGGCTATGAAAAACTGGCCCGCGATATTATTGAGGTATTTCGTCCTTCCGGGGGGAAGCGAAACTCCCGCAGTTTTTATGATTGGCATACCCGCCAGGAAGATACTATTTTCATCTCTATTTTAAAAGCAGACCGGCATGATAGTAAAAGCTCTACCCAGTATTATAGTTTGGCTGATCAAGGTCTGGAACTGGTATTTGCCACCCGCGAATATTATAGTGAGTTTCAGGTCTCAATCAATCAGCTGTTGCTGCGCAAGCAGTTGGAAAGAGGGCAGTTCTGGGGAGCATTGCGTCAGATTGATGAAATGCGGGTGGCGGTTGAGACTCTGGAAGAAAGGATAGTGCGTATTCGCCATGAAGTGCAGAGCAATATTGTATCTGAGAGTACATATCAGCGTTATCGGGATATAATAGAAGAAATTAACTTGCGGCTTAGCCGTGAAGATAAGGAATTTGAAGAACTGCAGGTTTTTGTCGGTGAGACCAGGGAGCGTTTAAGCTATGAACGAAAGACCCCCAAAGACCAGCAGACCTATGAACTTATTGTAAAAATTGATGCCGAGTTATTCGACGTTCATAATCAGCACGGGAATTTATTAAGGGAGAGTATCGAACTGAAGACTACCGCCTTGCAGGCCGCCCAGGAGTCTTTATACTTTGCCGGTATTGATTCATTTAATTTTCAAAAGGAAATTACCGAGCAGCTGCTGGCTACCCCCTTGCCCCTTACTGCCGCCCGCACCCTGGTGGAACCTTTTCTATTTTTGGAGCACAGGGAACAGTGGTCGCCGCTGACCGTATTTGCTCGGCAGAGGGTGGAGCGGCGTAAGGAAACTACAGAAACCGAGGGATTCCTGCAGGCTCAGGATGAAGAACTGCAGGCCCGGGAAAAAGCCGTCCGGCGTAAGAATTACCAGCGGGTTATGGAGTTGGTTATACAAGCTCTGGGAGACGGGAAGGAAATATATTTGCAGGAAGTGGTTAATTACTGCTATGACCATGGGCAGGAACATCTGCTTGAGCAGCGCTTCTTTTATGATTTCTGGATACTGTTGCATCAGCGTTCACCAATTAATTTAGATGGAGACCTGGAGAGTGTACAGGAAAGTACTCTGGGGGAAGCTGTGGCCCTTCTGGATGGGAAAGTTAGGAGTTTGAACGTAGTGGAGCAGGGTGAAGTTTTGCAAGTTACCGCACGTTACAGTGTCCGTAACATGCAATTAAGATTGGAGAGGGAAGAAAATGCTCTATGATGAACGGCAGGTTATGGAAGCCTTTCGGCTTTATGCCAGGCTTGCGCTTAAGGGCTATGGTGACAAGGAAACACTGAGGCTTTACCTGGCCGATGACGTGGTACGGGGATTAGTGGAGGAATTTGCTCAGGAAGTTGAATGCACCATAATTCCTGCCGGAGATCAGCTTTATCTTATTCCCCTGGCCTTAAGCTCACCTTTTCATGTATCCAACCAGAGCTTGAAAGAGCAGTACTTACCGGCCTACGCTGTGAATGCCGATATTTATCTGATGTATGTAGCCATTATCATACTGTTTGGGGAATTCTACGACAGCTATCAGACCATGGAACCTACCCGCGATTTTCTGGCCCTGGATCATTGGCTGACCAGATTAAATGAGCGTCTGCTGGCCTTAAAGGAAATCGACCCGGAAGAACTGGAGAAAATGGAATCCGAGCTGGAATATAACTGGCAGCAGGTGATTGATAAGTGGGATGCGCTGGATGATTTAAAGGAGAAGGTCAAAGCCCAGGACGCCCGCACCCGCAGCCGTTTAGGGTTTTTGAACACGGTTAAAAAATTTCTGGAGGCGCAGGATTTAATCAGGGATATCGGCGGGGATGAAGTGACGCTGACCGAGAAAGCGCGAGCCATTATCCAACGCTATTACATGGAAGTGGAACATAACCGGAGTATACTGGAGTTTATTTACCGGAGCAGCCCGGATAAGGAGAGAGAGTAATGCCGGCCATATCTCGTATTCGTTTTACCAATTTGGTCTTTGAAAATGGGGCTAAACGTTATAATGATGTGATTTTTCAGTTTGATAGCTATAACGGGGTTATTCTGCTGGAAAACGGAGGGGGCAAAACCGTACTGGTTCAGGCGGTGCTGCAGACCGTTTTACCTCATACCCTGTTGGGAGAACGTAAAGCCAAAGATACCTTTGCGCTGGAGAATAGTCCTGCTCATCTGGCGGTTGAATGGCTTATCAGCGATCGGCCCAGACGATATGCCCTGACCGTGGTGACCCTGTTCCATAGCAAACAAGGTATGGACTCTTATAAATATGTGTACGAATATGGGCCCGGTGATGAACCCTCTTTAGAGGGGTTGCCTTTTGTGCGCGAGGGGCAGAACGGACAGAGCAGGCCTTCCAGCAAAGAGGAAATGGCAGATTACTACCAGTATATGAGCCGCAACCATTTGAATGCCCATTATTTTAGCAGCAATCGGGAATATCAGAATTATCTTGAAGATAACTTTAAAATAATTAACTCGGAATGGAAAAGTGTAGCCCGTATCAATGCTGCCGAAGGCGCGGTGGAAGGTTTTTTTGCCGGATGTAGCACTACCACCCAGTTGGTTAACCAACTCTTGATTCCCACCGTGGAAGAGGCTCTGGCCGGTGGCGGAACCAAAGATTTCGTAGAGACCTTTGAAAGACAGCGGGAGCATTTTAAACAACATCGTCAATTACGGGATAAAATCGCAGAGAGTCAACAGGTAGATATGAAAATCAACAGCTATGTTAACCGTTATGCTTTGTATGATGAAGCCCGGCAGGTATTGCTCAAGGTAAAAGGGGAGGCCCGGTCGCTATATCAATTGGCGACCCAACAGCAAGAGCAGGTTGCACAAAAGCTCCTTGAACACCGGCAGGCAACGAACCAGCTGCAGGAGAAGCAGCAAGAGTGGGAAAGGAAAGAGGCTTCCTACCAGTTGGCCGGTCGTCGGCAGGAACTGGATTATAACTGCAAAATCTGCGAAGAGCGGCGTAAAGAATATGAAGAGCAGCATGAAGAATACGAGCAAAAAAACAGCCGCCTGCAGAATCTGGAGATTTCCCAGCTGAAGGCGCGGATTCGCAATAGTGAGGAAGAAATTAAATACTATAGCGAACAAATAAATAATTTGGCGACTGATCCTGATGTTAGAAACCTGGAAGAAAAGATTAAGAATAATGCCGGGCAGTTGCGTTACTGTTATTTGCAGGAAGAAAAGATACTGGACGGCAAAAAGCGGGAGAGTCAGACTGAACTGGATAAGGTAAACCGGGAACTGCGGGAAATAGAAAGAAATCACCGGGAACAGCAGGACCATTATTATAAACTGCGGGAGCAAAAGGGACAGGCACAGCAGCAGTGTATTCAAGCTGAAAATGATATGCAAAGCATTGCCAGTCAGATTCTGGCCAACCCCGTCCAGGAAGAGGTCTTGAAGGAAAAACCGAAATGGGAACAGCGAGTGGCCGAGTTGGAGCGCAATCGTCTGGAAAATCAGGGTCTGATTCGAAAATTACAGGAGGATAAAAGGCGACTGTTAGATGAACTGGCCTGCTTGCGTCCGCAATTACAAGACTGCACCCGCCAGGAACAGAGCCTGAAGGAACTTAACGAGCGTATCCAGGAAGAACAGGAAAGCCTTTTATTGCGCATGAAAGAATTAAGAACCGAACTTTATTCGATTCATTCCTTGTATACCCAGCAGGCCACTATAATAAATCATTTTGAAGATTCGGTGGAAAATCTGCGTTTACATAAGGAACGGGCCATATTGGAGGAAAGCCAGGCTCTGGCCCTGCATACATTCTACGAGTCCAGCATTTATTATAGCGCTGATCCGCTGGTTGAGAGCTGGATTGATGATTGGCGGGAGCAGTTTACTTACCTGGAGGCGGGAGCAGTTTATGTTGAAAAAGCAGCCCAACAACTGGGACATTCGGTTAGCGAATATTTCTCGGCTTATCCCTTCTGGGCCATCAGTTTGGTATGCCGGGCCTCTGAAGCTGATAATCTCCTGGCCCGCCTGCGGCGACAGACAATGATGCTGACCCATCCGGTTTTTATCCTTACCCAGGAGGAGGCCCGCAGCATACTGGATAGCCGGGGTGAATCATCCCATGAAGCTTTAGAGGTGGAAAGGCGGGTATTTCCGGCTAACTGGGAAGTGAATCTGTCTTCGCCAGCTTTTCAAAACTGGAAACATGAATTAGAGAAGAAGGCGCATGATGCTGGTTCTAAACGTCGGCAAGAGGAAGCCCGGCTGCAGGAAATGCAAGAATTCTGGAAACAATTGCTGCAGTTTTGGGGTAAGTATCCTTATGAAGAAGTTTGCCAGGTGCAGCAGTCCTGGCAGGAACTCCGGGAACAAGTGGTAGAACTGGATCAGGGTATACGCAACCGGGAAGAGCGTTTACAGGAGATAGACACCC
>CAZOIC010000026.1:1982-8973 GCA_964579945.1 uncultured Syntrophomonas sp. | reverse complement strand
GAACTGGATCAGGGTATACGCAACCGGGAAGAGCGTTTACAGGAGATAGACACCCGCCGGGATAGCCTGAGCAAAAAGAACAACGAGATAAGTGAGGAACATACCCATTTGAGCAACCGGATTATGAAAGCGCAGGATTATATCCGCAAAGCTGGCGAGCGCGATAAAGCGGAACTAGATTTACGGCAATATCAGGAACTCCTGCTGGTTCGGGAACAGGAACTGGAGCGGATAAACCGGCAAAAGGAGCGCGGGGACAGAAGACAGCAGGAATTAAAGGAGGATTTGTTGCTAATTCAACAGGAATTTCGCTATCTACTGGATCAGCCACTATACCAGGAAGTTAAGGCGGCTATCCCCCGGGAAAGCAAGCAGAATCGTGCCCTTTTGGAAACTGAACGCCGGGATTTGGTGGATGCCCTGCATCAGAAGCAAAAAGGCAGGCAGAATCTAGAAGACCGCCTGAATCAGGCCCGAACTGCCAAAAAAGGTAGTGAAAAAGACCTGGAACGGAAGCGTCGCCAATGTGACACCGAAATAGATGAAGACTTTATATTTCCTCCTGGCGGCGATGAAGAAATTAATGTAATCATTCAACAGATGAAATTACTTAAGCAGCTGTTGAAAAAACTTGAACCCAGGCTTAAGCAAGCGGAAACGGACTATGCCATTGCTAAGGACCGTTTTAACCAACAGGAAGCCGATTTTTATAAAAAATTTACCCAGGCCGTAGTTTTTAGCCAATCGCTTATTGTGGTTAAAAATGAGCTGGAGCAGGAGCACCAGGACATTCAAAGCAAGCAAAACTATTTGGATGAGCAAGCCATTATTTTAAAAGTAGAAGAAGATATGTTTAAGCAAGCCCTGGTTGAGTTGGAACGCTATCATGAACGTTATGAATATCTGCAGGATAACGTTGTTTATGTGGATTTGCCCTCCCCGGTGGTACAGGACTTTAGCTACCAACCTATGCCTATAATTGAACGTTATATAAAAGAATTGGAAGATAAACAGGCCCACCTCAATCAGGTTGGGGAAGGGTTGGAACAGGAGAAAAGCCGCCTGGAGCAATTCTGCCAGGAGGAATTGCAGGATATTAAGCTGCGCCGGATGGTTGTGAACGGTTTAAAATATCTGGATAATTATCAGGAAGTAGGGGAATGGAAAAACCGTTTGAGCAGCCGCATTGCCCTGGCAATCCGCCATGCCGAAGATGATATGCGGGAACATGATCGCCAGTTACAGCAGTTTATTAATCATATGCATAGCTATTTGCTGACTATGGCAGGTGAGCTGCGGGCGATTCCCCGTAAGACCAGGGTTAAGGTAGAGGATAGTTGGAAGGAAATATTTCAATTTGATGTACCGCAATGGGAGGAAAAGGAAGGCAAGAGTGAGCTGCGTAAACATGTAGATTGGATGCTCAATCAGATTGAGAGTGACCGCTACCGGGATGAAAACGGAAAAGAGAACTATGCCCTCATGCAAAAAGATATAGAAAAATGGCTGCAAGCTCCGCAGCTGTTGAGCAATGTCATGCAGGGAAAGAATATCAAGGTTAAGTGCCGCAAGGTTACGGCTGACGGCAAGGTCAGCAGTTATCCCAGTGCCTGGGAGAGTTCCAACCAGTGGTCCGGGGGAGAAAAATGGAGCAAGAACATGGCTTTATTCCTGGGCATCCAAAACTACCTGGCTGAAAAGCGGCAGGCTATAAACCCCAGGATGAAGCGCAGCCGCACCGTCATTCTGGATAATCCCTTCGGCAAGGCCTCCAGTGAGCATATTCTCGATCCGGTCTTCTTTATTGCTGAACAGCTGGGCTTTCAGATTATTGCCCTGACTGCTCTGGCTGAGGGTAAATTTATCAGTGATTACTTCCCCATAGTATATAGCTGCCGCCTGCGACCCAGCACCAGTCCGGATAAATACCTGATTGCCGCCGATAAAGAAATACGGCATGCTTATTTCCAGGACCATGATCCGGAAGCACTGCGGAGGTTGGGGGAACAAAAGCAGATGGAGCTGTTTTAGGAATTTCCCCGGGGTTTTTGCAGTGGAATATTGGTTCCACTGCAAAAAGTAATAAATACATATGCGACTTCATATTTAACGCGGAAACCGCGGAATCATTAGGGAACTACGCGGATTCAATTAGGGCTAAAATAAAGATAAAAACGGAGTTTTTCTACGATAATTCAAAATTAAGAATTCAAAATTAAAAAACCACCTCTTCAGACCAAGTATTCACTAATATGCAATCATAAGGGTTTTTGCATTTGATTAAAAAAATTATTGTTATTGAAGCGAGGCGAGAAATGCCCCCCTATGCGGGATGCCTTGACCTTTCTGGGATTAATTGGTATTATGAATGCAGATTTCAAGCCATCAGGAGGTTAGCTTTTATGGCTCGTCTTAGCATAAAGCTTAATAAAATTAAAATTGAAGATAAACTTCCTGCTTTAGAAGAATTTCTAGGAAGTAGGAAAGAGATTCTGGCGGTATATCTATTTGGCTCCTATGGTACCGAATACCAAACAAATCTCAGTGATATCGACCTGGCCGTACTGGTATCCGATTCGGTTACACCCGATCTGGCTTATCAGC
Organism: uncultured Syntrophomonas sp.; assembly: GCA_964579945.1. Taxonomy (GTDB): domain Bacteria; phylum Bacillota; class Syntrophomonadia; order Syntrophomonadales; family Syntrophomonadaceae; genus UBA4844. The sequence goes on along the minus strand of CAZOIC010000026.1, from coordinate 6,369 downwards.
TTGATCTTTCCGCTCAGCTGGCAGATATAATTCAGGAAGAAGATATTGATATTGTAATACTAAATACCGCGTCAGTTGTTATGCAATTTGAAGTTCTATCTACCGGTAAACTGTTATATGAGAGGAACCACAAGCTGGTTTGTGATTTTTTGGAGCGTGTTCTTAAGGAATATGGCGATTTTCAAATTGATCTAAAACAATTTTACTATGACTATGATGATGCAATGAGGAAGAAAGCTTATGGTCGATAATAATAAAATACGGCAAAAGATTAATATATTGCAGAAGAATATTAAGTTTTTAGATTCATTGCAGCAGATGTCTATTGATGATTTTGTGGCAGATCCCCGTAATTATCTTTCTGCTACCCGGGTGCTGCAAATCTCGGTGGAAGCCATGATAGATATTGCCAATCATATTATCGCCAGAGAAGGCTTGGGGATACCCCAAAGCTATCATGATGCTATAAAGATATTAGTTCACGAAGGCTATCTCCCAGGAGATAAAGAGGATACTTTCCGGGCAATGATAAGATTTCGTAATCGTGCTGTTCATATGTATGATGAGATTGATGAGAAAGAGATTTATCGAATAATATGCGAAAATCTGAGTGATTTTCAGGATTATATGGACAGTATAGTTAAACGTTACTTTTGAGCAAAGACAACAAAAACGATAAAGTGGTGAAATTATGGAACAATCAATTCTCAATATAAATGAAATAAAAGCAAAACTATTTCCGATATTTGAAAGCGCACCGGTTTATTGTGCTATATTGTTTGGCTCCTATGCCAAAGGTAACCCCAGCGACGAGAGTGATATAGATATTGTTATAGATAGTAAAGGTGAGCTTTTAAACCTGGAATTTTATGGGGTGCTGGAGGATATTACAACCCGGCTGGGTAAACGGGTGGATCTTTTTGAGATTACGGAGATAAAAAACAATTTCGCTATGCAATCCGTAATAGAAAGGGAAGGAATTGTTTTATATGACCGGAAAAGATAGGATTATATTGCAAAAGATAAGCACTTATATAGACGATGTGCTACAGTATACTGACGGTTATTCTTTCGAAAACTTTATGGCAGATAAGAAAACCCTTGCCGCCTGTGCCTTTTCAGTTTCCCAAATTGGTGAACTGGCAAAAGAGATCAGCCAGGATACACAAGAGAAGCATGACCATATACCCTGGAAAAGCATTCGGGGCATGAGAAACAGAATTGTCCACGATTATGAAAATATTGATTTAGCCGTACTTTGGGGAACTATTACTAAAAGTTTACCCGAGCTTGCCAGGCAAATTAAGGATGTTTTATATCAAGAAGTTGAAGAAATCAATGTTTTGGACGATGACAAGAGCATTGATACTCCTGATTAAATGTGAAGTTTCATATTGTTTTTTCCAGGTATTTTAGTGTATTCGGCGATATACATTAAAGTCCCCCGCCATCATTAACTCACCATCCGCCCATTCTTTTATCTACATCAATCATGTCTTAATAGTATGACGCTATAATGTCACATAAGAGTAATATAATTATTTTAAATAGCAGGTCAATTTGGGTAAAAATCGAAGTGGTTATTATAGCAAAAGGCAATGATTTTCTGGTAGCAGGGATTACAGGATAATCAACGAAGTATACAAATAATGGTTATGATTAGATGATGTCTTAGAATTTAAGTAGATACATAATCAACCTGAAAATGGAGGGATTCGATGCCGGCAATTCACGTTGAGGTTTATCTTGCAGCAAAACAATTGCATATGGAAGGAAGGGATAGCTTTAATTCTAATGATTTACAAAAAAAGATAGCAGATATGTTTGATGATAGAAGGTCGGGGATAACAACTCATATAAATTCCTCCTGTAATGCCTCTGCACCAAAAAACCATGCCACCATTTACAATTATTTGGTGCGAATGGATGGGAAAATACGTCTTTTTAGAGCAGGAGATGAGTACCATCCTTCCAGGGAGGGTGCCCCTAATAAACCCAACATAGATGATGTCCCTTCAGAATATTGGCCATTATGGGCTGACCTTGAGGATGAAGCTCCCACACAATTTCAAGGTTTTACTGAAGAACATTTTGGGTTGTTCCAAGTTTCTGAAAAGACCTATCGGCAGGGGGATGCCATAGGTGAGAGGTTTAAATCCAAATGGCTGGAATGGAAACAATTTGTCCAATTGGTATTAAATAGGTCAGGTAAGCGATTTAACTTTTTTACTGAACCCTGGCAAAACAGTGGCAATCTAAATAATGAGTACTTTTGGAGCAGGTTTAAAGATAAAGATCGGTCCAGCTACGCGAGCTGTATTAGTCTCGCAATTTTTAAAAACGAAATCATAATAAATCTAACCATGGAATATAAGTTTGAAAAAAGTGGGAAATCTCAAGATAACAAACAGTCATTTAATACCTGGATTGGCAAGCTAACTGAGGATAGCATTCCAAGAGAAAAATGGCATCAATACATAATTAATGATGATGGTGAGCTTAAAATTACCGTGGAGGATTACTTTAATACACCATCTTATAAGGCTAAATGTCGGGATATTATTAATAGCAAACCTGGAATTCAACTTAAACTAGAAAGACATTTCTCAAAAGATGAAGCCATTGCAATGGGTATGGACATAATCGAAGAGGTAGCTGAAAGTGTAAAGATACTTTACCCCTTTTATAAGGAGATACTTCAAAAATCACAGGAAACTATGTTCCTAATTGGTGCTAGTAAAACTATGCATGAGAACCTGCCCCGATATCAGCAAATGATACAAGAAAAGGGAGCAATGATGTATTGGTGGAGTTATAAGATCCGTGATGAATACCAGAATCATCTTAAAAATAATGCTCCATTTCTTGTGTATATTTATGGGATTACCAAAGCCAAAACGCGAGCAATTACTCAGGTTATGAAGGTGGATAGCTTTGTTTCTGCACCCGGTAACGAGGGGCTTAAGAGTCCGGAAGAAGATATTACCCTGGAAGAAGAACGGGGTATTACCCGTTTAGGACCCTCACAATCACAAATTTTTAAGACATGGTTGAAGATATCTGAAATCAAGGAATTGCCAGAACCCATTGGCATTGATCAATTTGTTCATTATGATACTCGAGGGTTCATTAATCCATCCTTAATGGTAAATAGCTTTGCTTATGCTCGAAAAATAACGTCAGAGGAAATAGTAACGCGACTGGTAAATTGCATAAATATGACCATTGAGGAATTTAATCTAAAGATGTCCAACCCGATTCCCGTGGACCAAATGATAAATAGTAAAAAAGGTTTTTCTTTTGATATTAGCTTAAATAGCGATATGTCTAATGGAAACAAGATTGAGAGTTTGAGCGCATCTCGATATAAAGGAAGGAATGCTCTACTCCTGCATCTGGGAATAGAGAGTGATAAAGCTTATTGGAAATCTGCTCTGCAACTTGAAGGGTATGATGTTTGGTTAAAAGAAGGCAATGATGCAATAGGTGGTGTGAAACTGGAGGATAAATATCAGCTAACAGATTATAAAGAAGGTTCTCATGTAAAAGTAGCAGATATAGACCTGGATAACTTTTCGGAGGAATCATTTATTGTACCTATTAAATCCTTGCTGGAGGTATTGAATATTAAAATTATCCCTCCCGAATCGTTATCTGATAAATGGCCTATGAGAGATATTGAAGAAATTCTCTATGCCATAGGAAATTCCGATTTGGTATATGCTGACGAGTTGTTAATCAATTTGCATAATTGTCTTAATGCCTTATCTGAAAAACATTTTCTGATAATTACAGGGATATCAGGTACCGGTAAAACAGAGTTTACCAGGATGTATGTTAATGCGCTATACGGATTACCACCAGAGAGCACCAATAATCCGTTTTTTGTCCTGGTTCCGGTGCAACCCCAATGGAATGATCGTACCGGGCTCTTGGGATATTTTAATCCTATTACAGGAAAATATCACCGAACCGCTATGTTAAATCATTTATTAAAAGCTAACCAGGATGCGGAGCATTATTATTATGTGTGTTTGGATGAGATGAATTTAGCTGTAGTAGAATACTACTTTGCTGATTTTCTTAGTGCTATGGAATCCAAACAAGATATTGAATTACATCATTTCCCGACTGCGATTGATGGTGTCCCTCCTAGAATTAAAGTTCCAGACAATTTTTTTATTGTAGGTACTGTCAATGTTGATGAGACTACCCATCAGTTTAGCCCCAAAGTCCTGGATAGAGCTTATACGGTGGAATTTAATGAAGTAGACCTGGTAAATTACTTGGACAAATTTAAGGTACGCCCGGAGGTCGGGGAGAATTTGAAACTGATTCAACGTGTCGGAGATTTTTGCATTAATGTTAACAATGTTCTATCGCCTTA
>CAZOIC010000026.1:0-1882 GCA_964579945.1 uncultured Syntrophomonas sp. | reverse complement strand
CAATCTATTAAACGACTGGATGAAATGTTATCTGAGCTAAGGAGTTTTGGAACTTGCCAATTCTGGCGTTAGGAGTTGTCATGAGACTTTCTATTGGAAATGGAGAAAAAAGTTACGAATTACACAAGTCTTTACCGGCGGGTATATTACAGGAAGCTAAAAAATATGTTATTTGCCTGGAGGAAGATAACGCTGAAGATTTATCGCCCGAGGACTATTCGGTTACGGTTTCTGGAGTGCCTGCTAACTTAATTATGACTAATAAGAATAATGGTAACTTATGTTTAAAGTGGATATGGGAACCTGAATTCTTTAGTGGACAATTTTATCCAGAGGTCTTTTACCAGGGCAAAAGAATTTGGCCTGAAGCGAATCGCTCAATAGCTATTATTGTTAATCCAGATCAGGCAAAATTATCTGAAGAGCATTTCTGCTTGATGCTGGAGGAAGTATCACGTATTGCATTTTTACTATCTCCAGCCTACAAACAAGCTAGACTCGGACATAGTATACAACGTTTATCCATAGCTCAACTGGAGATGATTACGCTCTATATTAAGGATATACTTTGCGCTGTGGAACGAATTGCTCAAAACCCAAAAAAGAAACTTTTACGCATCAGGCATGAAGTACCTGTATATCAGGTCAGGCAAACTGATGAAGAAACCTTATTAAGGATGGTTACGCAAACTTCAGGTTGGTCAAAAACAAATAATGCGGAATTATCACCAGGCTTATCGGAAATAGCTATGAAAATGAATGGTCATTTGGTTGAACGAGTATCTGAGGTGAGTAATAGAGTCAGTTATGATACCTATGAAAATGCTTTTGTAAAAGGATTTTTACTAAGATTACTCTACTTCACTTATATGCTGGATCAACAATTAGGTTATTTGGAAAAGAATCGTACAGTAAATGACCCGATCAGGTATTATGTTGCGGCCAATAGAAGGTGGCAAATAAGGTCCTATAGAAAATCTATTCAAAGCAAACTCAATATGCCTTTTCTACGTGAAGTAAACCCCTTAACAACAGTAGGAAAAGTTACGGTAACGATGCAAAAGCATCCTGATTATCGACGACTTTATACCTATTATCATAAATTACTAAGGAACATTACTCCATTAGGCGGAGAATGTTTTGATATCAGTATTGAACGTACCTATCAACTTTATGAGTATTGGTGTTATTTAAAATTGATAGAGCGCTTGGTGCAAAAGTATGGCGTATCAAAATTTGATGGACAAGAAGTATTTAAAACCTCTGCTGAGGATAAAGGTCTTTCACTTAAGCTTACACATGGTAAACAGAGCATGGTGAAGATAAATGAGCGGATTAGAATATATTTTCAACGGCAATATGATTACTATAATAAATCCAGGTATGGCTCTTATTCCGGGCAGATGAAACCGGATATAGTAATTGAGCAAATTGATGATAAGGGTATTTTAAGAACAACAATCCTGGATCCCAAATATCGGGTCACACATACCGGTATACGTGAAGCACTTGTTAAAATGCATGCTTATAAGGATGCTATAGTAGATAAGAATATGAACCGAATTGTTGAAAAGGCCTATATATTGGTGCCCGATATGCCCACCGATACGGGGGATAGCAAATATGTTAAGGAGCAATACAAGAAGGATCATGGTTTAGGCATATTGATTGTAAGTCCAGGTAATGATGCAGGATTTGATGAATTATTGCAGTCGATATTACTATAAAAACAAAATAATTAATACACCGGGGCGATATTGCTGATATCGACCTGTTGCATCAGTTGATTTACAAACACGGAATTTTTGATATATTTTGGGGAGTTGAAATAATGTCAAAAATGGAGGGTCTATAAATGAAGAGGGATAAAGAGCATTTTCGA
>CAZOIC010000025.1:20960-23038 GCA_964579945.1 uncultured Syntrophomonas sp. | reverse complement strand
ACCCAGATGAAGGCTACCGGCGAGGTTATGGCTATTGACCGCAGTTTTGAAGCCGCCTTTTTAAAATCGATTCGTTCCCTGGAAATCGGCCTGTTGGGACTGCGCCTGCCGGAGCTTGTAGGCGGCAGTGACCAGTCCTTGCGCGACCGCCTCCAGGAAGCCGATGATGAGCGCATCTTCATAGTAGCCGAAGCCTTTACCCGCGGTTTTTCCATCGAGGAAATATGGAAAATAACCCGCATAGACAAATATTTCTTGAAGAAAATCAAAAACATTATCGATTTTTCCTTGAGGCTAAAGGTTCGCGAATTAAATTCTGAAACTTTGAAGGAAGCTAAAAAGCTGGGCTTTTCCGATAGTGAAATAGCTGTAATCAAGGGGTTAAAAGAAGCGGATGTACGCAGCTTAAGAAGGGAAATGGGGATAGTGCCTACTTATAAACTGGTGGATACCTGTGCCGCCGAGTTTGATGCCCAAACTCCCTATTTTTATTCCTGTTATGAAGACGAAAACGAAGCCCTGCATGACCCTGGAGCCCGTAAAGTTTTGGTTATTGGTTCCGGACCCATTCGCATAGGCCAGGGGGTAGAGTTTGACTACTGTTCCGTGCACTGCGTATGGGCCCTGCGGGAAGCGGGCGTAAAAGCCATTATCGTTAACAATAACCCGGAAACTGTCAGCACTGATTTTGATACTTCCGACCGCCTCTATTTTGAACCGCTGGTCTATGAGGATGTTATGAATATTATTGATGAGGAGCATCCGGAAGGGGTAATAGTGCAGTTTGGCGGGCAGACCGCCATAAATTTGGCCAATCCTCTGAGCCAATCCGGGGTAAATATAATGGGGACATCCAATGACAGCATTGACCGGGCCGAAGACCGGGAGCGTTTTGATTCCATGGTAGAAAACCTGGGCATTCCCCGCCCGCCGGGAAAGAGCGTATTTTCAGTTGAAGATGCGGTAAAGGCTGCTGCGGTTATCGGCTATCCGGTGTTGGTGCGTCCCTCTTATGTACTGGGGGGACGGGCTATGGAAATAGTCTACAATGACGAAGAAATCAGACAATACATGCAAACCGCGGTGAAAGTTACCTTCGAGCACCCGGTACTGGTGGACAAATACCTGCTGGGCAAGGAAATCGAAGTGGATGCAGTGGCTGATGGCACTGGGGTCTTAATACCGGGTATAATGCAGCATATCGAACGGGCCGGGGTACACTCCGGTGACAGTATGGCCGTTTTCCCGGCCCACGACTTGAGCCTGCAGATTAAGGATAAGGTCGTGGAATATACTACTAAGCTGGCCCTGGAGTTAAACGTCAAAGGGTTAATCAACATTCAGTTTGTTGAGTACGAGAACGAGCTCTATGTGTTGGAAGTAAACCCTCGTTCCAGTCGTACCATACCATTTATCAGCAAGGTTACCGGCATTCCCCTGGTTAAACTGGCTACGGAAATAATTCTAGGCAGGAGCCTGGCTGATTGTGGTTACCGGGGAGGGCTGCAGCCCCAACCTGATTATTATACGGTCAAGGTTCCGGTATTTTCATTTGCCAAACTGGAGCAGGTAGATATAACCCTGGGACCGGAAATGAAATCTACCGGTGAAGTTTTAGGTATAGATAAGTCTCTAAAAACTGCGGTTTATAAAGGACTTTTGGCGGCAGGAGTAGAAATACCGGTACAAGGAACTATCGTAGCAACTATTGCCGATAAAGATAAAGAAGAGGCCGTACCTATTCTCAAGGAATTTGCATCTATGGGATTTAAACTGCTGGCTACCGAAGGAACGGCAGCAGCCCTGGAAGATGCCGGGGTTAAGGTGGAAAAGGTAAATAAATTCAAGGAAGGACATCCTAATATTGTCGACCTGATTCGCGAGGGCCAGGTAGACTTTGTGGTCAATACCCTTACCCATGGGCGTAAACCTTTTAGTGACGGTTTTCATATCCGCCGGGCGGCGGTTGAACTTAATGTACCCTGTCTGACTTCCCTGGATACCCTCAAGGTAATGCAGGAGGTTATTCAGGAAGGGGAGCGAAATATAGCAGTAGAATCTTTACAGGAATACCTGAA
>CAZOIC010000025.1:0-20860 GCA_964579945.1 uncultured Syntrophomonas sp. | reverse complement strand
TTATTCAGGAAGGGGAGCGAAATATAGCAGTAGAATCTTTACAGGAATACCTGAAGATTGGAGGAAACACATGCCGGCCTTAGAAAATGGACTAGTATTAAGGCATATACAGGTAAGCCGCGATATGTATGAATTGGAATTTATAGCACCCGGAATTGCCCAGGAGTGCCGGCCGGGTCAGTTTGTCCATATACGCTCAGCCCTGGAAAACAACCCGCTCTTAAGAAGGCCTTTGAGTCTGTACGATGTAGATAAGAAACTGGGCAGTATAACCCTGCTTTATAAGGTGGTGGGGAAAGGGACTAATCTATTGAGCCGTATCCGCCCCAAAGAATACGTAGATGCCATGGGACCCCTGGGGAGGGGATTTTCCCTGCTGGCTCCCCGAAAAACGGCCTTGCTGGTAGGCGGGGGAGTGGGCATTGCCCCGCTCGTGTACCTGGCCCGGGTTTTACAGTGTCAGGGGTGTAATGTTAAAGTCATACACGGCGTGGAAAACCGGTTGGAACTGGTGGCTCTGCCCCGCTTAAGGGATATCGGGGTCGAGTTTTTGCCTGCTACCATGGATGGCAGTGCTGGTTTTAAAGGGCTGGTTACCGACCTGGTGATGAAGAAAGTAAGTCCCGATGAAATCGATTTTATCTACTGCTGCGGCCCGGAACCGATGATGGCCAAAGTGAGCGATTTTGCCCGCGAGAACAACATTGCTGGAGAAATATCACTGGAAGAGTATATGGCCTGCGGGGTAGGGGCTTGCCTGGGATGTGCCCGTAAAATGAAAAGTAGTGATGATGAATATAAAAAGATATGTAAAGATGGACCGGTTTTTAGTATTGATGAAGTAGAACTATTGAAATAAAAAGAATGACCGCAAAGGCCATCCTTTTTAAAAATAAAAAACGTTAAGTTTTTGCCAACCTATCATTAAGTATAAACCAACCATTTTAACCTCAGGTTATGGTTATGTAAATTTTTAGTTAAGATTTATTTTGGAGGGGTTTTTTTGCGAAAGGAATCAGTTCCTGAAGAAAAACTGGATTTATCGGTTAACCTGGGCGGCATTATGATGAAGAATCCGGTGGCAGTGGCTTCCGGAACCTTCGGTTACGGTAGGGAGTATGAGGATTTTGTAAACATAGCAGATATAGGAGCCGTTATTGTTAAGGGAACTACCCTGGAACCCCGCTATGGCAATCCTGCTCCCAGAATAGTAGAAACCCCGGCGGGGATGTTAAATGCTATTGGTTTGGAAAATCCGGGGGTAGAGGTTTTGATTAATGAGCACCTGCCCTACCTGTGTGACAAAGGTGTTACGGTTATTGTCAACATAGCGGGAAATACTATAGACGAATATGCTCGTATAGCCTCGATACTGGAAGGACAAGAGGGTATAGCCGGCATCGAAATGAATATATCCTGCCCCAATGTTAAAGAGGGCGGAATGCAGTTTGGGGTAGACCCGGAAATGGTTTACCAGGTGGTAAAAGCAGTTAAAGCAGAAACCTCCATTCCGGTTATGCCCAAGCTGTCACCCAATGTCAGTGACATTGTGGCTATTGCCCGGGCGGCTGAGGCAGGTGGGGCTGATGCTCTCTCCATGATTAATACCCTGATGGGCATGGCCGTAGATGTAGAAAAGAGGAAACCGGTTCTGGGCAATATTTTTGGCGGTCTTTCCGGTCCGGCCATTAAACCGGTAGCCCTACGTATGATTTATCAGGTTTACCAGGCGGTTAATCTGCCTATTCTAGGTGGCGGTGGCATCCTTAACTGTACCGATGCTCTGGAATTTATTTTAGTAGGAGCAACCGCCGTATCGATTGGTACCGGCAATTTTGTAAATCCCTCTATTGCTCGGGATTTAGTCGAAGATATAGAAAAGTATTTGCTGGCTCATGGTCTAAAAAGTTTAGAAGAACTACGCGGAGCGGCACATTAACGGATGTCGGAAACCGGAAGGCGGGAGACCATGGGGACTGTCCCCGTGGTCCGTGTGGGGACTGTCCCCGTGGTCCCCGTGGTCCCCCGTGGTCCATTGTGCGCTCCCCCGTGTTTACCCAGTACTTAACACAATAACACACAAGAACCGTCCCCATGTGCATGATATATGCAAATTAATCATTGACCATTAGTAAAAAATATGACTAATATTATTCTATGCGGTCGAAAAAACAACTCAGGAGGAGGATAAAGAATTGCAGGCAAAAGATCGTATTATTCTAGCCCTGGATGTAGATAGCGAAGCCGAAGCTCTAGGCTTTGTAGGCCAACTAGCACCCTTTGTCGGTGCTTTCAAAGTAGGGATGCAGCTTTTTAACAGCACAGGTCCCTCCATAGTCAATAAAATCAACGAACTCGGGGGCCGGGTCTTTGTCGATTTGAAGTTTCACGATATACCCAATACGGTAGCAGCAGCAGGCCGGGTGATGACCAGGCTAAATTGTTATATGTTTAATGTCCATGCTGCCGGTGGACGGGTCATGCTGGAGAATGTAGCCAGCAGTGTGAAAGAAGAAGCTAATCGCCTGGGCCAGACATCTCCTATTATCCTGGCAGTTACCGTGCTAACCAGCATAGGCCAGTCAGAGCTGGAAAACGAAATGTTAATATCCGGGCTTAAAGTAGAAGAAGTAGTGGTTAAATGGGCCTTAATGGCTAAAGATGCGGGAATACAGGGTGTAGTTTGCTCCCCCCGGGAAATAACTGCTATTCGATCTGCCTGTGGTAGCGATTTTAAAATAGTAACACCTGGAATTCGCCCCGCCTGGTCGGAAAAGAACGATCAGGTGAGGATAACTACTCCTGCCGATGCCCTGAAGATGGGGGCAGATTATATGGTTATTGGCCGCCCCATATTAAAAGCTGCTGACCCAGTTAAAGCAGTTAAGATGATAATTGATGAAATGGAGGAGTTGTAACTTGCTAAACTATGAAGAAGTAGTAAAGGTATTTATGGATTCGGGCGCTTTAATTGAAGGGCATTTCCTGTTAACTTCCGGCAGACATAGCGACCAGTATATGCAGTGTGCCAGGGTTTTGCAATATCCTCATTATACTGAGAAACTGGCCCGGCAACTGGCGGATAAGTTTCGGGATGATAATATTGAAATAGTCATTGGACCTGCCCTGGGTGGCATTGTGGTAGCTTACGAGGTAGCTCGGCAGCTTAATGTGCCGGCCATATTCACCGAAAGGTTAGATGGGGAAATGGTTCTTAGGAGAGGCTTCTTGTTGGATGCCGGACAGCGGGCTTTGGTAGTTGAAGATGTGGTAACTACCGGTGGTTCGGTAAGGGAAGTCATGAATGTGGTGGAGAAGTTTGGCGCCAAAGTAGTAGGCGTTGGCGTACTGGTAGATAGAAGTAACGGTCAGGTGGATTTTGGGGTAAAACAGGAGGCAGTTTTGAGCATGGATATTAGTTCCTGGGAGGTTGCTGATTGCCCGCTTTGTACTAAGGGCAAACTGCCTTTGGTGAAACCAGGCAGCCGCGCTAAATAGGAGGGGATACCGGTGCGAGTCTTTCTTAATGGACAGGAAATGTTTTTTGCCGAGGGTGGTTATGAGTATATTTTTATGAAACCTTATACCCGGCACCAGCATGAGGTAATTAAACGGGAACATGGAGAATTAACCATACAACTTTATGACAACGGGGTTCAAATTCGCACTCTGGTAACCGTGGACGAGGTGACCACCCTGATTAATCGGGATGTAGCTATAGATACGGTGAATAATAAAGTCTACATACTGGAAGAAGACAGCAAAGTCCAGAAAAACCCAGACGGCTCCATAGAAATATTATAAATAATAATTTTATCAAAGCGTTTGCTACTTTGCGGCAAACGCTTATTCTATATTAGCATCGAGGGGACTGGCCATGATGGTCCAGTAGTTGTCGTAGATAACCATTCCTGGGCGGGCTCCACCGGGCTTACGCACATTAGCCCGAAAAGTATAGTCAACCGGTACTTTGGTGGATTCCTGGGCTTTGCTGAAATAGGCTGCCAGATTGGCAGCTTCCTCCAGGCTCTTGTCAGGAACATCATTAATAGATGTTAAAGATTGCGGTAGTTTAACTATAACATGGGTTCCGGGGATGTCTTTGGCATGTAGCCACAGATCATGCCCCTGGGCCTGTTTCAGGGTCAGTATATCATTCTGGCGATTATTTCGGCCCACGATAATCTCCAGCCCATCGGAAGAAACGAAGCGGCGCGGTTCACTGCGCTGCTGCTGCTTTTTACGTTTGGAGTGTTCTTTCAAGTAGTCTTCTTTTTCCAATTCTTCGATGATTTCATTCAGTTCACCCAGGTTTTCAGCCTGTTTAATAGACAGCAGGACTGATTCCAGGTAATCAATGTCCTGCTGGTTTCTAGCCAGTAATTTCTTCAGATGCTTGAGGGCGGAACGGCTTTTGTTGTAAATTTTAAAATACCTCTGGGCATTCTGGATTGGGGTATAACGGGGATCCAGGTCAATAGTTACCGGTTCTTCGGTATAAAAATCCTCCAACTGAGCCACGGTATCGCCCTTTTGAAACTGGTGTGCATAGGAGGTTAGGAGCTCACCCCAGGTCTTATACTTTTCATTCTCCAGGGCTCTGCTTTTATCTCCTTCTTGCAGAAATCTCTTGCGATAAGCCTTATCCAGCTGTGATTTGATGGTGCGAGTAATATTAGTTTTGCTGGAATCCAGCCGGATTTTATCCAAGCGCTGCTGGTAGTAATCGTCGACTCCGGTATTAGCTGAAGGATAAACCATATTTTTGGCTCCGGCAGGTAGCGGGGAAGGTAGAGATATGACAAATTCCCAGGGCTGGTTATTTTTATAAAGTAATCGGGTTTCAAACAGACCATTATCTATAGCTGCAATAGTCTTTTGCACCTGGGTGAAAATACTGCTAAATTCAAATTCGCCGCATTCTTCTACCGGCAGATCCGGATCAATACCGACAGCCTGACATATCTCCTGGGCACTAAAGGGACTGATACCGCTTAAAACCTTAAACAGTGAGGATGACAGCGAAGAATCGGGCTCCTGTTTCCACATAAGCTGCCCAAAATCGGTAAAGCTACAGGAAAGGGGATTCAGTTTACCCTGATCAGGTGGGCTTATGTAATTTTTGCCCGGTAAGACTTCGCGATAAGAACTAAGGTCACTGCCGTATTTTTTAATAGCGTCCAGGATAACCTGGTTTTCAGGATTTAGCAGTATTATATTGGAATGTCGACCCATGAACTCGCAGACTAGAACCCTGGTTTTCCATTCCCGAAATTCATCCAGGGCTTCTATGTATATATGCACTATGCGCTCAAAATCCACTTGCTGGATGGCTTTTATTTTTCCGCCCTCCAGGTATTTGCGCAGAAGCATACAAAAAGCGGGTGGGTTGCTGGGATTAGTTTTTCTCTGCTCACAGCTATGCATCCTGGCCCAGCGAGGGTTGGCAGATATAAGTAAACGCAAGGACTTGCTTCCAAAAGCCCGTATTAAAAATACTATTTCGTCCTTTTCGGGCTGGTAGATTTTATCTATCCGGGCATTGCCAAGATCCGAGTCTAACTCCCGGCATATAGCCCTGATAGCAATTCCATCAAAAGGCATGGTTAAAGGCCTCCTTTAAAGGGTTCAAGTACAGCAAAAGTATAGCATTTGAACCGGTCTATTACAAATAATCCTCTTTTCGGTTTACCTAATTTTTTTGTAGTAAGTTAAAATAGTATAAGGTACCAGGGGAGGTATGTATGAAAGAAATTAATCAAGATAATCTGGACAAAGTAAATAGTCTTTATAAAAATACTATAGAACAGGTTCTAGTTATAGAAAGCTGCAAAAAGGATATTTCCATGCAAATACTTATGGTTCGGGATGAGAAACGTTGGGGTCTAATCCAGGAGTTTCTCGAACATGACCTGCAAAAACATTTGCTTTTGGAACAGGCGGCAGTAATAGCCATTAATAATGGGGCCAGTGAAATAATGCAGGATTTGGAAAACCTGTACCAGCATACTAGTGGACCCGACTTGATGACTAAAATAAGGACCGAATGCTTCCAGGTGGAAAAATTCATCAAACTTATCAAAAAGGGAAGGAAACATAAAGACTGGTTGAGTTTCACCGAGCGCCGGGCGATGCAGGAAATAAGCAAGTTTGTCCTGGAACAAGCCCGGGAGTACAATAAACTCTAGAGAATTACATATGGAGGTAGGTTTATGGCAGAGAAAATTAAAGTAATTGTAACCGGAGTACTGGGAAAAATGGGGTTGGAAACGGTAAAAGCAGTTTGCTCGGACGAGGATTTGCAGCTGGTAGGACTGGTTGATATACGAGGTAAGGGAGAAAAACTTTCTCACTTAAGCCAGTTGCAAGAAATAGATTTGAAAGTAGACAATGACCTGGACCAGGTGATAGAAAAAACCAGGCCCCGGGTAATGATAGATTTTACCAATCCCCAGGCAGTGTTTAATAATACCCGGACCGCTTTAAAAAATAAAATTACCTGCGTGGTAGGGACTACCGGCCTTAATGAAGTAGAACTGCGCCAGTTGGAAAAACTGGCGGTGGATAATAAGGTGGGCCTGGCCATAATACCTAATTTCGCTATTGGAGCAGTTCTGATGATGAAATTTGCTCGGGAAGCAGCCCGGTATTTTCCTGACGTTGAAATTATTGAGCTGCACCATGATCAAAAAATGGACGCTCCCTCCGGGACTGCCATTAAGACGGCGGAATTAATAAATGAAAGCCGTACTAGCCGGGTTCCCAGAAATGTCCGGGAGTTTGAAAAAATCGCGGGCTGTCGTGGCGGTAATCTAGACCAGGTTAGAATACATAGTATTCGTCTACCCGGATTGGTTGCCCACCAGGAAGTTATTTTTGGGGGCTCCGGGCAGACCTTGAAAATTCGCCATGACTCCATCGACCGGGCCGGATTTATGCCTGGAGTGCTGATGGTGGTGAAAAAGATGATTGATCGAAAGGGCCTGGTTTACGGTATGGAAAACCTGCTCTAAGCCCAGAATTTATAGGTTAAAATTCTGAGTATACGCCGGCAGATGAACGTGTTAACGGGTCAAACAGATAACCATATTATGTAACCTGTAGTAAATATGAGCATTGTGTGCTATTATTTTACAATAAGAACAGGATTATAAGGAGAGGTGAATAAATGCCCAAACAGGATTTTCAGGTGGTTTTCTGGGGAGTCAGGGGTTCCCTGCCGGTGCCTGGAGCAGATACCATCCGTTTTGGCGGCAACACCTCCTGCGTCCAGGTTCAAATTGGTGAGAATCTGATTATTCTAGACGCGGGAACAGGAATTTTCAGGCTGGGTCACCATTTAATAAATAACCCGACGGCAATAACGGGAGATATCTTTATTACCCATACTCACTGGGATCACATTCAGGGCTTTCCCTTCTTTGGCCCTGCATTCAAGCCCGGCAACCGATTTACTATTTATGGGCCGGTCAAAACAGACCAGACCTTCGCCGATCTCATGAAAGGGCAAATGGTCTACCAACATTTTCCGATTAGTCTGGATGATATGGGGGCCCAGATTAACTTCCGTGAACTGACCAGCGGCGCCGATTTGGGTTTAAAGGATGGAATAAGGGTGCGAACCGTACATAATAACCACCCCGACGGTGGGCTTTCCTATCGTATAGACCATGATGGCCGTTCCTGCTGTTATGTTACTGACACCGAGCATTACGAATACATAGATCCGGATATTAAAGCCTTTATTGCTGATTCCGACCTGGTCATCTATGATGCCAATTTTACCGATAAAGAGTACCAGGGATATGAGCAATTTACCTCCAAAAGAGGCTGGGGCCATTCTACCTGGCAGGAAGGCATTAAACTGGTAGAGGCAGCCGGTGCACGAAAATTAGTTCTCTTTCATCACGCTAATTTTCACAGCGACAAAGACATGGAAACCATAGAAAAAGATGCCCGCAAACGCTATCCCGACTGTGTAGCAGCACGAGAAGGAATGGTGATAACCCTGTAATGAAACAAACGAAACAGGGGAATGACGTTCTTTTTGTTGGGTTTTTCATTCTATAAACGTCCCTCTGTTTGACGTTATGGAAAACCTGCTCTAAACCCAGGATTTATAATTGCAAGGAGGCATTTTATAAAAATGTTTAAATTATCCCAAAATAAAGTAATGAGTAACCAACAAGCTTGGAATTACGCTTTAGGTATTATTAAAGTTGATGGTTTAACTCCGTCTCCTGACTTTCTTGAGTTAATAGAAAAAGAAATCAAGGGAGAAATTTCTACAGATGACATACGGGATATCTGAGGTATTAGGGCAGAATGTTCTATGGGACAAATACAACCGTCTGGTAAGAATCAGCGATAAGCCTTTTGTGGTAACCGAGAAACTAAGCGAGGAACAGAAGAAGAGACTAATGAATTACCCGTACCCGGTGGTATTAGCCGAAGATAATTACGGCAGCCAGGAAGTGGGGGAAACGTATAAGATTAAGCGTAAGATGGTGGAAGATAAAGAATACGGTAACAGCTTAGGCTTTACTGATGAAGAGGTACTTGCAAAAATGCAGGAACCTATTGAGTTACTTAACGTAATTGAGTCCAACCAAGAATTTGTAACCGATGTTGATCTAATTTACTATGTTCAGCACCCTATAGGGCCAGCTCGTATTCGTGGTATCTTACAAACCTACGAACCCGATGGAACCATCACCGAACAAGATATAGAATTTGGGTTTGGCTATGGTCAGCGTTTTGTTTCTGAAGGCGAACCGCGTGATCCCCGTCATTGGTTTGAGGAATATGACACTAAGCCACTTTCCAAACCAAAGGTAGTCGGCAAGAAATAACGTAAAGCCCCGCGAGGGGCTTTCTTTAGTAGAAGAATGTGGTAAAATGCAGGTAGCCAAAAGGGAAGACCTCCGGCTCCTGGTGTAGAACCGGGAGAGGGGGTGATGGCAACGAGCTTTACGGAAGTATGCGCTCTGTTAATGCTACTAATTGCGGTAGCTGCCCTTGTTCACCAGCTCAATCAAAGAAAATAGGCTAATACATAAGTATTAGCCAGAGTTAAAGTTTAATTGTAATTCCAGTTGCACCAGGAGTTGTAGAAAAACTTCCCGATGGCTAGAGAGGTTTCCGGTTACCGCCGGGGACCTCTTGTTATTTATTATACACATTATTTTAATTTATTCCATAGATAGGAATTTGCTTTTTTCCCCTTCTCAGTATATCACTGGGTAATATTGTAATGCTATCATTATTGGTACAATATTACCTGCGATATTATCATTTGCATAAAATAAACCGTTACTATAGTAGATTTATGTGAAATCTAACTTGAACATTGCATCAGATGGAACTGACCGGCAGATCCTTATCCCAAACCTGGGCATGAGTAAATAGACTATAAGAAATTCACTCTCCTGCCGTGAAAAATCCCCATAGCCGGTTATTACATAGGTCGTTGGTATATTAAGCCTGCTGAATCAGTCCTCATAAGGTATCCACTGAGAATACTCATCTTCAAACGGCATTGGCATGACATAATCATCAGAGAATTCATCAAAACTGAGCTGAGGAAGTTCCTCATAAGACACCTCTTGAGCTTTCACTTTGCGGGTAGTTCACCCTACGGGTACTACTGATGCACCTTTTCAGGTGCTTTTAAGGTTGCTGAGGTTCTCTTCATTCGCGCTGAGCGGAACTTGCGACGTACAAGGATGTACTAGTGCAGCGGTGCCACGGATGGCAAGGAACTGCCGGTGCCACGGATGGCAAAGAGCTGCCCCACAGATCCAGATGTATCAATATCTTCTTTACGATAGCCAGATCTTCGATAATGGATATAATTCGCATGTGACCACTACATTTTGGGCAAAGTAATGGATCGATATGATAAATCTTTTGAATCAGGCGAGCCCAGTTTCTGCGAAAGACCTTTTTGGAAATATCAGATTCAACCAACGACGGCATCTCTACATCAGTCTCGGTTTTTTTAAAGATACTATTAAGCAAACTATATAGTATATCCAAAAGTTATTTATAATATATCTCCAGTATATGATATAATCTCGCAAGAGAGGAATGTAAATGGGGGTGGGGATAATTGAAGATAGATGATAGTTATATGGATAAGATTGAACAAGAAGCGTTTACTCGTACCATGGACAAGCGTGAGCAAGGGATTAAGGTAGTGGGTGTATATTGTGCATTTACCCCCAAGGAGCTGATTGTAGCTGCTGGCGGTATACCGGTGGGCTTATGCGGCTCCTCTAGCGAAGTTATACCTATTGCTGAACAGCATCTGCCGCGTAACCTATGTCCGCTGGTTAAATCAAGTTATGGTCTGGCCTTATCGGATACTTGCCCGTACTTTCATTATTCCGATCTCCTGATTGCTGATGATACCTGTGAGGGTAAACGAAAAATGTATGAAATACTAAGTGAGATCAAACCCGTACATCTGCTGGCGCTGCCTCATATTGCGGATGGTGAACAGGCATTCAAGCAATGGTTGAATGAATTATACCGCCTGCGGGCCTTACTTGAAAAGGAACTTGGCAATGAGATTACTGATGACAGCTTACGGGATGCCATCCGACAATATAACCGGGTTCGGACGTTAACTACCTCAATATTTGCTCTGAACAAGGGGGACATTCCTTTGCTGACCGGTCGTGAAGCCAGTATCGCCGTGGATCCCATCGGCTTTTTAGATGACCTGCCGGCTTTTATCGAACGGATGGAGCAAGTGATAGAATTTGCTCATGCCCGAAGCGGCATTGAACCCCGTCACCGCATACTTCTGACTGGTTGTCCGACGACTTCCAAGAAAGTCTTGGATATCATAGAGGAATCGGCACTGGTTATTGCCATGGAGAACTGCGGTGGGCTTAAAACCGTAAATATGGTAGATGAAGAGGGTGATCCTATGGAAGCATTGGCAAGGGCGACTTTAAAAATAGGTTGCCCCTGCATTTCGCCCAACCATCGCCGTTTTGAACTGCTGTCTAAAATCATTAAGGAATATAAAATCGATGGGGTGGTAGATCTCACCTGGCAGGCTTGTCATCCTTTTAATATCGAGTCTTATTCGCTGGGTAGGTTCATTCGGAATGAACTTGGGATACCTTTCATGCAAATTGAAACAGATTACTCTGAAAATGATAAAAGCTGGATTAAGGTTAGGGTGGAAGCCTTTGTGGAAATGATATAGCGTCTAAATAACGGATGGGGTGGTCATAGCCCAGAATCCAAATATGAAGTGGATTGTATGTTACCTTGTCGTGTTTGCTTATAAAAAGAAGAAAGGTTATCGCAGATAAATATAATAAATCCCCTTATGAGCAATTTTCTTCTTTTCCATAACATGAATTCCTTGAACCTTACCTTTAATATATTCAAATTATTGATAAGCTCTTCCATCCCCTGATTTTCCCCATCTTAAAATCCGTTTTTGATACCTACTATAAGCTCGGGCACTCATTTTCAACTTGTCAAAGGCATTCTTTAAAAGCATTTCTGATTTCTTCCGATTAAACTAAAATTTGCTGGATAGGTATGTGTGCTCATGGCCGGCATAATACTTCTCCCATGCCTGTTTTGTACAGGTGTGGGCGACTTGACGGTTACCTATCAAAGGAGGTTTTTTCAGTTACAACAATTCATAGCTATAAGTTTTTTGGCCCCCCCGGCCTAGCCGGGGGTTTTCACTGCGATAAACAAATTGGGACAAGGTACCTGTCCCCTTGTCTCATCATTTCAACTGTTTCGGCATCGGATAAGCCAAATTTCTCTTTGATTATATGAGATCCCAGTGCCATTCTTGCTGTGCGATACATCGTTTATGCCTTCCTGTGGGGTTTTCCCGATAAAACAGACAGTCCAGAGTTAGGTTTTCTCACTAAATCATAGTTTTACTCAAAATCTCATAATTCCAGCTTTTTTAAGCATAACTTTTCTTTAGATGGATTTCATAAACTGGGAGATTTCTCACATATGGAAGAACTTTCTGCCTATCCATGTCTTTCGCGCCAATTATACTGGCTATTCTAAACATATTTGAAGTAGTAGAATAAAAAATTAAGGTTTTTCCCAGGCCGGTTACGCTAGGGCGGTTGCAATACTCAGTGCATACAAATGATATAAAACTCATTACAAAAAACAATAATAAAATACAATAGCCTATTGCAAAAATCACAAGACCGCACCGAAGGGGGTTACTAGGGAAATAGTGGTAAACAAATTTGTGGCAAAAACTAAGAAAGACAAACGTTACCAAGAGACCAAGGCTTTTAACTTGACCAAGCCGAGTACCGATAGCATTAATAATACTCCAGCAATAATGGCATATTTTAAGAGATTTAAGGAGGATTTTTCTAGTTTTCACGATAATATGGTTTATAAATATCACGAAAAATTCCTCCTATCTATCGATATTATAGCGTTTCTTTCCTGTATATGGATTTTTATTTATAACTACGACCTTATATGTAGTAATAACATGATAATTTCCCCTTTTCTTTCTTTTAAGCCTTTTGTAGTGACTGAGAAACTAAGCGAGGAACAGAAGAAAAGACTAATGAGTTACCCGTACCCGGTAGTATTAGCCGAAGATAATTACGGCAGCCAGGCAGTAGGAGAAACATATAAGATTAAGCATAAGATGGTGGAGTTTAAAGAATGGTTCCAAAGAGAAGGTAGAACTACTAAAGATGTATTGGAATATACACAAAGACCTATTGATATACTCAATGTGTTAAAAACTAACCAAGCATTCTTTACTGATGCTGACCTTTGTTACTATATTACCAAATCAGTAGGCTCGACTCGTATCCGCGGTATTCTGCAGACTTATGAACCTGATGGAACTATTACCGAGCAAGACATAGAATATGGTTTTGACTATGGACAACGTTTTGTTGCTGAAGGCGATTCACGTGACCCTAACCATTGGTTTGAGGAATACGATGTAAAGCCCTTGTCCAAGGTAAAAGTAGTCGGCAAGAAATAACGTAAAGCCCTCCGCACTGGAGGGCTTTTGTTTATAACCGCTGCTTGTTTAAAAGAAAATATTAAGGTAAAATTATGGAAACGATTTGCCCTAAAACTAATCTTGGGGGCAGGAGGAGACTATGACCGATAGAGAATTATTAGAAAATATTTTAAAAGAAATCTCCAGTGTCAAAAACACGCAGGATTTAATGTACACACAGCTAAAAGAACACGGTAGCATCTTGAGTGCTTTACAACATGCAGCCGAAGTACATAAAGCTGATATTGATAATTTAACCCATCAAGCGGCTAATCTAGCTGGGGGAATTAAATCTATTAAACAGATGCAAGACGAACATACTCAGCAATTAACTGCCATTGCGGAAAAAGTAGCTGGTCACGAAATACAGATTAAAGTGTTAGATGCCACAAAATCAAATAAGCACAAAATCAAGTAGTATTTTCCCACGATAGACACTAAACAGCCTTTTGTATATGAGAGGCTGTTTTTTAATGCTCAAAAATAAGAGAGGAGTGATTCTATGAAACGACTGGCAATTAGGAATGCCACCCATGGGGAAGGCAATGCCTCCAAAGCTTCATACCTGGGATTGTCCATCGTCCAATAACGTGGCGCGGCTTCAAACTGGTTTTGTAAAGCCTGCAAGACATAATTCTCGCTTTAAACTCCACAAACAGTCTGTTGCCCTCGCCAAAGGCTGAAGGTGCCAGGAGAGATAGCCTGCGCAACAGTCCTACATCTGCCATATATAGTTTAAAAGCAGATAAATCATCGTAGGCTGAAATAGGTAGCCCCGGCGTGCTGCTCCGATATATTTTATACGTCAGGTTAGCATCACAAAGCCACTGCAAGGCATCCTCATATTCTCTTGCCCTGGCCCCTTCCTACTCACTCGGAGAATTCCGAGAGACTATTTATTAAAGGGGAGGAACCCTCCCCTTCTTATGTTTAAGACAAGCACCACATTTAGACATAGTACATATAATGCTATTAATTGTAGCCGTAGTCTATGGTCAAGGGGGAGTGATGGTGAGTTCGGTACTTTCTGGAATTAAAATTGCAGTATTAGGTGGCGATGAACGAGAGCTTATTCTGGTAGGTGAACTGGTGAAAATGGGGGCTACAGTAGCTGTTGCTGGTTTTCCCCGGGAGAAAATTGGCCCAGGTGCCTTTGTCGTTCATACTGTAGAAGAAGCATGTAAAGATGCCGAAGTAGTTATTTTACCTATACCTGGTACCAGTCCTGACGGTTTAATCAGGGCGGTATACGCTGAAAGCAATTTAATGCTTACCGAAAAAGCTATCCAGTCAATGGCAAAAAATGCTTTGGTTATAATTGGCTCAGCTCGGCCATTTCTTAAGGAATGGGCGCAGACCTACGGTTTTAACTTGATTCAAATAATTGAAATGGATGAAATAGCTATACTTAATTCCATCCCTACGGCCGAAGGCGCTATCCAGATAGCCATGGAAGAAACGCCCATAACTATTCATGGCAGTCAAACTTGTGTAATTGGTTTTGGCAGGACGGCTATCACATTGGCCCGGACCTTGAAAGCCTTGGGCTCAGATGTTACCGTTATTGCCCGTAACCAGGGGCAACTGGCCCGAGCTTATGAAATGGGGTGTAAACGGGCTTCCTTCCCTGAACTGCGCGACGTTATGAATAGTACTGATATTGTATTTAACACGGTTCCGGCTCTGGTTATCACCAGGGATATTCTTAAATATACCAATTCCAATGTGCTCATAATTGACCTGGCCACGCAACCAGGAGGAACCGATTTCGAAGCAGCCAATACCTACGGACTTAAGGCTATCCTTGCCCCCGGTCTGCCCGGTAAGGTTGCCCCGGTATATGCAGGCAAAATTCTGGCAGATGTTGTTCCCCAATTAATTATAAGTGAACTGATAAAATCAGATGCCGGTTTACTATTTGCCTGAAAGGAGGTGTAGACATTGCTGGAAACTCATAACCGGTTAAGGGGTGTCCGGGTGGGGGTAGTAGTTACCGGTTCTCATTGTACTATAGGGGATGTTATTCCCCAGATAAGGGATATTAAGAGTGAAGGTGCTGATATTTTACCTATATTTTCATATACTGTTGACGAGACTGATAACCGCTTTTACCAGGTTCATGATCTGAAAACACAAATTAACGAGATATGTAATAAGCCCATAATTAATACTATAGTCGGAGCTGAACCGATTGGTCCGCAAAAGCTCCTGGATGTTGTGGTTGTTGCGCCGGCAACCGGAAATACCATAGCTAAACTGGCCCATGGAATAGTAGATACGCCAGCCTTAATGGCAGTTAAAGCCCATCTGCGGAATCAAAGACCAGTGGTAATAGCGATTTCCACCAATGATGCCCTGGGCATTAATGCTCGTAATATTGGACTCTTAATTAATATGAAAAACATATATTTTGTTCCCTTCCACCAGGATGATCCATTTAACAAATGCAATTCTCTGGTTGCTAGCATGGATAAATTATTAGAAACGGTAGTATGTGCCTTGCAAGGAAAGCAGCTGCAGCCAGTTTTACTTGGTCCCAATTCGGTTCCTTGAGAATTAAAAAACGCAGTGCTAAAATAGAGACCAGAGTTTTTGACAGGAGGTACTGGTTGTGGCTGAGGGAATAAAGTTAGCACTGGTTGGGGCAACAGGCGCAGTTGGGCAGGAAATGCTTAACATCATGGAGGA
This sequence comes from uncultured Syntrophomonas sp., assembly GCA_964579945.1. Classification (GTDB taxonomy): domain Bacteria; phylum Bacillota; class Syntrophomonadia; order Syntrophomonadales; family Syntrophomonadaceae; genus UBA4844. The sequence goes on along the minus strand of CAZOIC010000025.1, from coordinate 5,133 downwards.
GAGAAAGCTTAAAATAAAAGAATTGCAATGTTTGGCTGATCCCCGCGAGGCCGGGAGCAAAGTGAAATTTGCCGGAGAAGAACTGACAGTACGGGCTGCCAGTAATGATGCTTTTAAATGGGCTGATGTAGCCATGTTTGCTGTAGGTACTGAAATTAGTAAGCAATTGATACCACAGGCTGTAGCAAATGATTGTGTTGCTATTGACAATAGTTACGCTTTCCGCCTGGATGATAATGTTCCCCTGGTAGTACCGGAGGTTAACCCCGAGGATGTGGATTGGCATAAAGGCATAATTGCTAACCCTAATTGTTCTACCATTATTATGGTGGTAGCTATTAATCCCATTCACCAGGCGGCAGGTCTAAAAAGGGTAGTAGTTTCCACCTATCAGGCGGTATCTGGTGCAGGTAAAGCCGGGTTGGATGAACTGGACCAGCACGTTAAGGCACATATTGACGGCATCCAGCCGGTCCTGGAAGTATTCCAGTATCCGATAGCCTTTAATCTTATTCCACATATTGACGTTTTTGTCGATGAAGATTATACCCGGGAAGAAATGAAGATGGTATGGGAGACCCGTAAAATCATGCATGCTCCGGACCTGAAAATTGCGGCCACCGCCGTAAGGGTACCGGTATACCGGAGCCATTCCGAATCGATTAATCTGGAAACCGAGAAACTTCTATCAGTTGCCCAGGCTCGGGATATTTTATCTCAGGCTCCGGGAATAGTAGTACAGGATGACCCTAAGAATAACCAGTATCCGATGCCCCTTTTTACCTCAAACCGGGATGAGGTATTTGTAGGCAGAATAAGGCGTGATATTTCAACCGATAACGGTCTGGCTATCTGGGTAGCAGCCGACCAGATTAGAAAAGGAGCAGCAACTAATACCGTACAGATAGCCGAACTGGTAATTGAGAAAAACCTTTATTAAGAAGGTGCATATATTTGAAAATAGCGGTACAGAAGTTCGGAGGAACTTCCCTTACCACCCCTGACCTGCGGTCACGGGTCAGCAGTATAGTCAACTCGACTATTAGCGCGGGCTATAAAGTGGTAGTTGTAGTATCAGCTATAGGAAGAGAAAACGATTCATATGCCACCGATACATTGATTAAATTAGTAAAGAAAATTAACCAGGAACCCCTGGTCCGGGAAATGGACCTGATTATGTCCTGTGGAGAGATAATATCCGGGGTATTATTAGCCAATTACCTTTCCAGTACAGGTATACAGTCCAAATTTCTTACCGGAGAACAAGCAGGCCTGGTTACCGACAGCAATTTTGGCAATGCCCATATTTTATATGTTAACCCCAGAAATATATTAGATTGTCTGGAAAAGGGCATTACCCCGGTAGTAGCGGGATTTCAAGGCATAAGTGAGCAGGGGGAAATTACTACCCTGGGACGGGGAGGCAGTGATACTACCGCCAGCGCCCTGGGAGTAGCTTTAAATGCGGAAATAATTGATATTTTCACCGATGTGGAAGGCATTATGACGGCAGATCCCCGTATAGTAACTAATGCCCGCTTGCTGGAGGCTATAAGCTATAATGAAATCTGCCAATTAGCGCGAGAAGGCGCCAGGGTAGTTCATCCCCGGGCTATAGAAATTGCCATGCAGGGAAATGTGCCGCTGCGGGTAAGATCTACCAGCCTGGACAGCCCCGGCACTTTAATAAGTAACCGGCTTTACCATAGTAACCCAGCTCACCTGATTAAAGACCAATTAATTACAGGAATAACCTATACATCTAATCTATGTCAGATTAAAATAGAGGGTAGCACGTTTAATGGAAAAACCCAGCTAGAATTAAATGTTTTTAAGAGCATGGCTGATGCCGGTATAAGTGTTGATTTTATAAGTGTTCAGGTGGACCGCATTGTTTTTACCGTCCAGGGTGAACAGGCAGAAAGAGCCTGGCAGGTGCTTAAAGAGATTAACATCGAATCGGTGATGGAAAAGAATTGTGCCAAAGTAGCGGTAGTGGGAGCTGCCATGACCGGAATCCCAGGTGTAATGGCTAACGTAGTGGCGGCCTTGAAAGCACAGGAGATTGCTATACTCCAGTCCGGAGATTCCTACACCAATATATGGTGTCTGGTTAAGGAAGAAGATTTAGACAAAGCAGTAAATGCTTTACATGATAAATTCGAATTGGGAAATTAAATTCTTTAATAACATAGAAGTGGCGGTGATAAAATGACGGTTCCCAGGCTATTGACTGCAATGATAACTCCATACGATGACAATTTGCAGGTCAATTATGCCAGGGCGGCAGAACTGGCCGAATACCTGGCCGATAATGGTACAGAGGGAATTGTAGTTAGCGGAACTACCGGTGAATCCCCGGTATTAACCGATGAAGAAAAACTAAAACTATTTGCAGCTGTAAAAAACAAATTAGGTAAACGTATTCCGGTTTGGGCTGGAACCGGTTCCAACGATACAAATCATTGTTTGGAATTAAGTAAAGAGGCGGAAAAATTAGGTGTAGACGGTGTTATGCTGGTATGCCCGTATTATAGCAAACCTAGCCAGGAGGGATTATACCAGCATTTTAGTAAAATTGCCGGGGCTATATCTTTGCCCATGATGCTCTATAATGTTCCTGGTCGTACTGGAATTAACTTGCTGCCGGAAACAGTTGCCCGACTGGCGAAAATAGAAAATATAGTTGCTATTAAGGAGGCCAGTGGCAGTATGGACCAGGTATCCACTCTGATGACCCTGCTACCCGAGGAAATGACAGTTTACTCCGGTGATGATTCTCTTACTTTACCTATGATGGCCCTGGGTGCACGCGGTGTGGTAAGTATTGCTTCTCATCTGGTGGGCAATGAAATATTGGCTATGATAGATGCCTTTTATAACGGGGAGACTAAACGGGCATTTGACTTACACAAACAGCTTTTTCCCATATTTAAGGGGCTGTTTATTGCTACTAATCCAGTTCCCCTGAAAGAGGCATTAAACCAATTAGGCCAAAGTGTAGGCGGATTACGCCTGCCCCTGATAGAGGCTAATGAAACAGAAAAGATATTTATTCGGGAATTATTAATTAATGCCAAATTATTACCGTAAGGAATGCTTTTAGGATAGACAAAAAAGTCTATCCTAAATTTTTTACATAACAAAAGCTGCCATTTTATGAAGTTGTATATACCCACCGTATAGGCTATAATAAGCTAGGTGGTTATGTTCGGAACCTTAAAATTGAATAAAGGAGGTGTTAGGGTGTCGGATGCTGATTCCCGAATTCAGATTATTTCCCTGGGCGGCTTAGGGGAAATAGGCAAGAATATGACGGCTTTCCGATATCAGGATACCATTGTTGTAATCGACGCTGGTCTGATGTTTCCTGAAGAGGAACTACTTGGAATTGACGTCGTAATTCCTGATATTACTTATTTATTGGAAAATAAAGAAAAGGTTAAGGCAATTTTATTAACCCACGGGCATGAAGATCATGTCGGCGCCCTTCCTTATCTTTTAAAAGAGATGGATGTTCCAGTTTATGGAAGCCGGCTTACTTTAGGTATAGTGGAAGGAAAATTAAAAGAACATGACCTGAGCAACGAAAGCTTACACGTCGTTAAACCACGGGATATTTTGAAGATCGGGCCTTTTGAGGTAGAGTTTTTTAGAGTCAGTCACAGTATACCTGATGCTATGGGTATAGCCATTCACACCCAGCTGGGTATAATTCTGCATACCGGTGATATAAAGCTGGATCAGACTCCGGTTGATGGTCAGGTAGTGGATTTTCGTAAACTGGCGGAACTGGGAGAAAAAGGTGTTCTGGTAATGCTGGGGGACAGCACCAATGCTGATAAACCTGGCTTCACTATGTCGGAAAAAGTGGTGGGCAATACCTTTGATGACCTGTTTGGTAAATGCGAAGGTAGAATAATTGTTACCACTTTTGCTTCCAATGTACACCGGATACAGCAGGTGATATGTACAGCCCAAAAATACGGCAGAAAAGTCTCTGTCGTTGGGCGCAGTATGGTGAATAACGTAAGGATATCACAGGAGTTAGGTTATGTAGATATGCCAGAGGGCATATTGATTGATATGGAGGACATAAACAATTATCCACCTGATGAGGTAGTAATTGTTACTACCGGTTCCCAGGGGGAGCCTATGTCAGCACTAACTCGTATGGCTACTGCCGACCATCGCTGGGTCAGTATTAAGCCTGGGGATACGGTAATTATTTCAGCTAGTCCTATTCCTGGTAACGAAAAACTGGTGGCCAAAACGGTTGACCTTTTGTTTCGTCAGGGCGCCGAAGTTATTTATGAAAAAACTATGGGCGTTCATGTTTCTGGACATGCTTCGCAAGAAGAGCTTAAGATTTTACTGAATCTGATTAGGCCCAGGTATTTCATACCGGTACACGGGGAATATCGCCATCTTATGAAACATGCCAAACTAGCAGAGAGTCTGGGTATACCTCGTTCCCGGATATTTGTAGCTGAGAATGGCCAGATTATTGAAGTTGGTAAGAAAAAGGCCAGTATATCAGGCAAGGTTACTTCAGGTAGGATTCTGGTTGATGGTTTCGGCGTAGGTGATGTTGGGAATATTGTTTTACGTGATCGTAAGCAGCTGTCCCAGGATGGCATAATGATTGTGGTAGTGAGTATAAACAAAGATGGCGGTGATGTGGCCGCCGGACCTGATATAGTTACCCGCGGATTTGTTTATGTCCGGGAATCCGAAGAATTGATAGAGGATGCCCGGGAAAGGGTAAGGGAAGCCCTGGATGTATGCGCCAAAAAGAATATCACCGAATGGGCGGTTATGAAAGCCCAGATACGCGAGCGTTTAGGCAAGCACTTATATGAAAAAACTGGTCGCCGCCCCATGATATTACCGATAATAATGGAAGTGTAATAATAACTGTGTTGCGGGGACGGTCCTTTTAACACGATTTATGCTCCAGGTTAAGGTCTGCTCCGTTCAACCTTTCTACGGTTATTTCAAGTATAGCGACCTTAAACCAAATATCTACCTGGGCGAACAGAAAGTATCTTAACTACCCGGTTTGAATGCCGGGTAGTTTTTTTATGCGCAGACCCGAGATTTGCAGGGATTTAACCAATACGTTCCTATGTA
>CAZOIC010000024.1:0-23390 GCA_964579945.1 uncultured Syntrophomonas sp. | reverse complement strand
AACATGCCAGGTATGGTTATGTGGCCAAATTTGATGATGATGATTATTATGCTGGCCCTTATCTGCAACAAGCAGTAGATGCTTTAAAAGCAACCGGGGCTGATATTGTGGGAAAATGCAGTATATTTGTTTATTTTGAAGGGAGCAATACCCTGGCCATAGCTCATCAAGATCATGAAGAGCACTTTACCAGTATGTTAGCCGGGGCGACTATGGTTATAAACAAGAGGGTATTTAACCGGGTGCGGTTTAGACATATCAACCAGGGGGAGGATACGGATTTTCAGATTAATTGCACCCAGCAGGGAATCCGAATGTATTCCACCAACAAATACAATTTTGCTTGTATCCGGCGGGCCCAGACAGATACCCATACCTGGCGGGTGGAGGAGAATGAGTACCTGAGATTTTGCCGGGTAATAGGCCAGGTTGATGATTTCCGAGAAGCAGTTACCGCTTACAGCTGACAAGGGGACGGTTCTCCTGTCAGCATAGCTGACAGGAGAACCGTCCCCTTGTCAGGCACACCGGGTATTTTATATAAAGGATAGATAGGAATGAGTAATATTAAGAAAACCGACGATTCAGTTCAGGTTAAAAGGGCTCTAATTACAGGAATAACTGGTCAGGATGGGTCTTATTTGGCCGAGTTTTTAATTAGCCGGGGTTATCAGGTGCATGGGATTATACGCCGGACTTCAATCTTTAATACCGATCGCATTGATCATATTTATCAGGATCCACATCAGCCTGAGCCACCCCTATTTCTGTATTATGGTGATTTAACTGACGGCACCGGATTAAGAAGAATATTGCAGCGGGTAGAACCGGATGAGGTATATAATCTGGCTGCCCAGTCTCATGTGAAGGTTTCTTTTGAACAGCCAGAATATACCGCTGATACTGTTGCTATGGGAACCCTGCGTTTATTGGAGGCCCTGCGTGATTATATGGACGTCTCCGGTAAACAGGTACGCATGTACCAGGCTGCTTCCTCGGAGATGTTTGGAGCTTCGCCTCCTCCGCAAAACGAGTTAACTCCTTTTTATCCCTGCAGCCCCTACGCTGTATCCAAGGTGGCGGCCTACTGGTATGCCAAAAACTATCGTGAAGCTTATGGTATGTATGTGGCCAGTGGCATTCTATTTAATCATGAATCGCCCCGTCGAGGAGAAACCTTTGTTACTCGTAAAATAAGCCGGGCGGCTACCCGCATTAAAATGGGTCTGCAGGATAGACTTTACCTGGGTAACCTGGACGCTAAACGGGATTGGGGTTTTGCCGGGGATTACGTCAGGGCTATGTGGCTGATGCTGCAGCAGGAGCAGCCTGAGGATTATGTAATCGCCACTGGAGAATCCTATTCCGTAAGGGAGTTTCTGGAGGAATGCTTTTCCTATTTAAATCTATCCTGGCAGGACTATGTCTCCATTGACCAGCGCTATTTCCGTCCTAGTGAAGTTGATTACCTTCAAGGAGATGCGTCCCGAGCCCGGGATAAATTGGGCTGGTCCCCCCAGATTAATTTTAAGGAACTGGTTAAAATGATGGTGGAGTACGACCTTAACCTGGCCCGGCAGGAAAAGATTCTGCAAGATGCCGGTCATAATAATGGCATCAGAGGTATTGCCTATGGATAAATGGAAGCAAAAGAACCGTCCCTGTGCTTCCATGGATAAAAAGGCCAGGATTTATGTGGCCGGGCACCAGGGACTGGTAGGTTCAGCCATATTACGACAACTTCAAGCTCAGGGTTACCAGAATATTATTACCATTCCTCGGGAAGAGTTGGATCTGCTGAAGCAGGAAGCGGTTTATCGCTTTTTGGCCTGGGAAAAACCCGAATATGTATTTCTGGCTGCGGCCAGGGTGGGAGGTATAGAAGCTAATCGCAGTCTGCCGGCTCAGTTTATCAACGAAAACCTCTTAATACAGAGCCATGTTATTGATGCTGCCTATTATCATGGAGTTAGGAAACTTCTTTTTTTAGGCTCTTCATGTATATATCCCGCTCTTGCTCCTCAGCCACTAAAAGAAGAGTATCTCTTAAACGGCAGGTTGGAAGAAACTAATGAGGCTTATGCCATAGCCAAGATAGCGGGGATAAAGATGTGCCAGGCCTATAACCGGCAATATGGAGCAAACTATATTTCCGTTATGCCTACTAATCTGTATGGACCAGGTGATAATTTTGACCTTAATACTTCCCATGTTCTCCCTGCCTTGATTAGGAAATTCCATGAAGCTAAAATCAGGCAGGATGAACAGGTAGTAGTCTGGGGATCGGGAAAGCCCAGGCGGGAATTCCTCCATGTTGATGATCTGGCCAATGCCTGTATATTTCTCATGCATAACTATGACCAACCGGAGATTATTAATATTGGCACTGGTAAGGATATCAGTATTGCTGATCTGGCCTCTCTGGTAAAAAACATTGTAGGCTACGAGGGTAAAATTATTTATGACCATAGTAAACCTGATGGTACTCCCCGTAAATTACTGGATGTGAGCAAAATTACGGCCCTGGGCTGGCAACCCCAAATAACCTTGCACCAGGGAATCCAGTCAACTTATCGCTGGGTGACAGGGGACGGTTCCTCTGTCACCTTTTCAGGAAGGTGACAGAGGAACCGTCCCCTGTCACCCTGTCACCCCACCATGCTTATAGGAGGTTTTTTATTTGATTAAAATTAAGTTAAGCACCGATTTTCCTTATGAACCGATAATACGCCAGACTCCCGGGCGACGTGGTATCTGGGGTGATTGCCAGTTTTATATAAATAGCCCGATAGATGAATGCGATTATTGGGTGGTATATAATGGGGTATCCCAGCCCGAGACTGCCTATTGCCCCCCTCAGAACACTATTCTCATAACCGGAGAACCACCCAGTATAATGGACTATCCAGTCAGTTACACCCGGCAATTTGCCCGGGTGGTTACCTGTCATAGTCATATATCCCATCCCCGTTTGATACTGAACCAGACCGGGCTTAGCTGGCATACCGGCAGGGTGCTGGTAGATATTAAAAACTGCCAGAGCATTATAAATCGGGACTACGATGATTTTAAAGATATGCATACTTTACCCAAAAGCAAGCTGATGTCGGTTATTACTTCCAGCAAAGATTTCACCGAGGGACACCAAAAAAGGCTTAATTTTGTGAGAAGGCTAAAGGATTATTTCGGAGAGGATATTGATGTTTTCGGACGTGGCATACGTGAGGTGGATGATAAATGGGATGCGATCAGCCCCTATAAATACCATATTGCTCTGGAGAATTCAGTCTATCCCCATTACTGGACCGAGAAATTAGGCGATGTTTACCTGTCAGGGGCTTATCCTATCTATTACGGTTGTCCCAACCTGGAAGATTATTTTCCGGCGGGCTCCTATACCCGAATCAATATTGATGATGTGGAAGGGGCAATCCGAACGATTCAGGAATGTATCCGTGAGAGGCGCTATGAAGCATCATTGGATAGAATAATTGAGGCCAGGAATCTGGTATTGGATCGCTATAATCTCTTTGCTCTTATTGCTGAACTGGTTAGAGAGCCAGTAGCCACAAAGAAGAAGATAGTAGTAACTGCAGGCCAGTCGGTAAGTAGTGTTGTCAGTCATCAGACAAAGGCTAAAGCAAGAATAAGCTTTTATCCTCAGGAGTAATGGTTGACAGGGGGACGGGGTTGTTGACACACTTTGAGTGTGTCAACAACCCCGTCCCCCTGTCAACCCCTCTAAGGTCTGCTGGCTATGGAATGGTAATTATCGGTATGGGCAATAACCTGGCAGTCTTGTAGTATACGGGCTTCACTATCCTGCCAGGTATGGGAGTCGATATTTAACCGTCTTATCCCCACAAAATTAAAGCGGTCGGTAGAATAAATCCGGATATTATTATTTACACAATCCCGGCAAAACTGCACATCTTCACCGGCATTGAGATTTCGGAAGCGGATACGTTGTACAATATCTTTTCTGATAACCATAGTTGCTCCGGTAACCTTATCTACAAAGCTGTTTTCACGGCCTGGTGCGAAAAGAGCCAGGGTTCTGCTGCCTTCGAAATAGAGAAACCAGCTGGCTTTACCTACCATTCCAGCCTCGCTATTTTCCAGCGCTGCTATGGCGTTACTTAAATATGCGGTAGCATAGTAATCATCGTCGTCGAATTTGGCAACATAGTCATAAATGGCTTGATTGACCGCATAATTAAGGCATGCTCCCTGGCCAATTTTCTCATCGATTCTAAGTACTTTCACATTTGGGTATTGGACTGCTTGCCTTCTCCAGTTTTCCATATTAATAGCATTGTTATTTACAACAATAATTAATTCTTTAGGAGAAAAATCTTGCCGTAAATAGTTATTAAGGATGTTTTGCAGGTAGGCCGGGCGTTTGGTACAGGTTATAATTGATACTCCACGCAGGTTTGCCTGTGCCTGCATAAGGGTATTAATCCGATATGACCTCTTGTTGCCTACAGTTATGATCGGGTTACTCATTTAATGACCCCCTGATAATCTTGATTTTGCTTTATTGAGCAGGTATTTACCGGCTAAATGATTTAACACTAAGGCTTAAGATGTCGGGACAAACTGGATACCAAGCGTATAAACTCATCGGAATGTAGTTGTAAATTTTCATGCTCCAGAACATAAGCTGGTATTTCCTGTTCTAAAACCCAGTCCAGAAATTCAATTTCGTCCATGTCTATAATTTCCTCGGTCATAATTGCCTGATCATAGTCAACCAGGTAGGTTACCGTGCCATCAAATATGATATTCCTCGGATGCAGGTCTCCCTGGTATACTCCCAGGTGTTTTTGCTCAAATAAAGATAGGAGAATATCTGCCAGCACAGGTTGGCCATGGGGGATAATTCTTTCTTCGATAAAATAAGGCCTGCCGTCTTCCAGTGTTCCATCAGCTAACAGCCGGGGACAACTTTTGCAGTTGTGAGAATTAAGGTGTTTTATAACTTGCACCTCTTCATCCAGGGTTCTTAATTTCATTTTATTAGGGCAAAATTCAATTTTAATGATTTGGTTATCAGATAGTCCAATATAGTGGGTGGTGCTTTCCGATTGTAATAGATTAAAAGTAATACCATCTATCGTAATAGATTCTAAGAAAGATTCATCGTGCATCTAAATCACCCCTTGTTAAACCCTCACATTTTCATCATATTCTTTTACCAGGAAATCGGTGTCATAAGGCCAGTTTTACTTGCTGTTACATTGCATAAAAGTTATGGGCAAAGCTCAAAATACAAGTAAATAATAAAGGAGGCATTAAATATGCAAGTAAAGATTGCTGAATTTGTAGGTGAGTCACCTAATAGCTGGCAGGAAGCTATAGAAAATGCAGTAGGCGAAGCTTCTCAGAGTTTAAACAAAATAACCGGTGTGGAAGTGTATAACTGGACGGCAGATTGTCAGCAGAATAAGATAATTGAATACAAAGCTAACATTAAAATAGCTTATGTAGAGTAACCTTCTGGTGCTGATTCTAACAACATCTCTTAGGAGATGTTGTTTTCATTTATAGCATAAGCAGAGTAGTAAATGCCAATAATAACAGGAGGCGAGTTTTTTGGAAATACCAAATGCCGAAAACTTAAAACAGGCAGAAATAGATGAATATGATAGCCTGGTTCAACAGCTTAAACCAAAGCCACCCCTCCTAAAACACTGTTTCTGGGCGTTTGTGGTGGGGGGACTAATCTGTATGCTGGCCCAGGTAATATTAAATTTCCTGCAGGCTGGTGGAATGGGGCAGACGGATGCCAGTTCAGTAACCTCGGTAATTATGATATTTCTGGGAGCTCTATTAACAGGTATTGGTGTCTACGATGAACTGGGAAAAACTGCGGGGGCAGGCTCAATAGTTCCAATAACTGGTTTTTCCAATGTTATTGTGGCATCAGCCATGGAATTCAAGCGGGAAGGTTACATTTTTGGAGTGGGAGCTCATATTTTCAGTATTGCCGGTCCTACCCTGGTTTTCGGCTTTGCCGTTTCTACCTTGATTGGGTTAATAAAGGTATTGTTTATGTAAGGCGTGAGGGGGTGTAGGGGCAGACGTGTGTCTGCCCGACCGAGCTATATATGCTGCCAGTGATAGTGGCAAGATGGAGGTTGTTATGCCGGGACCTAAGAAAAGAGGTATGCAAACCGTAGTATTTGATAATCCCCCGATTCTGGCCTCATGGGCTTCCGTAGTGGGACCGAAGGAAGGGGAAGGACCCTGGGGAAATGATTTTGACCTTATCATGCCCGATTACCTGTTGGGGGAGAAGACATGGGAAAAAGCCGAAAACCAAATGCTTAAGCAAACCGTGGAAATGGCTTTAAATAAATCCGGCCTGCAGACCAATGATGCTGAATTATTACTGGCAGGTGACCTCTTAAACCAACTGGTGTCATCAAACTTTGCCGCAGCAGAACTAAATATACCATTCCTGGGGCTTTATGGCGCCTGTTCAACTATGGTTGAGGCCTTATTGACCGGTGCAATGTTAATTGATGGAGGTTTTTATGAGCGAGTAGTAGCAGCGGCTTGCAGTCATCACTATTCAGCAGAAAGGCAGTTTCGCTTTCCTACCGAGCAGGGTGTACAGAAACCTCCCAGTTCCCAATGGACAGCTACTGCTGCCGGTGCGGTAGTTTTAGAATCTTCAGGGACCGGCCCACGGATTACCAGTGCCACTATTGGCAGGGTAGTAGATATGGGGCAAAGTGATGTTAATGATATGGGAAGTGCCATGGCTCCGGCAGCAGCAGATACTATAAAAATGCACCTGCAGGATCTCAACCTGTTACCTGATTACTATGATTTAGTAGTAACAGGAGACCTGGGTAAGGTGGGAATGGCTATACTGGGGCAGCTTTTTGGCAAAGAAGGTGTAGTACCCCCGCCCAATCACAGTGATTGTGGTGTTTTACTTTTTGACGAAAAACAAGAAATAGGCTCAGGAGGAAGTGGTTGTGGCTGTTGTGCTTCCATGTTCTGTGGTCCTTTGCTAAAGAAAATGATTAAGGCGGAGATTAAAAAATTATTGCTGGTAGGTACCGGTGCTCTGATGAGTCCTACTACCAATTTTCAGGGAAGCACTATTCCAGCAATAGCGCACGCGGTAGCTATTGAGTATTAAATAGTCGTCGGACGTCAGACGTAAGGGGAGAAGAGTAAGGGGTGATTATGGAGGTGAGTGTGATAGATGTCACTATTAATGGCATTTTTAATTGGGGGAAGCCTTTGCTTAATTGGGCAATTACTTATAGACCTTACTAAACCAGGTATAACCCCAGGGCATGTGCTGGTGGTCTTTATTACTGCCGGTGCCATACTGAGTGGGTTAGGCCTTTATAAGCCGCTGGTTGATATTGGCGGGGCAGGGGCCACTATTCCTCTTTCCGGTTTCGGTCACTTGCTAACGCAGGGAACATTAAAAGCAGTGGAACAAAATGGGCTTTTAGGCGCTTTTAGTGGCGGTGTGGAGGCTGCTGCAGCTGGAATAGCTGCTGCTATAATCTTCGGTTATGTAGCTGCGGTTATATTTAATCCTAAGGAATAAGACAGTAGTTTGAATTTTGAATTATGGTGGAAATACACCCTACGGGTACTACAATGTTCACTACCGTTCACAATTAAGGTTGCTCCGTATTTCTCTTTATTTTAATGTTTTTTAAATCTGCACATATCATAGAAAATCTGCGTAAATCTGCGTCCGAATGTTCAAATAGCGGGCTATACCCGGGAAAGGAGGACAAATAATGAAACGAGTGGGGATACCACACAGCCTTTTCTATTATTATTACTATCCACTCTGGAAGACCTTTTTTAGTGATTTGGGTGCCAATGTAATATCATCTTCGGAAAGCAACCGCCTTACCCTGGATCAGGGCATAAAACTGGCAGTAGATGAAACCTGTCTGCCGATAAAGGTTTATTTTGGCCATGTTCAGGAACTATGCCAGCAGCATTTGGACTATATATTTATTCCGCGTTTGGTAAGCGTGGAGCCCAAAAGTTATATATGCCCTAAATTTATGGGGGTTCCTGATATGATAAGAGCTGCCCTCGATAATCTGCCTCCACTAATTGATATTACTATAGATGTAAGCAAAAGTGATCGCTCTCTTAAACGGGATATTATGAGGGTTGGTTCCCTGTTCACTAACGATGACAATCAGATTAAACGGGCCTACACCCATGCTTGCCAGGAAAACCGCTTCTGCCGTTTGTTAGCCCGGGAAGGATATACTATGGCCGAAGCCATTTCCTTGTGGGAAGGGGAGCAGGTAAACAATCCGGCCAGCGGCGACCTGAACATTGGAGTATTGGGTCATGGTTATTCCCTTTATGACCCCTATATAAGTATGAATCTGGTAGAGCGTTTAAAGAAGATGGGATGTAACGTTTTTCTCCCGGAAGCCCTGGATATAGGCTGTATAGAGCGGGAGGCAGCTACGATCCCCAAACGGGTATTTTGGACCCTGGGGCGCAAAATGGTGGGCAGTGCTCTCTATATGGATAAGCGAGCAGATATAGATGGAATCATATATCTAGCCTGTTTTGGCTGCGGCCCCGATTCTCTGATTGGAGAAATCATTGAGAATAAAGTTAAAAACAAATCATTTATGATGTTAACCATAGATGAGCATAGTGGCGAAGGCGGACTGGTTACCAGACTGGAGGCCTTCTGTGACATGTTACGTAGAAGGAGGATGCGTGGTGAAGGTAACCTTCCCGCATATGGGTAATGCCCATATTCCTATAAAGGCTTTGTTAAAAGGTTTGAAACTGGAGGTTATTCCCCCTCCACCGGTGAGCAAAAAGACTATGGAACTGGGGGTAAAATATTCTCCTGAGTTTGCCTGTTTACCGCTAAAGGTTAACATGGGTAATTTTATCGAAGCTATAGAAGCCGGTGCTGATACCATAGTTATGGCCGGGGGCTGGGGACCATGCCGTTTTGGCTACTATGCTCAGGTAGAGAGAGATATTCTTAAAAATCTTAATTACGATTTTCGCATGGTTATCCTGGAAGCTCCCGATTCAAGGATATCTGAATTACTTAAGCAGGTAAAATCTCTGGGGGAAAACGTAAGCCTGTGGGAGGCTTGGAAAGCAATAAAATTCGCCTGGTATAAGCTTAATGCAGTGGAGACATTGGAGAAGCAATTTGAATATTATCTACCTCGGGCCATTGATAAAGACGCGGTTGAAAGAATTTTTGATAAGGGTCTGGAAAACATTGATCGGGCAGATAGGCGAGAGGAAGTCAATGATTACACCAGGACAACCCTTAAAAAAATGCAGGAACAACCATGTCATAATCAATCAATTCTTCGTATTGGATTGGTAGGGGAAATATATACCATTCTGGAACCGGCCATAAATTATGATGTGGCTCGCTATATGGGGCGGTTAAATGCCGAGGTTACACGCTCCATTTATATGAGTGAATGGGTTAATGACCATTTGCTGGGAGGGTGGATTAAGAAGTCCCGGCATGCCGAAATAGTTAACTGCGCCAGTCCTTATCTGAACTACTGGGTGGGTGGTCATGGCCGGGAAACAGTTGGTTTTACGGTAGATTTTGCTCGTAAACAATATGATGGAGTAGTACAAATTGGGCCTTTAACTTGTATGCCAGAAATTGTTGCCCAGTCGGTATTAGGCAAGGTTAGTGAGCGGGAAGGAATACCTTGTATGACTATGTATTTTGATGAACATTCCGGCCAAACTGGTATATATACTCGTCTGGAGGCCTTTATAGATATGCTGCAGAGAAAATTTTACCTGCAGTCATCTGTTAGCCAGGAACGACCAATAAGCGCGGGCATTTAACCATATCTATTTATTTTACAGGGAGGCTATAGCGGTGCATTATTATCTTGGAGTTGATATAGGTTCAGTCAGCAGCAATTTCGTACTTATGGATCAGTACGGCAATATCAAGGAAAAAGTATACCTGCGTACCCTGGGTAACCCGGTAAAAGCTATCAAAGAAGGTTTTGCTCAGATTAAATCCCGGCAGGGCAGACAGCTTGACATCCGGGGGGTAGGGACTACCGGCAGCGGGCGTCACCTGGCTGATGTTTTGCTCGGTGCAGATGTAGTAAAGAATGAAATTACTGCCCATGCCGTGGCAGCATCGGCGCTTTTTCCAGGTGTCCGTACCATAATTGAGATTGGCGGCCAGGATTCTAAAATAATCATTCTTAAAAATGGTATAGTACAGGATTTTGCTATGAACACAGTATGTGCTGCCGGTACTGGTTCCTTTCTGGACCAACAGGCAGCTCGTTTGAGTATAGCTATAGAGGATTTTGGTGATTATGCTGTTCGCTCCCGCCAGGGGATAAGAATAGCAGGTCGCTGCGGGGTGTTTGCTGAATCAGATATGATTCACAAACAGCAAATGGGTTACCCGGCCGAGGATATAATTATGGGTCTGTGCGAGGCCCTGGTAAGAAACTATCTAAATAATGTGGCCAAGGGAAAAAAGATAGAGGAACCCATAGTATTTCAGGGCGGAGTGGCTGCCAATGCCGGGATAAAAAAGGCTTTTGAGAAGGTACTGAATAGTCAGGTACAGGTCCCTGAACCATATGAGGTTATGGGGGCTATAGGGTCGGCCATGCTGGCCCAGGAGGAAAGAGCGCAGAGCCAGGGTCCAGGAAATTACCGGGGAGATGACTTTATCCTGGAAGGAGAATTCAATTCCAGCAGTCACGAATGCAAGGGCTGCCCCAATCTATGCGAAGTAGTATGTATTAAGCGTAATCAAGAAATATTAGCCTACTGGGGCGACCGCTGCAAAAAATGGGAGAATTCCATCAACCGTCAGGATAAGCTACAGGTGATATGAACTAACCTTCGAGTATAGCCAGGATTTGTTCTTCCAGGTGTTGTTTTTCTGTCCCTGAGGGGGTAGTGGGCAGAGTTATTTCTAGTTTGATGCTGGCCGGGCGGGCGGAGAGTACATAAATGCGGTCAGCCAGCAGCAGGGCTTCATTTATATCGTGAGTGACAAATAAAATCGAAGGCTGATAGCGCTGCCGTATGTCTTTTAACCAGAACTGCATTTTATGCCGGGTAATAGCATCCAGGGCCGCAAAAGGTTCGTCCAGAAGCAGGATATCGCTGGCAAATAGATAAGTTCGAAGCAGTGCTACCCGTTGTCGCATGCCTCCAGAAAGCTGCCGGGGATAATGCCCGGCAAAGTCCTGCAGTTTAAAATCCTGCAGGTATTGCCCGGCGATCTCTCGAGCTTCCTTTTTATTTATTCCTTTTAAAACCAGAGGAATGGACACATTATCCAGAACGTTCTTCCAGGGCAGCAAAAGGTCTTTTTGTTGCATGTAGCTGACCCGTCCGGTTAGTCCGCTCCAGTCTTTGCCGTCAATATAGACAAAGCCGCGGTCAGGTTTGAGTAAGCCGGCGATAATATTTAAAAGGGTACTTTTACCACAGCCGCTCGGCCCTACAATAACCACGGACTCTTTATCATGTAGTTCAATAGTAAGGTTATCCAGAGTATGGACACCCTCCAGAGTTTTACTTACATTGGCAACTTTTAACCTGAGCAAACCAATCTCTCCTTGAAAAATAGACACTGATTACTAATATTTATAATAAATCAGTGTAATTCATAGGTTTCAGTGTTTTCAGTGTCTATTTTCTTATTAACAACAGAGTAACCCCCCGGGGGTTTAGTGGTCGGCCGGGCAGACACACGGGTCTGCCCCTACACGGCTCACACCTCATTCCTTACGGTAAATATTGATTAGTGAAGGCTTTATCCGGGTCGATGTTCTTATCTATCAGCTTATTCTCATACATGAAGTTAGCGTAATTCTCCCAAACTTCGCGTTTCATTTCGCCCCAACGGGGAGCATCGGCCTGGTACTCGTTGGCCAGGTATTTTTGGCTGGCCATAACCAAATCGCGATCCAGGTCAGGCTTACTTTTAAGCAGCAGCTCTGCGGCTTCCTCAGGATTCTCTATCGCAAACTGGTAGCCTTTGCTGCAGGCCCGTATAAATTTTTTAGCCAACTCGGGATTTTCCTTAAGCATTTTTTCACTGCTAATAGTCACCGGAGTGTAAAAATCCAGGGCCGGGTTTTCATCTTGTAATTTTATGAAATTAAGGTCAATATTACGCTGCTCAGCCTCTACGCCAGTCCAACCCCAGTAAATCCAGGCAAAATCTACACCTTTATGCATACTGGTAAAAAAATCAGCCTCGCCTATGTTAACCATTTTTACCTTGTTAAAATCAGCCTGGTATTTATCCATAAGGGCTTTGATTACTGCGGTCTCAGCCGGAGATCCCCAGCCGCCGTAGCTTTTGCCTGCAAAATCTCTGGGTGATGTAATCCCTTTTTCCACGGGTGAAGCAAAACCGGAGGTATTATGCTGGATAACTGCAGCCAGTGCAATTATCGGGATATCCTGGGAACGGGCTATGGTAACTTCCTCCTGATAGCTGATACCAAAATCCCCTTTTCCCGCTGCCAGTAATTGGGACGTACCCCCCTCACCTGGCTGCATTATCTCTACATCTAGCCCTTCGGCCTTAAAATAACCTTTCTCTTTGGCTACATAAAGCCCGGTATGATTAGTATTGGGCAGCCAGTCAAGTAATACGGTTACCTGGGTAAGTTCCTGTTTATCCTGGGATGGCGGGTTTTTACTGCAGCCAGCCAGGGGGGTTAGCAACAGGCCAATAATAATAACCATGGTCAATAGTTTTCTCATGCTTAACTTTCTCCTTTACCAATTAGTTTTCCCATAGCTGGGTTCTTAAATGTTTGCGGTTCCATGGCACCAGCAGGTATTCCAGCAAATCAATCAGTTTGACCAGGAGGAGGCTTAAAAGACAGATAACCACTACCGCCGCCAGTACCCGGTCAATGGCAAACTGCTTTTGCTGCAGGGTCATATAATATCCCAATCCCCGATTGGAACCCAGCCATTCTGCTATTACCGCCGCCATTATACTGTAGGTGGCGGCTATCCTGATTCCGGAAAAGAAGGCCGGCATAGCAGCCGGTAGTTTTACCATAGTAAAAGTTTTCAGGGGACTGGCCCCCATGGAACGGAATAAACTGATTTGATCCGAATCTACTGTATTTAGTCCGTCACTGAGACTAATAACCATAGGAAAAAAGCAGACCAGGATTACTACCAGTATTTTAGGGAGCAGGCCAAATCCAAACCAGATAGTAAACAATACCGCCAGTACAATCAGGGGAATAGTCTGAGATATTATTAAGAGGGGATAAACTGCCCGGTTAAACCAGAAGAGAGTGTCCAACAGGAATGCCATTATAAAAGCAATGGCTATCGCCAGTATAAAACCGGAAATAGCTTCCAGCAGGGTCATACTACCGTGAAACCATAGCATGGGGTAGGTTTTAGTCATGGTAACCAGAACCTGACCAGGACTGGCCAGTATGTAGCCGGGTATATGATAAATCCTGACCCCCAGTTCCCATATAGCAAGCAAAATTAGAAATGCCACTATGGGAGCAGTTTTATTAGCGATATTTACTGATTTTCTCATCGATGGTCACTCCATCCGGGCTGTAGTCAATTTTTACAACCGATACTATGCGATTGGCACCCGCTTCTACGCAGATTGCCTGAGCAGTTTTCACCAAGTCCAGCAGGATATCCAGATCACCCTCAATAGTAGTTTCCATTGGTCCTACGACATGAGGCAAACCACTTGCTTGAATAAGGTTTATTACTTTGTCTACTACTGAATAGACCTGGTTCTGGGGAACCATAGGCAGGATTTGCAGGCTAAGGTTGGCATTGGGCAAGAGGCCACCCCCCTTTCTAAATAAAATAGCTGCTCTATATCAGAAAAGAGCAGCCTTAAAGTGCAAAAAACTCTTGTCCCTACGCTGGCATTACCCAGATCAGGTTCAAGGGTAAGGACTGCTGTCCACTCTCAGCCGGACTGTTCCAGCTCCCCTCTGTCTTGAATGCATTATACTATTATATGATATGCTGGTCAATCGTGACACAGGGGGACGTTTTTGGTGTGTCATTCCAAGGAATGACACACCAAAAACGTCCCCCTGTGTCACTGTGCTTCCCCGAATTCTTACTTGCAGGGCAGGTAATCCTGTGGTAAACTTATTTTCGTATACTTGAATTAAATATATGAGAGGAGAGATTAGTTGAGATGAGTAGAGCCGAGCTTACCAAGATTATTCTGCCGGAGGAGAAGATACCGAAATTCTGGTATAACGTTCAGGCAGATATGCCTAATCCTTTGGCACCCTCTTTACATCCCCAGACTATGCAACCAATAACTCCAGCAGATTTGGAACCGATATTTGCCCGGGAACTAATTGCTCAGGAAGTTTCTAAGGAGAGGTTTATTGAAATACCGGCAGAAGTTCGCGACCTTTATAAACAATACCGGCCTTCACCTCTGTTCCGGGCACATAACCTGGAAAAGGCATTGGACACTAACTGCCGCATTTATTATAAGTATGAGGGCGTTAGCCCGGTGGGCAGCCATAAATTAAACACTGCTTTACCCCAGGTATTTTATAATAAAGTCCAGGGTATAAAGAGGATTAGTACGGAAACAGGTGCAGGACAATGGGGTACTGCACTATCACTGGCCTGTAAGATGTTTGGGCTGGAGGCCATGGTATATATGGTAAAAGTGAGTTTTTATCAGAAACCTTATCGGCGTTCGGTTATGGAACTTTATGGCGCTACCTGCGTTCCCAGCCCCAGTAATCTTACTGCTACCGGACGTCAGGCCCTGGAAAAAGCCCCGGATACTCCGGGTAGCCTGGGAATGGCTATCAGTGAAGCCGTTGAAGATGCGGTTTCCAGAGAAGATACCAATTATTCCCTGGGTAGTGTTCTTAATCATGTGTGCATACACCAGAGTATAATCGGGCAGGAAGTAAAGCTGCAGATGGAAATGGTGGATGATTATCCTGATGTAGTGATTGGCTGTTGCGGCGGAGGAAGCAATTTCGCCGGTATCGCTTTTCCCTTTATTCCGGATAAGCTGGCAGGTAAAAAAGTTCGCCTGCTGGGAGTAGAACCGGCAGCCTGTCCCACTCTTACCAAAGGTGTATTTGCTTACGATTATGGCGATGTGGCCGGACTTACTCCGGCTATGCAGATGTATACCCTGGGACATAATTTTGTGCCTTCGGGGATACATGCTGGTGGCTTAAGATACCATGGGGAGGCTCCGCTAGTTAGCCAGCTTTATCACGACGGCCTTATCGAGGCTGTAGCAGTAAAACAAAATCCCACTTTTGAAGCAGCTATACTTTTTGCTCGTACCGAAAGCATTGTCCCGGCTCCAGAATCGGCTCACGCTATTCGGACTGCTATTGACGAGGCTTTGAAGGCCCGGGAAGAAGGGGTTGCCCGCACCATAGTCTTTAATCTGAGCGGTCACGGGCATCTGGATCTCTATTCTTATGACAAATTCCTGGCCGGGGAAACTGAAGATGTTGAGTTTTCCGATGAGGAACTGGCTGTTAGTATAAAGAATTTGCCAGTGGTGAAATAGAAAAAGATACACTATTAACCCCGGTCTATTATTAGGCCGGGGTTTTTTAAAATTAACTAGACCCAGATTATGGGCGCATGTCTAAATATTTTGAGAGGAATGTTTATCAGTTTTGCTTTCCCAGCGCTTGTTAATTCTTACGGAAATGATAATAATGGGGGAGCCTACCGCAGATATCGGGGCGGATCATGGGGAGTTGGCCAAATATCTGGTAAAAAAGCAGTTAGCCCCCCGGGTTATTGCCAGTGAGTTAGGGGATGGGCCTTACCGGCGCTTGCTGGCTAGTTTGAATAATAGTCCTGGCCGGGAAATGATAGAAGTACGTCAAGGGGATGGGCTTACGGTACTTGCCCCTGGTGAGGTAGTAAATGTAGTTATAGCCGGTCTGGGAGGGGATGTTATGGTAAAAATGCTGTCCCGGGATGGGCGGAAAGTAGCCAGTTTTAAAAGATTTGTATTTCAGCCTATGAGCCGACCGGGGTCTTTACGTCGGGAGCTGTCCCAAAAAGGCTGGCCTATATTAGAAGAAAGGCTGGTTGAAGATAATGGACGATTATTTGTTGCTATAAGCAGTTCCCCTGGTAATAAACCTTATCGGCTGTCAGCTCTGGAGATTGATATAGGCCCGCTTTTGTTAAAAAGTGAAAATCAACTACGAACCCCTTATCTAGAATCTTACCTGCAAAAATACAAAGTGGCTTATTCTGGGTTATTAAGGGCTGGAACTGCCCTGGATAATTCACTTTTGGATGAATTTTATAGTAAAATTAAGGAACTGGAGGTGATTCTAAATGATAGCACGAGCTAAAGACATAATGACTCTAATGGAGGAAGAATTTCCCCTGCATTTAGCTGAGAGTTGGGATAATAGCGGTTTACAGATAGGCAGCAGTGATAAAAAGGTAGGGCGGATGCTTATAGCATTGGACTTGGACTTTTTTGTACTAAAACAGGCAGTAAAACAACAGGTGGATATGATTATTACCCACCATCCTTTGTTTTTTAAACCAGTAAAGAATATTAATTATGCTTCCCCGTTGGGAAAAATGATTAAAACCCTGATATCTGCCGATATAACGGTATATGCTGCCCATACCAACCTGGATGCAGCACAAAGGGGCTTGAACCAGGCTCTGGCTGAAAAACTGGGGTTGGTTAACATAGAGCCTTTATACCCGGCTAGTAGAGAAGCCCTATTTAAACTGGTGGTATATGTACCGGCTACTCATTTGGAGGAAGTTAGGGCAGCTATCTGCATAGCTGGAGCAGGAAATATTGGAAAATATGCTGATTGCACTTTTAGAGCCCGGGGAACAGGTACATTTAGACCTGGGCAGGATACTAATCCTTTTATCGGTAAAACCGGAATTTTGGAAGAGGTGGATGAGTTTCGCCTGGAGACTATAATTTATGAACAAGACCTGAAACAGGTTTTAAGTAGTATGCATCAAGCTCATCCTTACGAAGAAGTGGCTTATGACCTTTATCGTTTGGAGAACGAAGGGCGGATGTTCAGTCCGGGACGTAAAGGGTGTTTAATTGAGAAAACACGTCTGCAAGATTACGCCGTAAGGATAAAAGAACTCCTGGGAGTTAAATCGCTGCGGGTAGTAGGGGACCTGGATAGCATTGCAAATAATGTTGCGGTAATAAGCGGTTCCGGTGCCAGTCTGATGAATCGGGTTATAGGTCAGAATATTGATTTACTGGTGACCGGGGATCTTAAGTACCATGAGGCCAAAGATGCCGAGGCTGCAGGGCTTAAAGTAATTGATGCCGGTCACCAGGGTACGGAAGCTATTGTAGTTCCCTTATTAATCGATTACCTCAACCCAAAATTGGCCAACCGGGACTTGCAGGTGGAATTAATCCCGTGTTTCTCTCCTGACTGTATTAAGGACATATTTTAAGTGGATTACCTTTTTTAGACGCAGATTTACCCAGATTCCCTCCGTCCTGTTTCCGTATTTATTCCCAGGCATAAAAAGGGAAATCAAGATTATTATCGAATAGCCATAATTATATATGGTTAAGAGGGGTATATATAATGCTTAAAATTAAGGTTAACAGCTTAAAGCCAGGTGTTACCTTGGGAAAAGACCTCTTTAATTATGATTCTAAGCTCTTATTATCTAAAGGTACAATGATTACCAAAGAACATCTGGATAGTTTAAGAATGCGTAATATTGAAGATGTATTTATAATGGATAGCAAGTCTATAGTAAAATCGGGGAGACAATTTGAGGATGTTTATAGTGATTCTCTCGATGTAGTCCGATCGTTTATGCTGGAAGCTAAACTGGGCAAACCCCTTGAATTCGATGAGATTAGCGCTATTACAGGTTTACTGTTGGAACAGGTTTTTGAAGCCAACGATCTTTTCCGCCAGATGCGGCTAATGAAAGAAAAGGATGACTATTTATTTACCCATTCGGTTAATGTAGCCCTCCTCTGTATACTTATGGGGCGATGGCTGAAATGTGAGCACGAAACCCTTAAAGAACTGGGGCAGGCAGGTTTATTACATGATATTGGCAAAATTTTCATCGATGATAGTATTTTAAATAAACCTGGTAAGTTAACTGATGCAGAATTTGAAGAAGTAAAGAAGCACACCTTACAGGGATATAATCTCCTAACTCAGTATAAATGGATAAGCAAAAATGTTGCTAATGCTGCTCTTATGCATCATGAAAGGGCAGATGGTTCGGGTTATCCCATGGGAACTAAAGGTTACAGTAAAAATCAATGTGTTTCTGTAGTCGCGGTAGCTGATGTATACGATGCCGTAACTTCAGACCGAGCTTATTCCACTAAAAGATCTCCTTATACGGCAGCCGAAATTCTCTGGCAGGATTCTTTTGGTAAGCTTAACCCCGAAATTTCCAAAGTGTTTTACGATAAAATTACTAATTTTTATGTAGGTAATGAAGTTTTACTTTCCAACAATGAAATAGGGATAGTAATTTATGTTGATCCATCTCAACCTACCAGGCCGATTGTTATGGCAGGGGATAACTTTTATAACCTGGCTACTGACCGTTCAATTACTGTGTTGGAGATAATTGATTAGTACTATTATCGGGTTTTTTAGCTTTCTTAATTATTAATTGCCCAAAGATAGGCATTTAGGTGCATAAAGAGTTATAATAATGGTAAAATATATAATATCCATACTAAATTTGAAATATTTTTTAAAAAATATTAAAATATTTTAGTTTAGTAGCAGGAATTGCCCTTTTTTTGGGGAATGTAAAATATGGTTAATAAAATTAAAGGGAGGACTAGTCGTGAACAAATCGGAACTTGTTAAAGCTTTGGCGGAGAAAGCCGAGGTCACTCAGAAAGATGCTGCTAAAGCCCTGGATGCACTGGTAGAAACTATCCAGCAGGCGTTGGCAAATGGCGACAAGGTTCAGATTATTGGCTTTGGTAGCTTTGAAGTACGTGACCGGAAAGAAAGAAAGGTTATCAGTCCGGTAACGAAGGAAGAGATTAAAGTTCCTGCTACCAAAGTTCCGGCATTTAAACCTGGTAAATCCCTCAAAGAAGCAGTTGCGGTAAAGCCGGCTAAAGGGAAAAAAACAACCAAAAAACCAAACAAAAAGTAGTATAAGACAATAATGATAATAAAGAGGTATGTTACGTACCTCTTTATTTTTTTTTGATTAAATCAAAGAAGAAGCGCAAAGCACTTCTTCTTTGAAAGGGAATAAGAGGGGAAGTTACAAATTTATAATGGGTTAAATGTTTTAGTTGTGGTAAAGGGATGCTTCCACACCTGAGGTATTATATAATCACAGGGCATTAGTAGTCGAAAGATTCCAGGTCAATATCCAGGGCGGAAGTATCGGCATCAGTAACAATGTCAGCTGTACACCAGACATTTGGTACTACGTTTCTTAAATACCAGCGGGTAGCCTCAACTTTGCCTTTGTAGAACTTATAATCATAATGCTCAGCACCCACATCAGCCATCTTCTTCAAGCAAATCAGGGCCTGATCCAGCAGCAGGTGAGCGGCATGGAGTTGGGAGGTAGCAGTTAATACCCGGTGCGAAAAGACTGGAATTATGGCAGGGTTACTACTCTTCCATGCCACCAGGGTAGCCAGAATTTTATCGTATGCTTCCAAGGCCTTACCCAGGTTAAGGAATTCCTTTTCAAGGCCAGCCTTATCTTTATTAGCAGCACAGAAATCCTTTATTTCTTGAATGAATGCAGCAAAGGCAGCACCTTTGGCCATACCCATCTTACGACCTACTAAATCCAGGGATTGAATAAAATTGGTACCCTCCCAAATAGAATAAATCTTCATATCCCGGGCAATTTGAGCTACCGGGTATTCCTCGCAGAATCCGTAACCACCATAAGCCTGAATAGCTTCCCCGCAAAGCCACCAGCCTTCATCACTGGGGTACGCTTTACATAATGGGGTTACAATGTCTACATAAGTCTGGGCTTTCGCTCTCTCCTCCGGATCAGGGTCATGTTCACGAATATCAAAATTAAACAGGGCTTTCATTAACATGGCCCGGGTAGCTTCCATGTAAGCCTTACCCATAATCAGGGTGCGACGGATATCCTCGTGATTTATGATGCTTACTCTATCACCACGGGGATTGGTGAAGGGACGTCCCTGTACCCTATCCTTGGCATAATCGCGAGTATTATAAAAAGCATTGGCAATACAGCAGTGAGCCATATGACCAGTTTCCATACGAGCCAGGTTCATCATCTGGAACATTTGTGCCATGCCTTCGCCCTTGCCGTCGTTTTCCAATGGGTTTTTACCCAGTAAGTAACCCCGGCAATTGCCATTGTCGCCAAAAGCCAGGGCGGCAGTGCAGGAACCGTGCTGACCCAGTTTATGCTCTACCCCGGTGGTAATTACATCATTATCGCTTAAGCTACCATCTTCATTAACCCAGAACTTGGGTACAATAAACAAGGAAATACCAGAAGTACCTGGTTTAGCGCCTTCAATCCGGGCCAGGTAAAGATGAATAATATTATCGGTAAAATCATTGTCCCCACCGGTAATAAAAATCTTTTGTCCTTTAATTTTAAATATACGGGGGTCATCAGTAGGATAAGCCCTGGAAAGGATGTCACCTACATCAGACCCGGCACTAGGTTCAGTCAGACACATGGTACCTGCCCAGGTTCCATCCATCATATTGGGGAGGAAAACCTCCTTCAGGTCATCGTCAGCAAAACTTTGAATCAGGTCGGCAGCTCCACTGGTCAGCAGAATATAGGGATAGAGGACCGGGTTGGCCGCACAGAGCAATTCATTAACCGCCCCGCTTAGCACATGGGGCATGATCATGGCATCTTCTGATTTATCAATATTACTGGTACCCCAGCCTTCTGATTGTAGCTGGTGAAATAAAGGCCCAAAGCTTTTCGGGAGTATTACCTTACCGTCTACCAGTTTTACCGGGTTGCTATCGCCGTCTTCATTAGTTGGCTCTACCACTTCCTTGGCCATTTTTAATATGGGAGCCAGAAAAGCCTTTATATCATCTTTCGAATAATAGTCCTTAAACTGATCGTAATCGAATACTTTTTCGCTAGGGAGCCATTCCTGAATAATGAACTCCAGGTCTCTAGTATTTAAATAGGCGAAATTGGCAGCCATTAGATTTCCTCCAATCATTTTGTTATTGTTTACTGCCTAACATCGGATTAAATCTTCCCTTAAATGTAGCTATCTATATCTATACAATTCTTTATAGTCCAGCTATATGTCTCTGGTCCAGAGTGAAGCCAATGCCGGTCCGGTGCCTACACAAAGTGAGGCTCCGCCAATGGTCTTACCCTGTCTTTCCAGTTCATAATACAGGGAAACTACAATACGCAGAGCAGAACAACCTACCGGATGGCCTAAAGCTATTCCAGACCCATTAAGATTACATTTTGCCATATCCAATTTGATGCCAAAATCATCTTTAAGCATCCGTCCCACACCCAGGAATTGTGCAGCAAAGGCTTCATTAATTTCCCAATAATCAACATCTTCAAACTTTAAGCCAGCTTGTTTCAAACCTTTAGGAATGGCAACTGCCGGACCTAATCCCATAACTTCTGGGGCAACCCCCTCGGCCACAATATTTATCATCTTCATTAAAGGTTTTACACCCAGCTCGGCTGCTTTGTCCTTGGACATAACTACTACTGCTGCTGCTGCGTCGTTTATCCCAGAAGCATTAGCTGCAGTTACTACTCCACCCTTTTTAAAGGCTGAGGGCAACTTGCCCATGGTTTCCAGGCTGGCATCGGGGATCATATGTTCATCAGTTTCATAATAACTTACACCTTTTCTAGTCTTAATTTCCACGGGAACAATTTCAGCTTTGAAGGTACCTTCCTTTACTGCGCGGGTGGCCCGCTGGTGGCTCATAAGTGCCAGTTCGTCACACTCCAGGCGGGTAATTCCATACTGTTCTGCAATATTCTCAGCAGTAAGCCCCATATGACCTGGGACTAGCCCATCAAAAAGGCCATCATGCAACATGGCATCCTCGATGGTACCTTGACCCATCCGGTAGCCGGACCTGCCTTTGGGTATCATATAAGGAGCAGCACTCATGTTTTCTACCCCAACTACCAGTGCTATATCAGTTTTGCCTGCCATTATATTGGTGCAGGCAATATCCAGAGCCCGCATACCAGAAGCACAGTTTTGATTTACATTGCAAGCATTACTTCTAACCGGCAGACCTACTGCTAAACCAACCTGGCGTGCTGGGAGCGAGCCCTGCATATGGGGATAGACTTCACCCATAACAATTTCATCAATTATATCTGCAGGTATGCCGGCTCTGTCTAAAGCCGCCTTGCCTGCAATAATGGCTAAATTTTTAGCCGGGACATCTTTAAGACTACCAAGAAATTTACCAATGGCAGTTCGACATGCGCTTACCATTACTACATCCTTCAAAAGAAACACTCCTTCCTCAATTACCACTAAAATTTGAAGGGATAATATTCTATAATTTAGTAAAATAAAAGTTAGTTTTGCATCCCAGTGCGCCATGCAATAATAAGCAGCAAAGAAACCTACAGTATAATACCACCTCCTAATAATTTCTGGATGCACCTAAAAATGTTATGCAAAACGTGTGCCAGGGATATTCTTAAGATAGGAATGCGGAGATATTGGGATTCTACTTCTCTGACGTGATAGAACAAGTGGTGTGGCAAAGTAGCGATATGAGATACTTATTTTAAAAACCGCAATAAACAAGAAGAACCTGCATCCCTTTTTGAGATAGCAGGTTCGCAAAATGAAACATTTTAGTCCATTATCTAACTAATTTCATACTTTTTTAATTTTCTATATAGTACTGATGGATGAATTTTTAATAACCTTGCAGTTACTGCCTTATTGTAATTATTTCTTCGTAGTGTCTCGCTAATCATTTGATATTCCAAGTCTTCAACAGCCTGGTTAAGTGAAGGCTCCTCAAAATGATTAAAGAATTTAGGGGTTTGCAAGGTAGGTAAATACTGGGCTTGGATGATTTTTTGCCTATCCAGGCTGGCCAAATTAATTGCCCGCTCAATTATATTTTCCAGTTCTCTTATATTACCCGGCCATTCGTAGGATTTTAACAGGGCAAGAGATTCTTCATCCACTTCTTCTATAGCTGTTCCCAGCTTTTGATTAATCTTGCTAATAAAATGTTTTATCAGGATTTCAATATCGTCCAGCCGATTTTTAAGCTGAGGTATAAGAATTGATACTACATTCAAGCGATAATAAAGGTCTTCTCTAAAACTACCCTGGGCTATGGCCTCTACTA
>CAZOIC010000023.1:0-23563 GCA_964579945.1 uncultured Syntrophomonas sp. | reverse complement strand
GGCGGCGTAAACTGTATAACGGGCGAATTCAATGTAACTATTATCAATTTTACGGCCCCCGTCCTCCGCAAAGGGCGAATGATGTAGCAATAGATAAATAAAAAGGCCATGTAAAACCTGCATAGGCAAACCCAGAATTCAGTAAACATCAGACAAAGGCTTGTATAACACTCCCTGATATTTAGAGGGGTTCTCAAGTAAGCCGATTGAATGTGGAGGTAGAAAGGCCATAATCAGAATGACAGTTTTTATTTCGTTGAGATACTCCCATCCCTGATGCTAATTCTGCTGCGTCTATAGTTACTGTTTGCATTATTGTTTCACCTGGTTTTGGGTTTATTGGAGTTGGTTCAAAACTTGCTGTATGGCCGTCGATGGTTACTTTTCGTTCAACAAGTCAGAATACTAATTACATCAGGCGTTGATAAAAACTTCCCGATGGTTAGAGGAGTTCCTGAGTTCCCGCTCAGGAACTCCTTGCTTACATTATACGCATTTTTAAATAAAAACAATAGAGGGCAATACTATTTTTCCCCGACTACTTTTGCCTTGAAATTTCTTTTTTCTCTCTAAATATGCCAAATCCATTTGGTCTTTGGGGCGTAATCCTTGTTTGGTTTTTATTAGAGTTTCTAAATCGGCTACTATTATTTTAGTGCCTTTAAATTCTATTATTTCTTTACCTGCATTATCTGTTGTAATATCGGCTATTCGTCCCATCAAATCAATAACGACTTCATCGGCTACTCGAACAACAATTAATTCTTGAATATCATTGTCTTCTACTTCTGCAACTGCATTATCAGGAAGAACTGCCAGTGCTTTTTTTACTTTTTGTATATTTTCCGGCGCAGGATTTACTAATAAGTCAATATCTTCTGTTGGTCGTATAGCTCCATGGATATTTAAGGCCCATCCTCCTACTAGCACATATTCTACTTCGTGTGTTTCTAATGCATTACATATTTTAATTAAATCTTCTGCCCTGGGGGTGCGGCTGTAGGCTTCTCCCCCAGTACCATTCTTTCTGCCCACTCATTAGCCTCCTCAAAGGTTTTGAATTTATATACCCCTCTTGGAATAAAAGTTTTATCCTGCCTTAAAGACCAAATCAAATCTAAATAGGCATCCCACTCAGGAGAAAAAATATCAACCGCTGGGGGTTTGCGTTTACCAACTATTTTAATTTTGTTCCAGTCTTGCATTAATAACACCTCGGATTTAGTATAGTCTAACTTGCCCACAGAAGTAAACTTTAAGCACCAGTGGTAAACCGAGTATAATAATCCTTAACTAGTGGCTGGCTACCTTTTAGACACAAAAAGTTGCTATTATGTCTAAATTGCTTGATGCAAAAATACTGGAACTGTTGAATAAAGGAATAATTGATATTGATGATATCGTTTCTTTAACCGGCGGCGTATATGTACTTCCACAGCGGCCTGGACAACCGCAATTTGCTATACGAGATTTAATTAGTTATTGCAAAAACAAAGGCATTGACCCTTCCCAAATAACCGATAAGGAATTAGAAACATTAGTCATTAATTGGGATGAGCTGGCCGAACCATATAAAAACGGAACGCTTAAAATATCCGAAAGCCTGCCCTATGATTACAGACAAAAGGAGTCCAGAAGAAATCCTGGAATTGGTTCAAGGTTACATTAAGTACGCAGATGAAAATCTTATCACAGCAGAGCAAGCACTCCTTGCGCAGTTAGAGGCAATAAAGGCAGATAAAGAGGACTAATGAAATGGATGAATATAAAGAACTCCATGAAAGCTTGCATAAATTTGAACTTATAGATAATTCCCGTTCTTTAGGGATTCTTACAGAACCATTTACCGGCCTCCAGTATTTTTCCTTATGTTCGTAAATCCCTATATAATGGGCTTTGAAAGACCTTAACTGGTCGGGGCGACAGGATTTGAACCTGCGACTTTCTGGTCCCAAACCAGACGCGCTACCAAGCTGCGCCACGCCCCGAACTTCTTTATCATAGCATTTGCAGCGGGAAACTGTCAATAATTGTGGAGGTCTAGTATGTTTGCAAATGTGCCGGTTGTCTATATCAGGATTCTTGAAGAATTATGATATAATAATTTCAGAATAAAAAACTATTGGAGGTGCTAAAATGATTATCAAATCATCCACCACGCTCCGTAATGATTATAACGCCGTTTCAAGACTTGCTCGTGAAAAAGCTGAGCCTATTATTGATAACCAGGTCTACATCTACCGTATTCTCCATGGTGGCAGGGACTATATTCAGATTCTAAAAACAATAGAATAACGAGGAGGAATAAGTATGGATGAAATAAACCTGAGGCCGGTGGCTTATGTTATTTCCCCGGTGGAAGAACCGGATGAGATGCCATTGGGGGGAAAAGATGCAATAATTGAGTTTTTTCCGGAATATGTGGAAGCCTTGCAGGGATTAGAGGAGAACTCCCATATATGGGTCTTATCATGGTTTCATAAGTCACCACGAGACATTTTAAAAATCAGGCCAGGAAAGGTTAATCCGGATTTACCCGAATACGGAGTTTTTGCTTTGAGGTCATTTACCCGTCCTAACCCTATTGGCTTAAGCCTGGTAAGACTGGAGCGGGTGGAGGGTAATCGGGTATATGTACGCGGGTTAGATGCGATTGGCGGTACTCCGGTGCTGGATATCAAACCTTATTTCGAAAATGATACTATTTTTTCGCCCCTTACCCCCTATATAAAAGGGAAGAGTCGGGAGATGCGTCAGGGTATGATAAAAAAACACGCGTTTATCCATCACGGGGAAGAATGTATGGATATGCTGGTGGGAGTGAGGATGGCAGCCATTGCTGAGGACCGTTTCGGGCATCTGAATTCTTCTGACCTTATGGTGCATGTGCAGGGCTCACCCTGTTTAGCGGATACTATTCAGGGAGTAAGCCGAGCACGTCTGGCTAACCCCCCTCGTTTTACATATATAAATGTAGGTAATGGTAGTGAAACTGTCTGGACTAAAAACAACCAGACCTTAACCATTCGTCTGAAAGGTATGTGCAGCCGCCAAGATATTGAGAATCTGTCGGATGAAGACCTTTTCGATTTGCTTATCGCCTATGGTTCGTAATTCTTAGTTGCAATATCCAGGGCCTTCAGCAGGGCGAAATAGGTATATGGACCGACCACACCATCGACTGCCATCCCTTGATCTGCCTGAAAGGCCATTACTGCCTGTCGGGTTTTGGGACCGAAAAGACCATCTATGGAGGAATTATAGTAGCCCAGTTTTTTCAAATCTCGCTGCAATTGTTTCACGTCTTCTCCACTATCACCTTCTTTTAATATCCTTCCGGTATAATGATGACCAATAATATTGACCGGGGTGCCAATGGGAGTCAGGTCATAAATTTTAATTACGTCCTTATTATACATGCGGATACAGCCATGGCTGACGGCTCTGCCAATAGAAGCAGGATTATTGGTACCATGAATACCGTAACTTCCCCAGGGAACTGATAACCTCATCCAGCGGGCACCAAAAGGTCCGCCGGGATCAACTGATTTCTGAACAATTACCCAGTTCCCTATAGGGCTGGGGGTAGAAGGTTTTCCAACCGCTACGGGATAGGTAGTACTGGAACCATTAATAGTAAACGTCAGTCGGCGTTTGTCCATGTTAATTAAAATGGACGGGCGGGTCGCGGTAGACCTTTCAGCGGTAATACTATTATCAATTCTCAAGCCCAGCAGGTTCCAGGTTTCAGGTCCAACTATACCATCAGCCCGCAAACCCGATGTCTGTTGAAAACTGAGCACTGCTTTTTCCGTGGATTTATCGTAGACTCCGTTGACAGTAACCTGATAGCCTTTCTTAACCAGTTTTTCCTGCAGTAAAAGCACATCTGGCCCCTGCATTAAGTCTTCATCATATCGCAAAAACCGGCTGGCATAAAACAATTGAGTCACTCCTAACCACTTCATAATCTCAACGACATTTATGTACTATACTATGAAACTCTACATTCTTTGTTGACACTACATTAATTATTTGAACAAGCAGGAAAATAATTTCCAAAAACTGGGAGGATATTCTGCAAGGATGTAGAAGTAGTTAAAAAAATACTCGAGGGTGTGGTGAAAGAATGCAGGAAAATGAAATCAGGCAGGTTGAGACTATGGTCGAAAAGGCCCTGGCTAAAATGCATAATCACGATATCAGCGGTGCTCTGGAAGAATTACTGCAGGCTGTAGAGATGGAACCGGAAAATGTAAGGATTATTAATTTAATCGCTTCCTGTTATTTAATACTGGGTGAATTTGAACGGGCTCGGGCCTGCTGGGAAATGGTACTAAGGATTGATGAAGGTAATAGAGATGCCAGTAACAGACTGGAGGCGCTGGCTGCACCAGCTTTTCAGAGTTGGCTAAAGCGTTACTATAATGCTTTAACCCGCATGGACAACAGGAATTATAAACTGGCAGCGGAGTTATTGCGGCAATTAATGGAGGAGAATGATGGCTTTGTTAGTATATACGAACTGTTAGGTCTTTGTTATCTAGCCCTTTCTGAGGTGGAAATGGCCAGGAAGGTTTGGCAGAAAGGTCTGGAATTAGATCGGAGCAATCAAGCTTTACTTATCTATCTGGAAGAGAAGAAAAACAATAACCCTATAGCCCCCCTTAATGAAATTTCGACCAGTAAAAGGGAGATTGCTGCTACCACAGATAAACGTAGTTTTCGTTACTATGGATTAGTTTTGGGTGCCGCCGGCATATTATGCCTGGCTCTGATTATTCCAACAAGTCATTATATTGGCGGGAAGCAGGGTAATGCTCTTAAGCCTTCTACTACCCAGGGAATAAATATCAGCTCAGTACAGCAGGAAGATAAAAAAGATGGTGCAGGTAGTGTCATGGCTACTGCTGATAAATTAAACTTTTCCAATAATGCTAGTGGAGGAAATATTTCCGAGCGAGGTAGTTTGAAAAAGGACGAGGAAATTAATTTGGAAGAAGAAAACTATTATAACAAAGGATTTGCTGCTTATCTAAAATCCGACTGGGAACAGGCTTCTAGTAACCTGAAAGAGGTAGTTAATATGAAATCCGGAAGTTATTTTAACCGGGAAGGCTTATATTATCTAGCCCGGACCAAATATTTAAGCGGAAATCTGGATGAAGCCAGGAAATACTATCTCAGATATCTTAAGGAATTTCCTGCTAGCAATTATTATGATGATAGCCTGTACTATCTGGGTTGTATCTACCACCGCAATGGCGATGACGCGGAAGCTCGTAAAGTATTTAAGGAGTTAGAGCAATTAGAACCAGACAGCGGGTATTTATCCACTAGTCTATTTAAAGAAGTAATGAATTAATAGTATGATATTTACCTTTTAAGCCGGGAAAATCCCGGCTTTTTTGCCTTTTGAACTCGTACTCTAACTAATATAAATATATAATGTAGACAAAGAGAAAAATGTTTCGTCCCTGGTTATTGTCCCCAGTAATATGGTAGAATCTCTTAATCCGGGTGGGATTTTAGGATATGTCAATCATATGCGGATGAAAAAAGGGGAATAAGATTAAAGTGACGGGAGGAGGGGAATAATGGGTAAAAAGCTTACCGCTAGTATTATTCTATTTCTCCTATTGTGGATAAGTGGTTGTTCAGCTTCTAATATCGGGCAAAGCAGCAGTGCTCCGGTAAGTACTCCGGTTCAAGCAGAAATACCTACGGATACAGAAATTATAGAAGGAATGAAAACCAGCAAGACCCCGACAGAAGGTAAAAAGGTAAGTCAGCAAAATGAAGATATACTGGAACTGAAACACTGGAAATATGGAAGTGACCGTGCCCAGCCGTCAGCCCAGCAAACACCTGAACAACCGGTTTCTCCGCAACCGCCCCAGCAACCTCAACTACCGGTTATGGATGAAAGTGGTGAAGACTGGGAAACAGTTTCTATTCAGATTTTAACTGAGGAAGAAATTGTAAAGACTATGAAAACACTTATTCAGCTCGGTTATCTTAAGGAACCGGTGAAAAGTCAACTGGAATTTCAAGCTGCGATACGTGATTTTCAAACAGATAATTCTTTACCAGCTACCGGCAAACTGGATGGTCCTACCCGTGAGCTTTTAATGAATAAGTAAAAAGTATTTATTTTACCGTGATAAGACTTGACTTTCCAGGGAGATTTTCATTATTCTTATTAGGTAGACTAATTAAAAGCGGAAGTGGCTCAGTGGTAGAGCATCGCCTTGCCAAGGCGAGAGTCGCGAGTTCGAATCTCGTCTTCCGCTCCAGATAATTTATACCTCGGCATTGCCGGGGTGTTGTGTTTTTAAATAATCTAGGGTAAATTCTTTAAAGAGAGTTATGTTTTTTAAAAATGATCAATATTACTGTAAATTGTGCAATCTTAATAGTTAGGAGGAGCATAAGTGGAGGCTAAATTAGAGAAGATAGAGAACAGTGAGGCATACATAGCGATTGAAGTAGATGCCGAAAAGTTCGAAGAAGGAATGGAAAAAGCCTATCGTAAAGTGGTTAAACAGGTTGGAGTTCCTGGTTTCCGTAAAGGACGGGTACCCAGGCAGCTTTTGGAAGCCCATTACGGTAAGGAAATTCTCTATCAGGATGCCGTGGAAGCAATAGTTCCGGAGGCCTATGAAGAGGCTTTGGAACAGCTGAATATTAAGGCTCTGGCTCAGCCTGAATTTGATATAGACGAAATTGAAGATGGTAAGCCTTTTAAATTTCAGGCCCGGGTTGCAGTTAAGCCAGAGTTCGAACTAGGCAATATGGAAGGATTAGAAGTTAGCATACCTTATTTCCAGGTCACCGACCAGAATGTAGATAATCGATTAGAAGAAATGCGTTCCCACTATGCAGAAATATCTGAAAAAACTGAAGAACCGGCTGAAATCGGTGACACTCTGGAAATCGATTTTGAAGGTTTCATTGATGGAGAAGCCTTTCCAGGAGGTCAGGGTAACGATTACCCCTTGGAACTAGGTTCTAATACCTTTATACCAGGTTTTGAAGACCAGTTAATAGGATTAAAAGTCGGGGAGAGCAAAGATGTAGAGGTTACCTTCCCAGAAGATTATCATGCTGAAGAACTGGCTGGTAAAGAGGCAATCTTCAAAGTTGAAGTTAAGAAAATTGAAACCAGGAAGATGCGCGATCTGGATGATGATTTTGCCCAGGAAGTTAGCTCTTTTGATTCCCTGGCTGAACTGCGGGAAGATATTAAAACTAATTTGGAGACAATGACTGAAAAACGCAGACAGGATCTTATTAAGCAGGAAGTTTTGGAGCAGGCCGTGGGACAATGTGATATACCGGCTGCTGATGCAGTAGTAAATACTCAGTTAGACCGTATGTTGGAACAATTTGGGCAGAGGATGGCAGCTCAAGGTTTAAGCCTGGAACAGTATTATCAGTTTACCGGCAGCAATCCGGAGGCATTTTATAGTGAACTACGGCCAGAAGCCGAAAAAATTGTTAAGACTAACTTTATGTTGGAAAAAATAGTTGAAGAAAAAGGTTTTACCATTACCGACGAAGAAATCAATAATGAGATTGAAAATATGGCAAAGGATCTTGGATTGGAACTGGAAATAGCCAGGGAAAGACTTAATGCCATAAGGAATGATTTAGAACAAAGTATGAAGATAGATAAAGCTATTGAGTACCTGGTAGATAATGCTGTTATAATCGAAAAGAAAAACGAGGAAAAAACCGAAGACGTAAACGAAGTAGAAACTGGTGAATAATTAGAATACTATATTCTAATATGAATAGTTTTAAAAGAAGGGGTGATACCATGTCATATCTGGTTCCGATGGTAGTTGAACAGACCAACCGTGGTGAGAGATCCTACGATATCTATTCCCGTCTGCTCAAAGATCGAATAATATTTTTGGGCACTGCCATAGATGATACTGTGGCTAACCTAGTTATTGCTCAACTTCTTTTCCTGGAAGCGGAAGACCCCGACAAAGATATTTCGATTTATATTAATAGCCCGGGAGGCTCAATCAGTGCCGGCATGGCCATCTTTGATACTATGCAGTATATCAGACCAGATGTTTCCACTATCTGTGTAGGCATGGCTGCCAGTATGGGTGCGTTTCTTTTGGCTGCAGGACAGAAAGGTAAGCGGTTTGCTCTACCCAATGCGGAAGTAATGATCCACCAGCCTTTAGGTGGCATGCAGGGTCAGGCCACTGATATTGAGATTCACGCTCGCAGGCTTATAGCCATGAAAGAATCCTTGAACCGGATACTGGCCGAAAGAACAGGCCAGAAACTAGAGAAGATCGAAAAAGACGTAGAAAGGGATTATTTTATGACTGCTAAAGAGGCAATGGAATATGGTATTATAGATGAGGTTATAAGCCATCCTAAGAAAGCTGGTAAAAAATAGACTTTTCCTTTTAGAGAGAGGTGAGAGTAATATGAAATATGGGGATGACAAAGGGCAGTTAAAGTGTTCGTTTTGTGGTAAAACTCAGGATCAGGTAAAAAAATTGGTTGCCGGTCCCGGAGTTTATATTTGTGATGAGTGTATTGAACTGTGTAATGAAATTATCGAAGAGGAACTGGCTGATGATCTGGGTTTTGAACTGGGGGATATTCCTAAACCCCAGGAAATCAGAGAAATTTTAGATGACTATGTCATTGGTCAGGACCGGGCTAAAAAATCCCTGGCAGTAGCAGTGTATAATCATTACAAAAGAATAAATCTGGGAATGAAACTTGATGATGTAGAACTGCAGAAGAGCAATATAATGATGTTAGGTCCTACAGGAAGTGGTAAAACATTACTGGCCCAAACTCTGGCCCGTATTCTTAATGTACCATTTGCCATAGCTGATGCTACTTCTCTTACTGAAGCCGGTTACGTAGGTGAAGATGTGGAAAACATCTTGCTTAAGCTTATTCAAGCTGCTGACTATGATATAGAAAAAGCAGAAAAGGGTATAGTATATATCGATGAAATTGATAAAATTGCCCGTAAGACAGATAATCCCAGTATAACCCGGGATGTATCCGGCGAGGGTGTACAGCAGGCTCTATTAAAAATTTTAGAGGGGACAGTAGCCAGTGTGCCACCTCAGGGTGGTCGCAAACACCCCCACCAGGAATTTATCCAGATAGACACCAGTAATATCCTGTTTATCTGTGGTGGTGCCTTTGAAGGGATAGATAAGATTATCCAGAACCGTGTGGGTGAGAAGGTTATGGGCTTTGGAGCCGACATCAAAAAACGGGAAGAAAAAGAAATTGGTGAAATTCTTAATATGATTCTTCCTCAGGATCTATTAAGGTACGGACTTATCCCGGAGTTTGTGGGCCGGGTACCCATAATTGTTACTCTGGAAGCTTTGGATGTTGATGCGCTGATTAAGATTTTGACGGAACCTAAAAATGCTTTGGTAAAGCAATATAAGAAATTGTTTGAGCTTGATGGTGTCGATTTGGAATTTATGGATGATGCTATGCAGGCTATTGCTGATGAAGCATTGCATAGAAATACAGGCGCCCGCGGCTTACGCGCCATAATCGAAGATATTATGCTGGAAGTAATGTATGAAGTACCTTCACGTATTGATATTACCAAGGTAGTTATTACCAGAGACGTGGTGGAAAAGAAAGAGAATCCTCTATTGGTGACGGTAGATGCCCGACGTAAAGTAAATTAGACGAGTTTTAACTTTAAATAGTAATAACCTAAATAGGAAAAGGTAGCGCAAGCTACCTTTTTTTACTTTACCTGAAACATAATCCTTGATAACGCTTTGGGAATAATAAGTAAGAGCATTTCAAGGAAGGGATAAGATAAATGACTAGTTTCTTTATTAAGTATGGCGGCATATTGTATTTAATACAGCTTTTTTTTGCAATAATTATCGGAATATATTTCTGGAATTTGTTAAAAGGACAGCAGAGTAGAAAAACCGTAGTAGTAAGGGAGACGGAAAAAGAAACCCGTAAACTAAAACAAATGCGCAATATCAGGTTAACCGAACCGCTCGCCAGCCTTACCCGTCCGACTACTATGGATGATGTGGTAGGTCAACCCGAGGGTGTTGATATACTAAGGTCAGCTCTTTGCAATTATAACCCCCAGCATGTAATAATTTACGGACCTCCAGGGGTAGGTAAAACTGCTGCCGCCCGCCTGGTCTTGGAGGAAGCCAAAAAAAATAGCCTTTCACCTTTTACCAAAGACGCTAAATTTGTAGAAGTGGATGCTACCATCACCAGATTTGATGAGCGTAATATTGCTGATCCCCTGATTGGTTCGGTGCATGATCCTATATATCAAGGTGCTGGTTCAATGGGTTCGGCGGGTATTCCCCAGCCTAAACCAGGGGCCTGCACAAAAGCCCATGGAGGTGTACTCTTTATTGATGAAATTGGTGAACTGCACCCAACTCAGATGAATAAACTGCTCAAAGTATTGGAAGACCGCAAAGTCATGCTGGAAAGTGCCTATTATAATGAAAACGATAAAAACATTCCCGCCCATATTCACGATATATTTAACAATGGTTTACCGGCTGATTTTAGATTAGTAGGCGCAACTACCCGAATGCCAGATGAACTTCCCCCAGCTTTACGTTCGCGTTGTATGGAAGTATTCTTTTCCCCTCTGGATAAAGAAGATATAAAAATAATTACCCTTAACGCAACCGATAAAATAAAGTGTGAATTAACTCCGGAAGCATTGGAGGATATTACCCGCTATGCTACCAATGGTAGGGAAGCAGTTAATATGGTACAACTGGCCGCTGGTATTGCCCAGGTTAACAAGAGTAGTATTATAAATAAATCCTTAATTGAAAAGGTGGTCAATAATGGCCGTTTTGCTCCCCGGCCAGAAACTAAACCAAGCAAAGAACCAATGATAGGAACGGTCAATGGCCTGGCCGTATACGGGGCTAATGTAGGTATTCTTATTGAGGTTGAAGCTGCTAGTATCCCGGTAACCAGAGGTAAGGGTAAGTGGACCGTCACCGGTGTGGTAGATGAGGAACAAGTGGGTGGTAATGAGCGTAAATTTATCCGCAAGAGTATGGCCCGGGGTGCGGTGGAAAATGTATTAACCGTATTGCGTTCACAGTTTAAACTTAATATAGATGACTTTGACATCCATCTCAATTTTCCTGGTGGTATTCCGGTTGATGGGCCATCAGCCGGGGTAAGCATGGCTACTGCTATATATTCCAGTATTCTGGGGCGAGCTGTTGACAATATGGTAGCTATGACTGGAGAAATTTCAGTTCACGGTAAGGTAAAGCCGGTAGGTGGGGTTATTAGCAAGGTGGATGCAGCCCGCAAGGCCGGATTAAAAAGAGTATTTATACCTGGTGATAACTGGTTGGATATATTTAAAGATTACCAGGATATCGATATAATCCCGGTTTATGAAGTAGGCCAGGTACTCGAAAACGTCTTCATCAGTGAAGGGTAGGGGGGCTTTACCCCTTACTCCTCATCCCTTACTCCTCACTCTAAACAATTAATCAAGTTATAAATTAGAAGTTATTTACTAAACAACTTTGTTATCAGCCCCTATTTCATATTCATCATTTGGTATAATAGAAAAAATGTCATTTTGAGTGTGATTACCTGGCGGTTTTCTTGCACGGCTCCGGTACATATAGTAGAATGAAATTTGCCCGGGAGGTGTAGAATTGTTTGATATAAATGATAATCAACGTGAAATACCAATGCTGCCACTAAGAGGCTTACTGGTTTTTCCGTATACAGTTATTCACTTGGACGTAGGACGTAAAAAATCGATTAATGCCATTGAACAGGCTATGTTGGAAAATAAGGAAATTTTCCTGGCTACCCAGAAAGAAGCTCAAACTGATGAACCAAGTGAAGAAGATATATTTTCCGTTGGAACTGTGGCCGAAATCCGGCAAATTTTAAAAATGCCGGGGGGAACTATGCGGGTTCTGGTTGAAGGTCTTCACCGGGGCGAAATTATCAGTTACTTGGGTCATGACCCCTTTATTAGGGTTGTAGTGGAAGAATGGAAAGATGATCAAGTTGAAAAAAATGCTGAATTAGAAGCCCTTATGCGAACTTTGATATCCCAGTTTGAACAATACGTACGCATCAGTAAAAAGATTCCTCCGGAAACTGTGGTTTCCGTCATTGCGATAGAGGAACCTGGCCGGCTGGCTGATGTCATAGCATCACATCTTGCTTTGCGTATTAATGAGAAACAAAAGATTTTAGAAGCTGGGGATATTACCAAACGACTAGAATATCTATGCCAGCTATTAGCTAAAGAGATGGAAGTACTGGAGCTGGAGCGTAAGATTAATATTCGCGTACGTAAACAGATGGAAAAAACCCAGAAAGAATACTACTTGCGTGAACAGATGAAAGCCATTCAGAAAGAGCTGGGAGATAAAGATGAGCGGGCAACAGAAGTTGAAGAAATAAAAAACAATATTGAAAAAGCCAAACTACCGAAAGAAGCCCATGAAAAAGCGTATAAAGAACTGGAACGTTTGGAGAAAATGCCGCCTATGGTAGCGGAAGCGGTAGTAGTCCGTAATTATTTGGATTGGATATTATCACTACCCTGGTCTATAGAAACCCGGGATCGCCTGGATCTAAAGGTGGCGGAAAATATTCTGGAAGAAGACCATTATGGATTGGAAAAACCTAAAGAAAGAATTATGGAGTATTTGGCTATTAGGAAACTAGCCAAAAAGATGAAAGGGCCGATACTCTGTTTGGTTGGGCCTCCTGGAGTAGGCAAAACTTCTCTGGGTAAATCGGTAGCTCGTTCACTGGGAAGAAAATTTGTGCGCATGTCCCTGGGAGGTATTCGGGATGAAGCCGAAATCAGGGGACATCGTCGTACCTATGTCGGTTCTATGCCGGGGCGGGTGCTGCAGGGCATGAAGACAGCAGGCTCACGCAATCCGGTATTCTTACTAGATGAAATCGACAAAATGACCATGGACTTCAGAGGGGACCCGGCTTCAGCACTGCTGGAAGTGCTGGATCCCGAACAAAACTATACTTTCAGTGACCATTACCTGGAAATACCCTTTGACCTTTCCAAGGTAATGTTCATTACTACCGCCAATACGGTTCACAACATACCCAGGCCACTTCTTGACCGGATGGAAGTTATTGAACTGGGTGGCTATACTGAAGAAGATAAGGTGCACATTGCCATGGATTACTTAATACCCAAACAAATTAAAGAACATGGCTTAAAAGATAGTCATATCAGTTTCTCGGAAGGAGCTATTCGCAAAATTATCCGTGAATATACTCGTGAAGCTGGAGTACGCAACCTGGAACGGCAAATAGCTTCTATATGTCGCAAAGTTGCACGCCAGGTGGTGGAGGATAAAAATACTTCGGTTAATGTATCCGGTAATAGCATAACCAAATTCCTGGGGGCTGAACGTTATCGTTATGGAGTAGCGGAAAAAGAAAGCCAGGTGGGAGTTGCTACCGGCCTGGCCTGGACTGAAAGCGGAGGCGATATCCTCTCCATTGAAGTAGCTCTCTTAAAGGGTAAAGGGAATCTGACCCTCACTGGTAAGCTGGGTGATGTTATGAAGGAATCTGCCCAGGCAGCTTTAACCTATGTTCGTTCCCGGGCAGAAGAATTAAATATTAGTGAGGAGATTCAGGAAAAATATGATGTTCACCTGCATGTCCCGGAAGGCGCCATTCCCAAAGACGGACCATCAGCAGGTATTACCATTGCCACTTCCCTGGCCTCGGCTATGTCGGGAAGACCAGTGCGCAATAACGTAGCCCTGACGGGTGAAATAACTCTGCGGGGAAGAGTACTTCCCATAGGAGGGCTCAAGGAAAAAGTCCTGGCAGCTCACCGGGCCGGTATTAATACCATTATCATGCCGATAGATAACAAAAAAGACCTGGCGGAGATTCCCGCCAATGTTAAAAAGAAGATGCGGTTTGTCATGGTAGAGCATATGGATCAGGTAATCGAGGAAACTTTGGTAAATACCGATAAAGATTAACTGATTGCTTATGGGCCATACGTTATTAATGTATGGCCATGTTAATTTGCTTATCTCGATAAGTAATGCCCTTACCCCTCACTTCTTACCCCTTAACATTTTCATTCATGGTTTTGTTCCACCATACATGAGGGAAAATACGTCAAGAATCTAATTTAAGGCGGTAGTTATAAAATGATAATCAAATCAG
The DNA here is from genome assembly GCA_964579945.1 of uncultured Syntrophomonas sp. Taxonomy (GTDB): domain Bacteria; phylum Bacillota; class Syntrophomonadia; order Syntrophomonadales; family Syntrophomonadaceae; genus UBA4844. The sequence goes on along the minus strand of CAZOIC010000023.1, from coordinate 9,334 downwards.
CCGAATTTAAAGGTGCTTTTGTCGATTGGCAAAAGCTTCCGGAAATAGATTTGCCGGAAATAGCAATGGTAGGGCGCTCTAATGTAGGTAAATCATCTCTCATAAACAAAATCCTAAACCGCAGGAACCTGGCTAAATCCAGCTCTACCCCGGGAAAGACTCGTACCATAAACTTTTATTTAATTAACCAATCCTTTCATCTGGTTGACCTACCGGGATATGGTTACGCTAAAGTATCTCGTAGTGAGCAGCAAAAATGGGGTCAGATCATCGAAAACTATTTGAAAAACAGGAAACAATTACGAGGTGTTATACATCTGCTGGATATCCGCCATGAACCCAGCGAAAACGACCTTCTAATGAAAGAATGGCTCAGCCACTATGATATACCGATTTTAATCGTAGCTACTAAGGCTGATAAAATATCCCGCGGTGCCCGACAAAAACATTTGCAAGCTATAAGTCGGAAAATAAATCTTAACCCCGGGGTTAAACCGGTAGTCTTTTCTACTCAAACTGGCGAAGGAACCGGTGAACTCCATGCAGCAATAGAAGAAATAATAGGGGTGACAGGGGACGGTTCCTCTGTCACCTAATTCTTAGGTGACAGAGGAACCGTCCCCTGTCACCTTAGTAGGAACTAATTCTCCCCTTCATATACTCAATCAATTCTTTTTCAGTTTCGTTTTCCCGGGTAGTCTGGAAACGATTCAGCATTTCAATTAATTGCTCCCGACCGCCATCCTCAGACAAGCGTTCACGAGGGGATTTACCCTCTAATTCACTCAAGGGGGTATCCAACCATCGTTCTGTTTCCTGGTCCTTTACAATCGTAAACCACAACTGATTCTTGTCTACAGGCGGAGGCGCTTGCAGGAAAAGATTGCTAATTACCTGTATCTCCTTACCTGGTAGGAGAAGGCCTATTGTGTTTTCCAGCTTTTTAATATCTTCCAGGACATCGGCACAAGTTACCACTACGTTTTCTCCAACCATTATCCTTACATATCCCCGGTTCTCTCCCGAGGGCGTAAACCAGGTAAAACCTGCGCTATCATATAGCTGCTCATATTCTTCATCGGTGGTCAGTTTTTCCAGTAAGAGAACTTTCTCCTCCTCATTTATTTCACAACTGCGCATGTCATTAAAATTAACCAGGGTTTTATTATAGGCGTGATCAAAAATGCCATAGGTTATTTCGCCATGGAACTTAAGGGTGTTCATCATAGTATCATTTAACAATCGGCGTATAAACTCCATATGTTCCAGCAAAAACTCATTTTCTTCTGCCTTATTATCAACTGCCAGGACCATACCCGAAAAAAGGCTTTCATCTTCTATCCGAACCAGGCGTCCAAAAAGAAGTAAGTCGGTATCACCATCTATACCTTCCCATGGCTCTTTGAGCAAAATATCACAGGGGCGTTCCAGGAAAATATCTCGGGCTTTTATATAGTAATCTGATATCTCCTCCACTTGATATACTGAAGGGAACGATATACTCAGAGCACCCAGAGTGTCTTGCAGGGAAGGGGCGATATAATAACCATTTTCCACCAGGTAATGGTAGGCTAAAGTGTTTTCGTCTTTAGTTAAAAGGTCAAACCACAGCCAATCAGAAAAAATGGATTCATGTTCAGTCGGTAGAGTTCTATTTACACTAAAACGAAGAAACTGCGTTTGCGCATCTTGGCGAATCTTTTTTATGACATTTTCAAAATACTCGTCCAGTTTTATCTTAACGGCTGTCATCAGCTGACTGCCCCGGGTAAAAGGGTCATCACTGGCTTCAATTAAATCATTTAAAATACCGCAACACTTTTTGTATTTCTTGCCGCTGCCGCAGGGGCAGGGATCGTTTCTACCAACCTTTTGCTTAACCAATAAAATTCCTCCTTAAACTACGCGTATTGCCTAATTCAATGATATAAGCTTAGCATATCAGTTTGGCTTTTAAAATTATTCTAACTAAATTTTCTACAGGACTTGCAATAAATGTGAATTTTAGTACAATATAAACAGTATAGTACACATTATTTAATTGAATCTATAGGACATGAAGCGGCCTTTCCTATATCCCTGCCTGTTACCCAGGCAGGGAAATTTCTTTTTATAGGGAACTATTTTGGATTAAGGTTATACTTAAAGGATATAATCCAGCTATATAACTTGTCATAGTCGGAGTATTTTAAGTACAATTTAGATTGTATAAACGCTGCTTTATTTTTATACTCGTGTAAGAGATATGAGGAGGCTGATTCGGAACGACACAGGGGTCGTTCCCTACACGTCTAAGAGATATGAGGAGGTAAACTGATAATGTCAGCTCAGAACTTACCCAGTGTTTACGACCCGGGGAGTGTAGAAGGGAAATGGTATGAGCACTGGAAAGAAAATAATTATTTTGCGCCCGGTGATGACCATAGCAAAAAACCTTTTTCCATAGTTATGCCCCCACCCAATGTAACCGGGTCATTACATCTGGGACATGCACTGGATAATACCCTGCAGGATATATTGACCCGCTGGCGCCGGATGCAGGGCTATAATGTTCTTTGGCTTCCCGGAACCGACCATGCCGGTATTGCTACCCAGGCCCGGGTGGAAGAAGCCCTGGCCGGCGAAGGTTTGAGTAAATATGACCTGGGGCGGGGAAAATTCCTGGAACGGGTATGGGAATGGAAACATCTCTATGGTAACCGTATAACCAGCCAATTAAGTTTGATGGGTTCTTCCTGTGATTGGAGCCGGGAGCGGTTTACTATGGATGAGAACTGTTCGCGGGCAGTACGGGAGGTTTTTGTTAACCTTTATGAAAAGGGTCTGATTTACCAGGGGGATTACATAATCAATTGGTGCCCCCGCTGTCATACTGCTATTTCCGATATCGAGGTGGAACATGAGGATAGTGACGGTCATCTATGGTATATAAAATACCCGATAGAGGATGGGGATGAATTTCTGGTGGTAGCTACTACCCGCCCGGAAACTATGCTGGGTGATACCGGGGTGGCAGTTCATCCGGAGGATGAACGCTATACTCATTTATTGGGGAAAAATGTGATTTTACCTCTGGTTAACCGGGTAATACCCATTTTTGCCGACTCCTATGTAGAAAAAGAATTTGGTACCGGGGCGGTTAAGGTTACTCCGGCTCATGACCCCAATGATTTTGAAATGGGCTTGCGCCATAATCTGGAGCAGGTGGTGGTTATTGATAATCATGGCCAAATGAATGAAAATGCCGGGCGTTATCAGGGCATGGATCGTTACGAATGCCGCCGCCAGATAGTTGCTGATCTTAAAGAGCAGGGTTTTCTCATTAAGATAGAAGACATTAAGCACGCAGTAGGTCACTGCCAGCGCTGTGATACCATAATTGAGCCCCTGGTGTCCAAACAGTGGTTTGTACGTATGAAGCCCCTGGCCCAGCCGGCTATAGAGAAGGTCTTAAATGGGGAAATCCGTTTTGTCCCCGAGCGCTTCACTAAAATCTATATAAACTGGATGGAAAATATTAGAGACTGGTGTATATCCCGGCAATTATGGTGGGGTCACCGCATACCGGTATGGTACTGTCAAAACTGTGGAGATATAATCTGCAGTAAAACTGACCCCGACCATTGTCCCTCCTGCCAGTCGAGCGATTTAGAGCAGGACGAGGATGTCCTGGATACCTGGTTTTCCAGTGCTTTGTGGCCTTTTTCTACCCTGGGCTGGCCGGAGTCAACCAGCGATTTGGATTATTTCTATCCCACCACGGTACTGGTGACCGGCCGTGATATTATTTTCTTCTGGGTAGCGCGTATGATATTCTCGGGGATTGAGCATACGGGCGAAGTGCCTTTCCATGACGTTAACATTCACGGTTTAATTCTTGATGGCCAGGGCCGCAAGATGAGCAAATCGCTGGGTAATGGTATTGACCCGATAGAGGTAATTGAAAAGTACGGGGCCGATACCCTGAGATTTTCACTGATTACCGGGGTTACACCAGGTAATGATGTGCGCTTCCACTGGGAAAAGGTAGAGAACACCAGGAATTTTGCCAATAAGATTTGGAATGCCTCCCGTTTTGTCATCATGAATCTGGAGGGTTATGAAAAAAGGGAAATTAATCCCGATGAGTATACCCTGGCGGATCGCTGGATAATTTCCCGTTTAAACCAGAGAGCCGAGGAAGTTGACCTACTGTTGGAACGCTATGACCTGGGTGAGGCCGCTAAAGTCCTGTATGATTTTATCTGGGATGAATTTTGTGACTGGTATATTGAACTGGCCAAACCCCGCCTGAGTCCTTCCGCCAGTAAATCAGAAAAGCTGGTAGCGCAAAATGTTTTAGTGGAGACCTTAACTGGTATATTAAGGCTGCTTCACCCCTTTATGCCTTTTATTACCGAAGAAATATACCACTACCTGCGGGGCCATAATGAGACTATAATGCTTGACCCCTGGCCGGTAAAAGATGATAGCCAGATATGGGAGTCGGCTCTGGAAGAGATGCAGCAAATAATGAGTGTGATTCGCGCTCTGCGTAATATTAGAGCCGAGTTTAACGTATCCCCGGGGGCACAAATTAAAACGGTTCTGGTAGTAAATGATGAAAACTACCGCCAGGTTTTTACGGCCAATCAGCCCTATATTAAACAGATGGCCCGGGTTAACGAACTGGAAATAGTAAGAGAGCTGGGTCAAAAACCGGCTCAGGCAGTGTCTGCGCTTACCAGCCAGGCGGAAATATATGTACCTCTGGAGGGAGTTATTGATATTGACAAGGAAATAGCCCGCCTTCAAAAAGATTTAAAGGGTGCAATGGATGAACTGGCCCGGTCTGAGGGTAAGCTAAATAACCAGAATTTTATTTCCCGGGCTCCCCAGGAGGTCATTGAGAAGGAAAAGGGTAAAGCCGAAGAGGCCAGAATTAGGAAAGAGGGTATTCTACAACGTCTAGAGATTTTGAAACAAGCTTAGCCCAACATCTGGCCAGTATTAGCAAGCCCGGGCTCATACCCGGGCTTGAGCGCATTAAAACCTTATTAAGATTTATGGGTAATCCGGAGCAAGACTATCCCTGTATTCACATTGCCGGTACCAACGGTAAAGGTTCGGTGGCATTGATAATTTCTACTGTCTTGCATCAGGCAGGATATCGTGTGGGGCGTTTTATCTCGCCCCATATTCATTCTTACCGGGAAAGGTTCAGTGTTAACAACCAGGAAATAAAGGAGCATGTACTGCTGGATTGTCTGCATAAAATAGAAGGGAACCTGGAAAAGATGTCTGGGCAAGGCTATGACCGGGTTACCGAATTCGAATTACTTACTGCTATGGCCTTCCAGTTTTTTGCGGATAGTAAAGTGGATCTGGCTGTACTGGAGACGGGTATGGGAGGGCTTTACGACTCCACCAATGTGGTGTCACCGTTGCTGTCTATTATTACCGGTATTGATTATGATCACCAGTCCTACCTGGGGAAGAGCTTGAAGGAAATAGCCTTAAACAAAGCCGGGATAATCAAACCTGAGGTGCCGGTAGTAATTGGTGAAATGGATGCTAAAGCACTCCAGGTTATACAAGATAGAGCCCAGTGCCAGGGTTCCAGCCTTTTCCCGGCTTCCCTTTGCCAGGTTAAGCGCCGGGGTAATCCCGCCATTGATGGGCAGGTGGTGGAAATAAAATGTCCCGGACTGGAAATAGATAAAGTGTACTTCTCCCTATTGGGGGATTTTCAACTGCAAAACCTGGCCGTAGCCTTAACCTCATTAATGGTACTTAAACAGCAGGGTTATAATATTAAAAACGAACATATCATGAACGTGCTATCCACTTTAAAGCATCCTGGACGGATGGAACTAATCAGCAGTAATCCTCCTATTATTGTGGATGTAGCTCACAATCCCCAGGCGGCCAGAGCGCTGGCCGACTCGCTTAATAATCTTTTTCCCCAAAAACGGCGCATAATAGTTTGCGGAATGCTGGATGATAAGGATAGTATGGCCATTTTGCAGGAACTGGGTGGTGATTGCCGGGCCTGTGTAGTTACCAAACCTGAAAGTGAGCGTGGATTGCACTGGCAACAGGTAGCAGAGCAATGGCAGTTTCTATACCCGGATAAAGAAGTCTGGATAAAGGAGGACATAGAAGAGGCCGTAAAAACCGGAATTAGCCTGCTGGGACCGGATGAGTACTTGCTGGTGGCGGGGTCATTTTATATCCTGGATCGTGCCCGCAGATATTTAATAACTACTTAAGCTATTATTAACACATTCTTAACACAGGGATAAACTTAATAGATGTTATAATTAATAAAAAGGTATCTTGTATACAATACAAGGAGGTATTGGGCTTGTCTTTCAGACTTAAGCCACGTGATGACAGGTTTTTTAAATACTTTAACGATTTAGCAGATGCTATATGCGAAGCCTCTCAGATTTTAAAAAACTTTGTAGAAAAACACAGCGACCCCGCTACTAACCTGGATAAGATAAATGAAGTGGAAGAACGGGGCGACCTCATTTTATCTGAAGTTATGAAGCGGATAAACAACTCCTTTATTACTCCTTTTGATCGGGAAGATATATTACTGCTAGCACGGGAACTTAACAATGTTGTGGACCACGTACAGGGTACTATGGAAAAAATAGTAATATATAAAGTAGGACGACCTGAAGAAGGTTATGTTTTGAAACTGGTTCAGGTATTGGAGGAGGCTTCCCAGGAAATAAAAAATGCTGTAGGCAAATTACCTGATGTAAGAAGCAAAAGTAGTGAAATTATTGATTCATGTGAGAAAATCCGTTCTTTTGAGCATGAAGGGGACTACCTCTACCGGGCCGGTATAGCTCTTCTTTTCGAAAACACCCAGAATGTTATCGACATTATCAAATGGAAAGAAATATACGAGCATCTCGAAACTACCCTGGACTACTGTGAGAATGTCAGTAACATTTTAAAGGGAGTAGCTATTAAGTATGTATAGTATAGGGATAATTGTTGTAGTCGTACTTTTAGCCCTGGCTTTTGACTATGTTAATGGTTTTCATGATACCGCCAATGCGATAGCCACATCTGTTTCCACCAAAGCGCTTTCCCCCCGCACCGCTATCCTTATTGCCGCTACCTTAAATTTTCTAGGAGCTATGAGTGGTACGGCAGTAGCTGAAACCATAGGTAAGAATATTGTTGCCCCCGAAATGGTCACCCCGATAGTTATTATTAGCGCATTAATAGGTGCAATATTTTGGAATCTGTTTACCTGGCGTTTCGGTATTCCCAGCAGTTCCTCCCATGCTCTTATCGGTGGCTTAATTGGAGGAGTAATCGCTGGTTTTGGAATCAGTTTTGTCAACTGGCATGGTTTTTTAGTAATTTTAACCGGCCTTATTATTGCCCCAATAGTGGGAATGGCTGCCGGAAGTCTGGTTATGACCATTCTCTTCTGGTTGTTCAAGGGAACCTCACCCGCACGGCTTAATAATAACTTTCGTAAGCTACAGGTAGTTTCTGCCTGTATGGCCTCATTTGCGCACGGTTCCAATGATGCTCAAAAGACTATGGGTATAATAACTATGATACTGGTAAGCAGCAGCCTGATTAGTACCTTCCAGGTTCCTCTCTGGGTTAAGATAGCTTGTGCCTGTGCTATGGCTGCCGGTACTGCAATAGGCGGCTGGCGCATTATTCGCACCATGGGCGGGAAAATCTTTCGTATTGAGCCCATAAATGGATTCGCCGCAGATTTTACCTCGGCAATAGTAATTTTTTCGGCCAGCCACTTTGGTGCCCCGGTTAGTACTACTCATGTAGTATCTTCTTCCATAATGGGTGTAGGAGCAGCCAAAAGGTTGAAAGGAGTCCGCTGGAATATAGCCCGCCAGATAGTTATCGCCTGGTTCGTCACCATTCCTTCGTCCGCCCTGGTGGCAATTCTTATTTACAAATTGCTAACACTATTAGTATAATAAGGGATAACCGTGCTATAGGTACCATGCTATAGAAAATAGTATTTTTATGCCCAATGTTGTCGCGCATTTTTTCACAAGGTGGTAATATAAAGGGAGATAATAATATAAAGGAGTAAGGGATTTGAAAGTATATAAAATTCCTGAAGCTACGGTGATGAGGCTCTCCATCTATTCCCGCTACCTGCATCAACTCATGGGTGAGGGGGTAGAGACTATTTCCTCAGGAGAGATTGCTCAGGGTGTCGGGGTCAGCTCCGCTCAAGTACGTAAAGACCTGGCTTACTTTGGAGAGTTTGGTACCCGGGGAGTAGGATATAAAGTTGAAGAGCTCTACGGACACCTGATGAAGATTCTGGGACTGGATCGCAATTGGAATATCATTATTATTGGAGCTGGTAAGCTGGGTTCGGCGTTAGCGCTTTACCAGGGTTTTGCTGATCGCGGCTTTAGTATTAGTGCAATACTTGATGTTGACCCGGACCGAATAGGAGATAAACTGGGTGCAGTAGAAGTTGAAAAGTTGGAGTTACTGGATAAGAGAGTGAAAGAGTCTAATGTAAACATCGGCGTAGTAACAGTACCGGCTGGGGTGGCTCAGGATGTAACTGATAAGCTGGTTAATGCAGGCGTTAAGGCCATACTTAATTTCTCACCCCGGGTTTTACGGGTTCCCAATGATATTATTCTGCGTAATGTTGACCTGTCGGTAAACCTTGAGGTTTTAAGTTTTAATCTGGCCTTTAATAAATAAGTTTTATAAATAAAGCGAAGTTGGATAGAGGAGGAGAGAGTTTCCGATGGGAGTTTTCTCCTTTTTTATCCAACTTGTTTTTAACTATTACTAATGCTAAACTTGAAAAAACAATAGCTTTGCTGGAGGGTAATACTATGGCTAACAGGTCTCACGCCTATCCAGGATGGCAGGTTTTATTACTTTTACTGGTAGTAGGAGGAATTATAGGCGGGTGGCTAGGAGATTTCATAGTTGGCCTGTGGCCGGCTCTAGGAATCCTGGGAAAAGTTCAAAGTGTTGGTATACCCGATTTTACTCTTAACCTGCAGGTTTTTTCCTTAACCTTTGGTTTTATGTTACATATTAGTTTCTTTACCCTGCTGGGATTTATCCTTTCCTATCTGGTTTATAAGAGACTATAAAGTTCTATGAGGGGTTAATAAGATAATAGACTTTATTTCACGCGGATCGCGCGGATTATATTAGGATTTACGCGGATTTTTTAAATATTAGTTGACCTTGACTTCTATTTTTATAAGTGGTTGTGTGTCCTGCATTCATGGACGGTTAATTAGAATTATGAGATATAAGGGTGAGGTATAGTTTTTGAAAGAGATTATCCTGGCATCCAGTTCCC
>CAZOIC010000022.1:0-23844 GCA_964579945.1 uncultured Syntrophomonas sp. | reverse complement strand
AATGTGGTATGCAGATGGGATGTTTCCTGGCTGTTTGTTCTCACACAGTCTGACGTTTCGTTTGTCTTGTCTATTGGCTTTTGTTATACTGAAACAGGGTGAGGAAATGCCAAGATATGCCAGAAAAAGAAGTTTAACCGGAATCTATCATGTAATGCTGAAAGGGATTGACGGTCGGGATATTTTTCTAGACGATGAGGACAAGGGAAAGTTTATTGAAAACGCACTCAAGGCTCGTGAGAATAGCAAATTTGAGCTATATGCTTATTGTTTAATGGATAATCATGTACACCTCCTAATCAAAGAAAGCGAACAGATTGGAATAAGTATTAAACGAATAACGGTAGGCTATGTACAATGGCATAATAATAAATATGCCAGAACGGGGCATTTATTTCAAAACAGATATCTTAGTGAACCAGTCGAAACGGAAAGCTATCTACTGACCGTTGTCAAATATATACACCAAAATCCTCTGAAAGCTGGACTAGTGGCGCAGCTTGCCGATTATGAATGGAGCAGCTACTTACAGTATCTAACCGCTTATAAAGGGAGGAAATCATATATAGATCCGTTTTTTATCATGGAATACTTCAAACTACAAACAGATTTCGAAAGCTACATGAATGAACCAACCAATAGTGAGTGTCTGGAGTATAAGCAATCAGCAAAGTATTCAGATGGAATCTTAAAGAAGATGATTAGGCAGTCTTTTGGTATAAATGACTTAATAGATATACCAAATGACAAGAGAAACAAAATGATTAAAGATATTTATCAAAGCACCGGGGTAAGCATCAGACAACTTGCCCGCGTATTAGGCGTTGGGAAAAACATCATAGAACGGGCACTGAAATAAGACAAACGAAACGTCCCCCTGTCTTTTGAAAACACCAATTATAGCTGTTAAACAGGGGGTTAGCTGCCCGGGGATGTATGTTTACTTTCTTCTATTTTAATCGCCTGTGTTATCCAGGACCGCAGAAGAACCTGGTACGGGATATCTTTATCCCGGGCAATTCTCTTTGCGGCTTCAATTTGGTCCTCACGTAAACGTAGGCTTATCATTCTTAATTGACTACGCTTCTTAATTCTTTCGGCTAGTTCAGGAGATAATTCTAATTGCTCTCCATCCTCCAGAGTATCCCAATAATCGGCAACGCTGTTATTTTCCAAAAATAAAGTTTCCTCATTTTCTGATTTAAAAGCCGGTAACTTCTTTTTCATTCTTTAACCCCCCTCTCTTCTATAGAGTCGCCGTTCTTTATCTTCCATGTCTCTTGCTGTTGCTATCCGTATTCGATTCCCCTTAACATCATATATCACGAAAAGGTAACGGCCTTCTTCGCTTTGCCCAAGAACCAAATATCGGCCCTTACGTAACTTTTTAACAAGATGTCTTCCGATAAATACCTCTTCAACTTCTTCAGGAACGACACCATGACGGGCTATATGCTCAATATTAATACTATCCCATTCAAAACGATTAACTCGCACGTTATCGCCCTCCCTAAAAAAAATAATAACACGTTATATTGCTCAGAGCAATACAACGTGTTCGGTATGCTGGGGAAGGTGTCACGTGGACGGGGTTATTGACAACATCCAGTTTCCCATTATCCATATTTGATTCTGCCCGTTAGGCTAATAATCAGAAGTTGTTCATAATGGCGTTTATCAATATTTGGTACTGTACATTCTGTTAATGTTGCGCAGCAATTGTAGAATTAATGTGTAGGGAACGACCCCTGTGTCGTTCCGTGTCTTCGTTTCAAATTGCACGTTTGTAGAAAGATACGTAATGCCAGGTCTGGCGGAACGGCACGGGGGCCGTTCCCTACAATATAAGACGATTTTTAATGTCGTATGAATCAGAATTGATTTTACGGCATTTTTGTATAATACTTAAAGAACGCTTGTAGATATGGAGGCATCGATAGTGAAGGACAGGTTGTTTCGGGATATTTTACCGCAGGTGTCCAAACCGGCTCGTTATACCGGTGGGGAAGTTAATATGATAAAAAAGGATTGGGAAGAGGCTCAGGCTAAAATGGTGTTCGCCTTTCCTGATGTCTATGAAGTAGGTATGTCTCATATGGGGGGCAAGATTCTTTATGGCCTGGTTAATGAAAAGAGTAATCATTTGATGGAGCGCTCTTTTGCCCCCTGGCCGGACCTGGAAGAGGTTATGCGGCGGGAGAACATACCTCTTTATAGTCTGGAATCGTTTCGTCCCTTAAGTGATTTTGATGTAGTCGGGTTTTCCTTACAATATGAGTTGTCTATTACCAATGTACTCAACATGTTAGATTTGTCCGGGATACCCCTGTGGTCAAAGGAACGCGGGAATGGTTGCCCGCTGGTAATTGCCGGGGGGCCGGTAGTCTTTAATCCGGAGCCTTTTGCTGAATTTTTTGATGCTTTCCTGATTGGTGATGGCGAAGAGGTAACTCTGGAGTTCCTGGACTGTGTATATAAGAACCGGGAAATGGCACGGGATGAGCTGCTCCAACAACTGGCTCGGATAGAAGGGGTCTATATACCTGCCCTTTATCGGGTCGAATATAAAGATGATGGTACTATAAAGAGTATGGCACCTGTGGCCAAAGAGGCACTGGCTAAAGTGCGCCGGCGAGTGGTGCAGGATCTGGACCAGGCTTATTACCCGGATAAACCGATTGTACCCTATATGGAAATTGTCCATGACCGTGCGGTACTGGAAGTCATGCGGGGCTGCCAGCGCAGCTGCCGTTTCTGCCATGCCGGCATGGTTTATCGTCCGGTACGGGAGCGCAGTGTGGATACTCTTAAGAAACAGGCGGCAGCACAGCTGGCCAGTACGGGTTATGATGAAATATCGCTGGCATCTTTAAGTACGCTGGACTATTCCGGGGTAAGCCCCCTGGTAAAAGATTTGGTAAAGGAATATGGCCCCCAGGGTACAGGAGTCTCCCTTCCTTCGCTACGGGTTGACGCATTTTCTATTGATCTGGCCAATGAGGTACAAAAGGTACGTAAAACTACCTTAACCCTGGCGCCGGAGGCGGGAACCCAGCGTTTGCGGGATATTATAAACAAAAATGTAAGTGATGAACAATTGTTTAGTGCAGTGGAAGCCGCCTTTAAATCAGGTTGGAATTCACTTAAACTTTACTTTATGATTGGCCTGCCCGGTGAGACCGAAGCTGACCTGGACGGGACTATAGAACTGATTAGAAAGGTCAAGGCTATTGGGGACCGGTACTCAAGGCGCCCGGTAGAAATCCGAGCCAGTCTGGCCTCTTTTGTACCCAAAGCCCATACCCCTTTTCAGTGGCGGGCACAGAACAGTATTGAGGAACTGGATAAGAAACGCCGGTATATGATGAGGGAAAAGCAGCGCCGTATTAAACTCAGTTTCCATGATAGTGAAACCAGTTACCTGGAGGGGGTTATGGCCCGGGGTGACCGTCGCCTGGCTGCAGTGATTTATAGGGCCTGGCAAGAGGGCTGTAAATTTGACGGCTGGTCGGAGTATTTCCACTTTGACCGCTGGATGGAGGCTCTGCAGGAGTGCGATATTGACCCGGATTTTTATAATCTGCGGCAGCGTAACTACGAAGAAGTATTGCCCTGGGATTTCATCGAAACTGGGATTGACCGGGAGTACCTGATAGAAGAGAACGAAAGAGCAGAGAAGGGCATAAGCACGCCTGATTGTCGACAGGAAGGGTGCAGGGACTGCGGGGTTTGTATGGCTCTGGGGGTCGACCTTCAGATTAAGGAGGATTATGCCGATGCGCTTGAGAGCTGAGTATAGTGTGGGATCGGATCTTCGGTTTTTATCTACCCTGGATATGATGAAGCTTATGGCTCGAACCTTGCGCCGGGCCAGGATACCGTTTGCCCTGAGTGAGGGTTTTAATCCGCATATACGCCTTTCCCTGGGAACAGTATTACCAGTAGGTCTGTGGGGTAAGTGCGAGTATTTTGATCTGGAGCTGGAGCAGGAGATGAACTGTAGTGAACTTATAGAGAAAATGAACCTGAGTCTACCTGCGGATGTTAAAATTACGGCCTGCATAGAAATTGCTGCTACTATTCCTGCCCTTATGAACAGTATTAATTGTGCTTGCTATTCTTTTGTTGTTCGTAAGCCGGTGGAAGTAATGGAGCAATGGAAAGACAGCGTTCTGCAGAAAGACGACTTGACCGTTAAAAGCCGGGGTAAAAAAAAGGATCTGGATAAAAACTTGCGACCAGGAATTTCTAAAATTGAAGTGAATAGGTGGCAGAATTTTGCTATTATTGATATATGGGGAAGTATTGGCGAACCTCTTAATATACGTTATGATGAACTGACGGAATTATTGGTACTAACCGGTATTAATAAGGAAGATATACTGGATGTGTATCGCAGTGGTAATTACATAAGAGTAAAAGATAACTTTTTTACTCCACTGGAAAAGGTGAAGTAACTTGGAACGAGAGATTATTGCAGAAGTTTATCCCTGGGAATCGCGGGTAGCTATTGTAGAGGATGGCAGACTGGTCGAGGTTTTCTGGGCAGATCAGGACGAAAATGTAGGTAATATATATAAAGGTAAGGTAAAAGATATTTTACCGGGGCTTTCCTGTGCCTTTGTTGATATCGGACTGAGCAAGAATGCCTTTTTGTATGCAGGTGATGTTATTTTTCCAGGAGTTAGAAGAATTAGTAACGGATTGGATTTGTTAAAGAGCGGTCAGGATATCATGGTGCAGGTTAAAAAGGAAGCCTTTTCTGAAAAAGGAGCACGGGTAACCGGGAATTTAACTATTCCCGGTCATTTTAGTGTGCTTTTACCCTGCCAGAACGAAGTATCCATATCCCGTAAACTGACGGATGATGAGCGCCGCGAGCACCTGCGCTGTATGATGGAAAAACATAAACCGACCGGGATGGGGATAATCCTGCGTACCGCCTGCCAGGAGGCCGAGGATGATGAAATATTGGATGAACTGCAGGAACTCCTGAAGGTTTGGGAGGAAATAAACCTGCGCTATGAACGTATGCGCGCCCCCAGTCTGATTTATGAAGATATTGATGTACTGGAGAGGACCTTAAGAGATTACCTGGATGCTGATATTCGCCGGGTGGTAATTAATAATGAAAAATTAAAAGAAAAAATTATTGGCTATATGAATAAGAAGAAATTTAACTTTGATTTTACGGTGCAGTTTGAAGAGGGTGACCTGTTCGAGAAATACGGTCTAGAAAAAGATATTCGCCGCACCCTGCGCCGCAAAGTATGGCTGCGTAATGGCGGCTATATAATCATTGATGAGACCGAGGCCATGACCGTAATTGATGTTAACAGCGGCAAGTATACCGGAAAGAATGATTTTGAAGAAACGGTTTTTAAGCTTAACCTGGAGGCAGCGGTAGAGATTCCCCGGCAGTTGAGGCTACGCAGTTTGGGGGGGATCATTCTTATAGATTTTATTGATATGAAAAAGCAAGAAAATGCAGATAAAATCATTACCATGTTAAAGAAGGAACTGGCCAAGGATAAGGCCCATACCCGTATTATAGGTATGACGGGATTAGGTTTCCTGGAAATGACACGCAAGAAATCACGTTACGGGGTTTCCGAGTTTTTTACTGACGAATGCGCCAATTGCAATGGTCGGGGACGGATGATAAATCTTTTTGCCCTGTCCTGTGAAGTGAAAAGGAAGCTGGCAAATATGGGTTATATGGAAAATGAGGAGATAATCTGCGAAGCCAACCCGCGATTGTTGGAGTTTATACATAATGACGAAAAAAATATGGCTTACATAGAAAGGCGTACCCAGAAAAAGGTGAAATTATTGGGCAACTCCGAATTGGCCCTGGTTGATTATAAAATTTATACGGGTATAGATTGACTTATGTCTTTATTTATGTTAATTTCTACTGTGGGTTGCATGTTTTGCAACCGCCCGGTTCGGGCTCCTAAATGGCCTATAGCCTGCCTTGTTACCGGCGAGTCTCAAAATATGGAGGTGCTTTATAGATGTATGCAGTAATTGAAAGTGGCGGTAAGCAGTATAAAGTTAGCGAAGGTACAGTGCTTAAAGTGGAGAAACTGGAAGCCGCATCCGGGGATCGATTGAGTATTGATAAAGTACTCATGATTAATGATGAGAATGGTAATGTTAAGGTGGGCAACCCACTGGTGAGCAACGCCCGGGTTGAAGTTGAGGTTATGGAACAGGGTAGAGACAAGAAGGTTGTAGTTTTCAAGTATAAGAGGAGAAAGAACTACCGGAAAAAACAGGGCCACCGGCAACCCTTCACCAGAATAAAGGTATTAAAGATTGAAGCCTAATGATTGAAGTAAGAATAAACTACCAGGACAATGATATAGTATCTTTTCAAGTCAAAGGCCATGCTGGTTTTGCCCCCGAGGGGCAGGATATATACTGTGCCGGAGTATCGGCAGTAGCTCAGACCACTCTATTGGGACTAAGTATAAACTTGAGTGTACAACCTGAATATCAGGTGGAAGAGGGATGGTTGCAGTGCCGCCTTCCGACTGGATTAGACCGGGAAGATATGGAAAAAGCCCAAATTATACTTTCTACCATGGAAGCAGGAATGCTGGCCATGCAAGAAGCTTATTGTAATTTTATAAAATTGGAAGTTAGGAGGTCTTAAAATGTTTAAATTCGATTTACAGTTATTTGCTCATAAAAAGGGTGTTGGTAGTTCTAAAAATGGAAGAGACAGTAAGTCAAAAAGGCTGGGGGTCAAGAGATCTGATGGCCAGGTAGTTAACGCCGGTAATATTCTGGTAAGACAGCGGGGAACCAAAATACACCCGGGTACTAATGTTATGATCGGCAGCGATGATACCCTGTTTGCCATAGTTGATGGAACAGTTAAATATGAGAGAAAAGGCAGAGATAAGAAACAGGTCAGCGTATATCCGCTGGATAGTGTTAGCATGTAGTCTAAAAATGATTAAAAGGGTAGATTAGGGGAAAGCGGCGCTTTCCCCTAATTTTTTAGGCAAATTATTGATGCCAAAACAGTATCCCTGGAGATTTTCGGGGTTTTTTGCTATTATTAGGTAATGCAGGGGGTAAACTAATGGAATCAGAACAAATGGTAGCTATATTAAGAAGAATGAGACATGATTTTGGTAACTATCTTCAGGTAATTCTGGGATATATCGATTTAAACCGGCCGGAAAAAGCTAAAAGTTACATATTAAATATAGTGGAAGAGCTAGCAGTACAGCGTAATATTTTTGAAAGCTTGGAGTCGGAAGCCGCCTTGTATTTTTACCAGCAACTGCTGATGGCACGAGATTTGGGCATAATATTAAAGTATAAAGATCTGCAGATTCTTTCCTGGACCATATTGAAAAAGCAAAACCAACCTCTTAACAGTCTAACATCCTTATTGCCCGAGTTTAAAGGTATTGGCGATGAGCCGGTTATAAACCTTTCATTGTCGGAGGATCAGGCAGGGGTTACCATGTTGTTTGAATGGGAGCAACCCCAGGCAGGAATGCTTAAGGTAATTGTCTAAGGAGTTGAAATAATGTTTGTTGATCATGCCAGGGTATACGTGCGCGGTGGAGATGGCGGAAACGGTATAGTGGCATTTCGCCGGGAAAAATATGTGCCTATGGGCGGCCCTGCCGGAGGCGACGGGGGTAGAGGCGGTAATGTTATATTTGTAGCTGATGAAGGGCTTAGCACTTTAATGGACTTTAAGTACCGCAGGCATTTCAAGGCTATGCGCGGTGCGCATGGACAGGGGAAAAACATGCATGGTGCCGGGGGCGAGGATCTTACGGTAAAGATACCGGTAGGAACGGTAATTCGCGATGATGAAACTGGTGAAGTTATTGCCGACCTTACCAGGAACGGACAGGAAGTAGTAGTAGCCCGAGGAGGTCGCGGAGGTCGGGGAAATGCCCGTTTTGCTACCTCGGTCAATAAGGCTCCTTCGTTATCTGAAAATGGGGAACCTGGTCAGGAAAGGTGGGTCAAGTTGGAATTAAAACTCCTGGCTGACGTAGGTTTGGTAGGTTTCCCCAATGCGGGTAAATCCACATTAATTTCGCGCATATCCGCAGCCCGGCCTAAAATTGCAGATTATCCCTTTACCACTCTGGTACCCAACCTGGGTGTGGTGATGACCAGGAATAAAGAATCATTTGTGGTAGCAGATATACCTGGCCTAATTGAAGGTGCCCACCAGGGCTCAGGGTTAGGTCATGAATTCCTGCGCCACATAGAAAGAACCCGGATGTTGCTCTTTGTCTTGGATACTGCTCAGACCGAGGGGCGAGACGTACTTCAGGATTACCAGGTATTGCGCCGGGAACTGGAGTTGTACCGGCCTGATTTAAAGGAAAGGCCTTATTTAATTGTGGCTAATAAAATGGATATTCCTGAGGCTCAGGAGGACTATGAGCGACTGCGGGCGGAATTTGGCCATCGGGTACATGCCATATCTGCTGTTACCGGTTTGGGGGTTGATGTTCTGGTAGAAGAGACCTACCGCCTCTTACAGACTGTACCTCGGGATATTGTTGTCAGTGGAGAAGAACCGGTAATGCGGCGCTTTGAGGAAGAAGAAGCGTTTAGAATTGAAATAGTAAATGGTGTATTTGAAGTCAGCGGTAAAAGAATTGAAAAACTCCTGGCTATGACTAATTTCAATACGGATGAAGGTTTGCGCAGGTTTCAAATGATAGTTGAGAAGATGGGCCTGGAGGAGGCTCTACGCAGACAGGGTATTAAGCCGGGGGATACTGTAAAAATCAGTGACTTTGAGTTTGAGTATAGTGAATAAATCCTGGGAGGGGTAAAAATTGAGCAGGCGTAAGAAATTAAAGGCCTGTCGCCGGGTAGTAGTTAAAATAGGTACCAGTACCTTGACGTATAGTAATGGACAACTTAATTTACAGAGGATTGAACTTTTGGCCAGAGAATTGGCCGATTTACATAACCGGGGGATGGAGGTTTTACTGGTAAGCTCCGGGGCCATAGGAGTAGGGGCAACCCGTATGGGATATAAGAAGGTTCCCCGTACCATGCCGGAAAAACAGGCCCTGGCAGCTATAGGTCAGGGGGCCCTGGTGCAACTCTATGAAAAAATTTTCTCCGAATATAATAAGACTGTGGCCCAGGTGCTTTTAACCCGGGGAGACCTGGACGAACGCCTTCGTTATCTAAATGCCACCAATGCTCTCCTGGCCATATTAGACCTGGGGGTAATTCCAATCATTAATGAAAATGATACCGTGGTGGTAGAGGAAATAAAGTTTGGTGATAACGATACTCTGTCCGCTCTGGTGGCCAGTATTGTTGATGCTGATTTGCTAATTATTTTATCAGATGTTGATGGCCTGTATGATTCCGACCCCCGGGTAAACAAGGATGCTCGTTTCCAGACCGAGGTTGATGAAATTACCCCGATGATGGAGGAAAACTCCAAAAACCGGGGCAGCAGCTTTTCCAGTGGGGGCATGTTGACTAAACTGAAAGCGGCTCGTATATGTATGGCAGCAGGTATTCCTATGATTATTGCCAATGGTGACAATGATAATGTTATTCGCTGTATTATGGACGGTAAAGAGATAGGAACCCTGTTTATACCCCGGGAAGAAAAATTGCAGGCCCGTAAAAAGTGGATAGCCTTTGGTACTTTACCCCAGGGGCAGGTGCTGGTGGACGCCGGTGCCGAAGTTGCTTTATTGCAGAAGGGTAAAAGCTTATTGCCTTCGGGCGTTATTACGGTTGAAGGGGACTTTGACCGGGGCACGGTGGTTGCTGTAGCCAATGTCGATGATAAACGGGAAATCGCCCGTGGTATGGTGAATTACAGCTCCGATGAAATCAGGTTAATTGCCGGCAAAAAGAGCTCGGAGATAGAAAAAATTCTGCAGGGTAAGGACTACGACGAAGTAATCCACCGTAATAATTTGTGGGTGGAATATTAGTAAGGGGTAAGGTGTGAAGTGTGAGGCATGGGTTGTCAGGTGTCAGACCCTAGACGTCAGGGGAACGGTCGTCAGGAGAGAGGAACTGGGAGAAGGGCGAACATGGGGACTGTCCCTGCTGTTTCGCCTGGAACTAAAGGAAACAGAGGGACTGTCCCCGTGTGCGCCCGCCGGATTTCCCCTCACTCCTTACTCCTTACCCTGAACAACCAGTCAAGTTATAAAATTCAAAGTTATCCACAAGAAAACCGCATTATTTCGTTAATTATCGTATAAAGGAGAGAGAGGTATGGATAGTAATTTACAGGCATTGATGCTGGAGCAGGGGAGGAAGGCCAGGGTGGCGGCACGATACCTGGCTACCGCATCTACTACCATAAAAAATGAGGCCCTCATGGCTATGGCTGATACCCTGGAAGCAAACATTCCTGAACTCTTAAAAGCTAATCAGCTGGATTTGGAAAATGGCCGGGAGCAGGGACTAAGCTCAGCCCTGCTGGAACGCTTGACCCTGGATGAATCCCGGGTTAAGGATATGGCACAGGGTTTAAGAGAAATAGCGGCCCTACCCGATCCGGTGGGGGAAGTACTGGGAATGTGGCGCCGCCCTAATGGGCTGGAGGTAGGCCGCATTCGCACCCCTATAGGTGTTATTGGTATAATTTATGAGTCTCGTCCCAATGTTACTGCTGACGCTGCCGGGCTTTGCCTGAAAGCTGGGAATGCCATACTATTGCGAGGTGGGGAAGAAGCGCTTAATTCCAACCGGGTGATTGCCCGCCTTATTGCAGATGCAGCGGTTAAATGCGGCATACCGGAAGGAGCCATACAACTGATCGATAGCGAGGATAGGGGAGCGGCAATTTTCATGATGAAGATGAACGACTACCTGGATGTCTTAATTCCCCGTGGAGGGAAAGGATTAAAACAGGCGGTAATGAATAATGCTACTGTACCTTATATCATGACCGGTATGGGCAATTGCCATGTTTATGTCGATGAATATGCTGATCTAAAAAAGGCCCACCCGATTGTTTTTAATGCCAAGGTACAACGGCCTTCAGTATGCAATGCCGCAGAAACCCTGTTGGTTCATGCCGCCGTGGCCCAGGATTTTCTGCCTCCAATGATTAAGGAACTGGAAGATGCCGGGGTGGTAATAAGGGCCTGTGAGCGCAGTCGTAAGATAGTTGGCCGTCATGTAAAGGCTGTTGCTCCGGAGGATTGGGATACAGAATTTTTGGACCTGATTTTAGCAGTGAAAATAGTAGATAGTGTGGAAGAGGCTATAGAGCATATTAATACTCATGGTACCGGCCACAGCGAGGCTATAGTCAGCCAGGACTACAGTAATGTAAGGCGTTTCATGGCCGCAGTAGATGCAGCTGCAGTTTATGCCAATGCTTCTACCCGCTTTACTGATGGTAATGTCTTTGGTTTTGGTGCGGAAATGGGAATTAGTACCCAGAAACTTCACGCCCGTGGCCCTATGGGCTTGCAGGAGCTAACCACTACTAAATTTATCGTTTATGGGGATGGGCATATTCGGTAACTGAGATAGACAATACAACGATCAATGTTCATTCTGCTAATGAATTAAGACTTATTATCGTTGTCCCTCACCCCTCACGCTCACTCTAAACAAGGGAGAGAAGAAATTGTTGGAGAATATGCTGACCTTTTTTGAAGCCTATGGATTATGGGGATTGCTGGTATTAGCGTTTGCTGAATCATCGTTTTTCCCTATTCCACCAGACTTATTACTTATCCCGCTTTGTTTATCCAATCCGGTCAATGCTCTTATCTACGCATTGCTATGTACCCTGGCTTCAGTTGCCGGCGGTTATCTGGGTTATATGTTGGGTAAGTTAATCGGGCATCCTTTGCTGTATCGCTTTGCCTCGCCGCAGGTTGTAGAGAAGGTAGAATCTATGTTCACCCATTACGGGGCCTGGGCCATGTTTCTGGCTGGACTTACGCCTATTCCCTACAAAGTATTTACCATATCAGCCGGAATTTTTACCATGAGTATTCCTCCCTTTATGTTAGCCTCCTTGCTAGGACGGGGACTACGTTTCTTTACCGAAGCTATATTGATTATGGCCGTTGGACAACAGGCAGTCAGCTTTATAAGTAATAATTTCGAATGGCTTACTATACTAATGGCGGTTCTGGTTATAGCTGGCTATGTCCTCTATACGCGGCGGAAATCCCTGGTACAAGCTTTAAACAAATGTACCACCGCAATTCTTTCTTTTCTGCGCAAATCTGCATAGAATAAAAGCCCCGCTATCCTGAGTAGTGATAACGGGGCCTTGATTAGCAACCTATTCTATTACATCCAGTTGGTATGAAGCCAGTTTATCCAGGTTTTCCTGGCTTAAAGCATAGTCGCGCTCCAGCAGCTCTCGCTTAACCTCAGCACCACATAGTTCTGAAGAAAGATAGCGCAGGCCATTATCATTGACAATAGTAACAATACATTTTAAATCCGGGTATTTTTGGGCCAATTTACGGGCGGCGGCAACATTGCAACCGGAGGAAGTCCCACAGAAGATACCTTCTTTTCTAGCCACTTCCCGGGCGGTTTCCATGGATTCATCTGAGCTTACCAATATAATGCCATCAATATACTGTAAATCCAGTATTTCCGGTATAAGACCATCGGCAATGCCCTGTACTTTATGCGGACCAATCACCCCACGGGCCAGAATCGGTGATTCGGCCGGTTCCGATATATAGACTTTCATAGCCGGATTCTTTTCCTTTAAAAATTTGGCATTACCAGTTACTGTTCCCCCGGTTCCCTGGCACATAACAAAAACATCTACCTTACCTGCAGTCTGCTCCCAGATTTCCGGTGCCGTATTTTCAATGTGAGCGTTCAAGTTGTCCTGGCGGACGAATTGGCCGATCTCAAATACCTGATCCCCATACTGCTGCTTTATTTTCTCCACCTCTACCAGAACTAAATCTACATCAGACTCAGCTCCAGGGGTAAGCACCAGCTCAGCTCCGTAAGCCCGAATCGTCTTTTTCCGCTCTTCTGTCATCCCTTCCGGCATGACAATTATTACCTGGTAACCCTTAGCCGCTCCAACCATGGCTGTAGCAATTCCGGTATTACCAGTGGTGCCTTCCAGAAGAATCATACCCGGTTTAAGTTCTCCGCGCTTTTCAGCCATTTCCACTATTTTATGGACTACCCGGTCTTTTAAACTTCCGCTAGGGTTAGCATATTCGAGCTTAACGCAAATGTCGGCGTTAATGTCGGCCGATATTTTCTTCAGCCTAATCAAAGGTGTCCTGCCTATGGCGTCAAGCACGCTATCCAGTATGCCTTTATTGGCATCCCAATTCATTAAAAACATACCTCCCGACCTTAATCAAATTTCGTAGTGCATCTAACTTCGAATTATAACTTATAAAGGCCAATCCTGACCATAGTTTATTTCCCTGGTTATAAAAACCTCTTCCTGGGCGGGTTGTTTATTGAAGAAATCCGGTAGTATACTGGTTTCCTGCTCAAAAATAGCCAGCAATTCCTCAAAAAACTGCTTATGCTTACTAGCATCCCGTAGAGTCAAACCTTTTTCCTGCAAGCGGGCAGCGATGCGGTTATTTAGTTCAATCTCGTAGTCTGACAAGTGGTCAAAAAACTCCTTCCAGGAACGCAGTTTCTCTTCTTGTTCCCAACCGATACCCGGACATACGAAATGACGACAGACTGATTCGCGCAAATGTTGATCCAATAGGCAACCACCATCTTTACTATGAAAATAACAGCGGTAGCTGTCGCCGTCTATGCTGTTGTTTATAGTAACCGATGCATCTAATATGGTTATATTGTTTAATTGCAGCAACCGGTCAATCAGGCCCGGCTCGTTTTTTAACAAATAGGCAAAATCAGTACTATAAAAAACAGGGGAGTAAAAACCACAGCAGCCTTTATCGTCTTGACGTGGGCATTCCCTGCAGAGATCAACCTCAATATAGCTGCGCAAGCCCTGATTATGAAAAAATAGCTTTATTTCCTTTTGCATATTCCACCCCCGGAACCGTTGATAATACCATTATAGATGTTTTCTTTATATCGGCAAAGCATAAAGCCCGGGCCGCACTAATTTGTGCAAATCTTAACTACTGGTACTGTTTGCGTTTTCATGGAGCTATAGGTATTATTGAAGGATAAGGGGTATGAGATTTTATGCAGAGGTTTGATTCTATCGGTATTATGGGTGGAACTTTTGACCCGGTTCATTATGGGCATCTCATAGCTGCTGAATTTGCCCGTCATGAGTTTAAACTGGACCGGGTTATTTTTATGCCGGCAGCCCGCCCTCCTCACAAAGAAATAGATGAAGTACTGGATAGTGAGCACCGCTATAAGATGGTAAAGTTGGCTATTCAGGGTAATCCAGCTTTTGAAATATCTGATTTGGAAATGAAAAGAACAGGAAAGTCTTATACTATAGATACCGTGCGCTATTTTTTGGAGCACTGTCCCGCTACCGACATCTTTTTTATAATGGGGGCCGACTCCTTGCTGATGATGGACACCTGGAAAGATTACTGGGAATTATCCGGTTTATGCCGTTTTGTGGTGGTAACCCGACCTGGATATGTAATTGAACGGAGTGACCCGGCGCTGAAAAATCTCCCCCCCATATTATGGGAACGAATGGAGTTTTTACCCATACCCGGATTGGATATTTCCTCCACTGATATTAGACAGAGGGTGGCGGAAAGCAGACCGATAAAGTATCTACTGCCCCTGGAAGTGGAACAATATATTTTGGACCAGGGACTATATCGGTAAGAAGGAAGGGAAAAAGAATGCTAAGAGAACAAGAAGCGTTAGCTATTATTGAATCCCGCCTGTCCAGCAGGCGCTTCAGGCATTCTCTCCAGGTAGCTGCAGTGGCACGGGATTTGGCCGAGAATTACGGTGTTGACCCGGAAAAGGCATATCTAACCGGAATTTTGCATGACTATGCCAAGGGGATGGCTGCATCCGAGCTGCTTAACATTGCTACTATTAATAATTTGCTGGAACATGAGGTGGACAGCCGGGTGCCAGATCTTCTGCACGCTCCGGTGGGTGCTTTTCTCCTTGAAACTGAACTTGATATTGATGACCAGGAGATTTTGCAGGCGGTTAAGCATCATACCCTGGGTTCTTTACATATGAGTGAATTGGATAAAATAATCTATCTGGCCGATATGATTGAGCCGGGTCGTGATTTTCCAGGGCTGGAACGCTTAAAATGTATAACTTGGCGCAATCTTGACGAGGCAATGTTGTTTGGTCTAGAATCTACTATAAAATATTGCCTGGACCAGCAAAGGATAATACATCCATTAACCATAGAGGTCAGGAACCACTTTCTTAGAGAAGTGAAGTTTATTGGCTGCTAAATATTAAAATTACTAGGAGGGCTATATTTGGAAGACGAAAAATTAGCACAGCTTATTGCCGAGGCTTGCCTGGAGGAAAAGGCTTTTGATGTACTTATTCTGGATGTAAGGGATCTAACCGTTATATCAGACTACTTTGTTCTGGCCAGCGGCAGGAACCCGATACAGGTTAAAAGTATAGTAGAAACGGTAGAGAAGAAGCTGCTGGAGCAGGATGCTAAGCCGCTGCGACGGGAAGGGCACCAACAGGGCTTATGGGCGGTATTGGACTACAATGCAGTCTTATTACACGTTTTCCGCCAGCAGGAAAGAGAACATTATAACCTGGAAAACCTCTGGGGCGATGCCCGGCAAGTAGCGGTTAGTAATTCTTAAGCTTTTTTTCCCACTGCAACATCTCAAGTTTGGTAGCAATCCCGCCCGGGGAGGTGAAACCGCCCGGGCCATTAGTGGCTACTACCCGGTGGCAGGGGATAATCAGGGGTAGGGGATTACGTTTCAGGGCCTGGCCCACCGCACGGGCTGCTTTTGGTTGGCCGACTGCACAGGCTACTTCGGCGTAGGTCAGGGTTTCTCCATAGGGAATGGTATAGACGAATTCCAGTACTTTGCGACTAAACGGTGGGAGAGCATACAGGCTTAGCTCTACATCCCAATCATTAATGACAGTACATTCATAGTAGGCACAGAACTTGTTGACTACTGGTAAGGAATAATCAGATAATACAACAAACCGGGCATCTAACCTGGTTTGATCTATATATTGACGTATATTCGGGAGAGAAAGGGTGGGTAGAACTGACCTCTTTATAGTTCTATTTTTACCTAAAATAGCCGCCCATCCCCAGGAGGTATAAAAAACATACCATGACATCACTAATACCTCATCTTAATAACTACTCATGCATGCGGAGTTTACAACTCCACCACCCAACTCCATCTTATTAAGAATCCGCGTAAATCCTGCTTAATCCGCTCCCTTAATGGTAGCGCGTTAGCGCTACATTAGTGTGCCCTTTGGGTACGTCATCCGCGTCTATTAAAATAATTAACGTACCACAACATTTACCAGCTTCCCAGGAACAACAATGGTTTTTACGATGGTCTTATCCTGGATTAATTGTTGTATTTTGGGACTGGCCAGGGCAATTTGCCGTAATTCTTCTTCGGAAAGACCGGTTGCCACGGTCATCCGGTCCCTTACCTTGCCGGAAATTTGCACCGCGATTTCGATTTCATCCTGGATTAAAGCTGAAGGGTCATAGGTTGGCCATTTCTGCAAACAGATAGCTTCCTCATTACCACACAACTGCCAGAGCTCTTCACAGATGTGCGGTGAAAACGGACTTAACAGCAACAAGAGTGCATTAATTGCCTCTTTTACTACTGGAAGGTCCTGCTCTTCATTATCGCTGTAGCTGTTTAAGGCATTGGATAGTTCCATTATGGCACTTATGGCCGTATTAAAATTAAAACGTTCCCCAATATCTTCACTCACTTTTTTGATGCTGGCATGAGTTTTATAGCGTAATTTACGCGCATCAGCATCCAGCTCGACAAAGTTATCCGGAATATTTACTTCTCTAATGGTATCAGCATATTCATTTACCATACGCCATACCCGGTTTAAAAAGCGATAGCTTCCCTCAACCCCCTGATCGCTCCATTCCAGATCTCTTTCTGGAGGAGAAGCGAAAAGTATGAAGAGACGAGCCGTGTCAGCACCATAAGTACCTATTATATCCTCCGGACTAACCACATTGCCTTTGGATTTGGACATTTTTGCCCCTTCCTTTAAAACCATGCCCTGGGTTAACAGGTTGGTAAAAGGTTCTTCACAGGAGAGCATATTTATATCATAAAGAAACTTGGTAAAGAACCGGGCATACATCAGGTGCAGAATAGCATGTTCCACCCCGCCGATGTACTGGTCTACCGGCATCCAGTAATCTACTGCCTCCCGGCTGAAAGGTATATCGCTTTCATGGGGGCTGCAAAAACGGTCAAAATACCAGGAAGAACAGACAAAGGTATCCATGGTATCAGTTTCCCGCCGGGCTTCCTTACCGCAATTAGGACAGGTGGTTTTATAGAAACTCTCTATATGGTTTAAAGGAGATTCACCATAGGGCTTAAAGTCAATATCTTCCGGCAGTAGCACCGGCAAGTCTTTTTCCGGTACCGGGACTATACCGCAATCCGGGCAATAAACGATAGGAATGGGCGCACCCCAGTAGCGCTGCCGGGATATGAGCCAATCACGCAAACGATAATTGATAGTCCCCTGGCCAATCTTATGCTCCTCCATATAGGCAATAATGCGCTTCTGGCCTTCCTCCACCGTGAGGCCATCAAATTCGCCCGAGTTTACCATAATCCCGTCACCGGGATAGGCTTCTAGCATTTCTTCTCCAAGGGCCGGCGATTCAGGACTCTTTATTACCACCCGAATAGGAATATCGTATTTACGGGCAAATTCAAAGTCCCGCTGGTCGTGGGCAGGAACGGCCATAATGGCTCCGGTTCCATAGTCCATCAAAACGTAATTGGCAATCCAAATAGGAACCTTTTCGCCATTCATGGGATTAATGGCATAGGCTCCAGTAAATATTCCTTCCTTTTCGGCATCGGTAGCAGTGCGGGCTATATCACTGGTAGACTTCATTTTCTTAACAAAAGCCTGGACTTCTAATTCCTGAGTTTTTCCCGCAACCAGCTTTTCCACCAGGGGGTGTTCGGGTGCCAGCACCATATAAGTAACCCCAAAAACCGTATCTGGACGAGTAGTATATACACTTAAAGTTTCTTTACTGCCTTCTATTTCCAGGGAAAACTGACAGCCCTCGCTGCGGCCAATCCAGTTGCGTTGCATAGTTTTAACTTTTTCCGGCCAGCCCGGTAGTTTTTCCAGGTCGTCCAGCAAACGCTGGGCATAGGCGGTGGTTTTGAAAAACCACTGCTCCAGCTGTTTCTTATCGACTTCACTTTCGCAGCGCTCACAGCAGCCGTCCACCACCTGCTCATTGGCCAGTACCGTCTGGCAGGAAGGACACCAGTTAACCGCCGATTTTTTCTTATAAGCCAGGTTGTGTTCAAACAGCTTTAAAAACATCCATTGGGTAAACTTGTAATAATCAGGTCTGCAAGTAGTCAGTTCTCGATCCCAATCATAGCTGATACCCATGCCTTTAAGTTGTCGCTCCATGTTTTCAATATTGCCATAGGTCCAACGGGCGGGATGAACATTATTCTGAATAGCGGCATTTTCTGCCGGCAGGCCGAAAGCATCCCATCCCATGGGATGAAGCACATTATAACCATTCATACTCTTGAAACGAGCTACCACATCCCCGATAGCGTAATTACGCACATGCCCCATGTGCAGATGTCCGGAAGGATAGGGGAACATCTCCAGATTATAATACTTGGGTTTGGTTTTATCCTCGTAAACCTTAAAATAACTATTTTCTTCCCAGATGTTTTGCCATTTAGCTTCAATGGCTTTAAAATCGTAACGCCTGTCCAAACCAACTTCCTCCTTTAAAAAGCAGAAAATTAAAAAACTCCCTTCCCCGCAGGGACGAGAGTACAAAATTCCCGTGGTACCACCCTTATTGACAGATATAATAATGGTGGAGCTAGTGGGATTCGAACCCACGACCTCTTGAATGCCATTCAAGCGCGCTCCCAACTGCGCCATAGCCCCACATACTGTCCACTTTGAAAACGATAACGGATTTTTACCGTTACAGGCTAAATATCACCTGCAAGGCTCCCCGGCGAGTTCAACCGGCTATATACCACCTTACACCACCCGGTGGTTCTCTGTCGGCGCCCGTCTAATACTCCGGTTCCCAGCCTGCTATTCAATTAACACATTAGCAATTATAAGATAATAAACATGTGAAGTCAACAATTACTATGGGTTTTCTTCATTTAAAGCTGTACGTAGTTCATGAATCCTGTCTTCAGCCTGACGATTAAGATTATTATTGCCGCCTTTGCGTACTATACTATTGCGAAAATGCTTTAAGGCCTCTTCTTTCCTATCCAGACGCAAACATAGTTCTCCCAGTAAGACAGTCAGGTGTTGATCCTGTTCTATGGTAGTATTCCGCTGGGTATTAAAATAAGAGTCGCTGTAGGCCTCCAGGGCTTTTTCGGTAGTATAATTGTACATTTCTTCATCTTTGACATCACTATAGAGCCAGGATAAGCGCAGCCAGATTTTAGCTGTTTTAATAGAATCGACTTTTCCTACCTGCAGGGTTTGTAAAATCATATAGTAAGAGGTAAAAACTTCATCAATCTTGCGGGGAAAACTAAAACCTATATTAATTTGCGACTTGAGTTTCTGACCCTGTTCTATAATCTTTTTAATTAGAGTTTCGTTTACCTGTTTAAACTCAAAGTTAAAATTAGCGTAATAACAATAGGGACATATCCAGACTGCATACCACAGGGGGTCAAAATCATGAAAATGCTGGCGCAGGTCGGGATCAATTTTATCCAACCTGAGTTTTGAGGAGCGAACCATTTTAACTGGAAATTTCTTTTCACATACCGGACACAGGGTTTCATTATCAAAAAGATAAGTATCATGGGTTGTTGGTGCTGATAATGAATAAGATTTATGGCCCGGAGGATAAATATCGCTGCTGAACGGTAAGGGAGCGGAAGCTATGGAAGTACTCCTGGTAGTATCCTCTACCTCAGGTTTAGATCCTTGTTTAAGGAAACTTAGCTCTTCATTTTGCTGGCGTAAACGGTTGCTCATGCCTTTCATTATACGAAATGCCAGGTTGGGCTGCTCTGCCATTACCTGTTCAAAATTACTTTCATCTATCACCAGGCAAATTGTATCTTCCAGTGCAATTATAGTTGCACTGCGCGGCATATTCTCCAGCAGTGACATTTCACCAAAAAAGTCGCCATTCTTTAATGAAGCTATTTGTAAGGGGGAACCATCCAGGGAATTAATATATATACCTACATGACCCTGCAGGATAATAAACATCTCATGACCTGAATCACCGAAATGAAAAAATATCTCATCTGCTGCATATTTGCGAACCCCACCCAAACGGGCCAATGCGGCTATATCAACCATTCAGATCCCCCTTTAACATTTCTTATTTTACTTTCTCTATCCTGGAATAATAGTCCTGCTAAAATCCCCCATCAATAAAATATTAAATGTAAATGCATATTGGAGGATAATGGAAATATATGTAGAATTAAGCTTTTGGGGGGAGTACTATGAACTTAGATAAACGCTGGATAGCACTGGCGGTTTTTATTTTGCTGGTAGCTTTCGCAGTAGGTGTAAAATATGCTGACTTTAAGAATGATAGACAGGCCGAAGAGCTAGCTTTGTTACAATCCTCTGAACAAACGGATAAGCCTGAAACGGATGAATTGGAGAGCAAGATTATTCAGGTATATGTTACCGGTGCAGTGAAAAATCCCGGAGTATATCGATTGCAAGAAGGTGACCGTATGCACCAGGCAGTGGAGATGGCTGAAGCTCTGCCGGAAGCTGACCTAAAACATTTGGAAATGGCTCGTTCATTGGTTGATGGTGAAACTATACCGGTTCCAGCCCAGGGGGAGATTCCTGAATTACCAGTACCTACAAGCGCCGGGGGGTCTTACAGCAGTGGCATATCCAATCAAAATTCGGCTATGGTTAATATCAACACTGCCTCCGCTCAGGAAATGGCTGATAAGTTGGACGGTATAGGCCCGGCTCTGGGGCAGCGGATAGTAGATTATCGCACTAGCAACGGCCCCTTTAAAGACGTAGAGGAAATTAAAAATGTTAGCGGTATCGGAGATAAGAGGTTCGAAGCTATCAAGGATAAAATAAGTGTCCGCTGATAATGTTTGATGCAATAATGAATATACCTAATTCGAATGCCATTTAGTGAATACAGGGTTAAAAGAGAGGGAGATTTACCACTAAACTGATTAAAGATGGGGCTGAGTGCCGGGTCACAATTAATAATTCAAAATTAAGAATTAACCTGATATTTTGGGTCACCATTATTAATTGTAATATCGAACCCTTTGTTACCTCCACGTAAAGCAGGTTATAATATGTTTCCTTTCTGGTTTTTAGTCTGTATATTCTTTTCTATAGCTATAGTTCTGGCCAGCAATCAGCTGTGGATATTGGCGTTTCTTTTAGTTACTGTTTTACTTCTATTCGGGGTTTATAGCCGCAGCTATTCTCGGGAAGCCTTTACCGGAGTGGTGGTAATTATGGCTGGCCTCCTCTATTTTTCACTGCTTACCACACCCGCACCAGAACACCTGCCGGAAATAAAGCCAGCTCAGGTGGAGGGCATAGTAAAAGATTATCCCCGCTATGATGGAAAAAAGACTACTTTTGCCATCCGCACAAACAGCAAAAATCGTTATTCTCGAAATATTCAGGTCTACTGTAATTTTGCTGTCCAGTTGCAAAAGGGCGATAAGGTAGAAATCAAGGGTTCATTAAAACAGCCGGCCCGGGCAGGTAACCCGGGAGAATTTGACTACCGTAAATACCTGGCGAAGAATGGTATATATTATATCTTTTCAGTTAAAGAAGAAAAAGATCTCTCTATCAGCAGGCCAGCCAGCGGCTTTCAGGGATGGATAAACTCGTACAGTTATAACAGCCAGGAGCTAATTAAAGAAGTTCTACCCCCGGATGAAGCGGTCATATTACTGGGTATGCTCCTGGGAATTATAGAAGGTATTGATAGCAGTGAGTATAGCGATTACCAAAAAACCGGCGTAGTGCATATTTTTTCGGTATCCGGGCTACATGTAGGTTTTCTCCTATTGCTTTGCGCCTGGGCATGTTCTCTATTAGGTCTCTCCCGGAAGATGCGAGTGATATCCGGAATAATACTATTATTAATATATGCTACCCTGGTGGGTTGGCCAGTACCAGTAATACGTTCGGTAATAATGGGGTCAATAGGTCTGATTGCTTTCTATAGCGGGCGGGATAACCGTATGCTTAACAGCCTGGGCCTGGCGGGAATAGTCATTTTATTAATAAACCCCAATTCATTGCTGCAGATTACCTTTCAGCTTTCTTTTGCTGCCGCCTGGGGATTAGTCTATCTCTTTCCTTTATTAAGAAGAAAGCTTAACTACAACAACAGATGGGGCGATCTTCTACTAGTGCCTGTTTGCGCTCAATTGGCGGTGTTACCTCTTACTGCCTACCATTTCCACCTGTTTAGCCCCCTGGCCCTGCTGGCCAACATTCCCATAACTTATCTTTCCGGAGGAGCAGTTATCCTGGGGTTTTTATCTTTGCTAAGTGGCGGACTGCTGCCGGGATTGAGTGCCATATTCCTTTATCCGGCGGGATTGTGTATAGATCTGATCCGGGTAGTAAATGAATTGGTGGTAAACATTCCCGGTTCTTATTTACGGGTGATAGCCCCGGGAGCAGTTTTAATAGTGCTTTATTATATTGGTTTACTTATTTCTGTCTATGCATTTACAGTTACAGTAGATAAAAGGCGCTACTCAGTACTTGCAACCGGGCTGGTAATGATCGCGTTTTTTGTAATGGTAATCTGTCTACCGGGAAGCGTATATAACCGCGGAAAGTTAGAGGTGACATTTATCGATGTAGGGCAGGGAGATAGCATACTAATTAAAACCCCCCGGGGAAAATTTATACTGGTTGATGGGGGAGGCAGTGATTTCTCTGATCCGGGTACCCGTAAGGTGCTCCCTTACCTATATTACCGCGGTGTACGGGAGCTCTATCTGGTCATAAATACCCACCCGGATACTGACCACCTGCAGGGACTGGAAACAGTTTTAAAAGAGATACCGGCACGCTACATTGCTGTACCGGCTACAATCGTTGAGGCCGAGGAGTACCGGAATCTGAGAAAAATAGCGGAAGCTGAAAAGATACCTGTTATACCTCTGTCCGGCGGTGAATCGGTATACACCGGGGAAAAGTTGCAAATACGCGTTTTACATCCCATGATAGAGGCTAAAACCTTAGATGATGCCAATGAACAATCTTTAGTGCTGGATGTTCGCTATGACAATTTTTCGGCTTTACTAACCGGAGATATAGGGAAGGAAACGATGCAGGTATTAATAGAAAAATTAGCGCCGGTGACTGTCTTAAAGATTCCCCATCACGGCAGTAAGAATTCATTGCTGCCTTCTTTCTATGAAGAAAGTAAGCCCCAATGGTCAGTAATTAGCGTAGGAGAAAACAATTTATTCGGGCATCCGCATCCCTCAGTTTTGGAGGCATTAGAGGAAAAGAATATTGAGATCCTGAGAACCGACCAGGTGGGAGCCATCACCTTTTACAGCGATGGTAAAAAGGTTAGGCTAAGGAAGCAAGGGGACGGTTCTTTTGCTTCCATGTAAGGAAGCAAAAGAACCGTCCCCTTGCTTCCCGGCACGCTGACAAACTCTTTGTAAT
>CAZOIC010000021.1:0-24295 GCA_964579945.1 uncultured Syntrophomonas sp. | reverse complement strand
TTCCATGAATTGCTTTTGTTCATCATCACCTGGCAATATTAAATCGGTAAAACGCTGACCGGCGATTTCCTGGCCAAATATACGGCTGCATTCAGAGCTGTACTCTTCGTCAACGTACAAATCATGCCCAAATGACAGAAACCCCTGACCGGCATTATTTAGCAGGTTCTTGATAGAAGATGTTCTTTTTGCCACCGTCTGTTCCAGGTTTTGATTGTATTCCTGAATAATATCAGCCATACGATTGAAATTATCACTTAACTGTCCAACTTCATCCTGGGATGAAACCAGCGACCTGGCGGTAAAATCCTTTTCAGCAAAGCTGCTGACGGCCTCATTAAGCTGGAGCACGGGTTTTAAAAGGCTACGCACTACCGGGAGAATAATGAGAATGCCCATTAGTAGAGAAAGAGCCAGGGCTACCGCAAACCCAAGCAGTAAGTTATTCAAAGGCTTAATATACTCACTGCGGGGAATGGCAATACCGAAAGTCCAGTTGGTAGCTTCAATATTGCTTAAAACAAAACACCTTTTGGTGTTATCATAATCTTTCAACTCAATAATATTGTACTGGCCTTGTTTTATTTCCTCAATAAGCGGCCGGAATTTGCCTCCCATAACCTGGGCAGCATTCACCGATTTCTCGGGAGTAGGGTGGAAGCCGGGTTGGGGATGAATCATAAAATTATAATGATCATCTAGCAGGAAAGTATAGCTGGCACCTTCAATACGTGCTTTTTCGGCCAAATCCATAACATCAGTCAACAGTATATCGGCAGCTATTACTCCTAACACATTATTTTCGTCTCTAATTGGCTCTGCCAGGGTAATAACCATTTGTTTAGTATCAGCATCCAGGTAAGGTGTAATATAAACCAGTTTATTCTGCTTAAGCGCTTCCTTATACCATTCCCTGGTGGTGGCATCATAATCCGGCGGGGGAATCCAACCAGTAGCGCAGACCATAGTCCGATTTTTATCCGCAAAACCTATATAGTAATCTAAAACCTGAGATTTTTGCCGGTCGAATTTTTGAATCAGGTAATTAGACAGGTATTGGTCCGAAAAATCCTTATTTATCTCAATATCCTGGGCTATAGCATGAACCACCTGGCCCTGTTCCATAAACCAATTATTCAACTGAGAAGCATTTTTTCCTACTGCTTCACTGGCACTCTGATTGGTTTTGTCCTTGACCAGGTTATAAGAAAGGCTGTAACTGATTACGGATACTACCAGCAAGCAACTCATGCATATGGTAAAGACCACAATAATGAATTTACCCTTTAAACTTTGATTAATTTTCATATATGCCTCTCCATAAATCCTAAAAAAATTGCCTCGTAGTACTATAAACCAGTTAATTGACTTGAGCTTCTACAGGATAGAATTTCTTGCAACTATTAGATTGAATTACCTTTCGCTAAGCTCCCATACTATTCCTGCACAATGGTAAAATTTTCATTACGCCGGCTTAAAATTAATACACTTCATCGACTACTATTAATAGTTCAAAGGGAAGTTTGAAGTCGAGCTTCTTAACTACTTCAGCGTTAAGGGTTATTCTGGGGGCACTTTGAAATGATTGCTGCAGGTCACGGGGTTTTGCTCCCTGTAAGCAATTACTGATAGTGTCAGCCCCAAAACGGCCTATGTTTTCTTCATCCATGACGGAAACGGTCATCATAGCTCCGTTTTTAACTTCAACGTTGCCTAGCTGTGAAAAAATCGGTATTTTGTTATCGTAGAAGGGCTGAAACAGTTGAGGTAGTTTGTTACTTTCCAATGAGGCAATAGTTATGTATACAGCATCAACTTCCTGGGCTAATTTATTATAAGCGTTCTGAACTTCCTGGTAATAGCGCGGATATTCTTCGGCACTGCGTGGTTCGGTCACATGATAGCGGACAATTTCAAATCCCTTCTCATGAGCCAGGCTTTCCAATTCGTCTACAGCTGAATATATCCTGGAATTATCAGAGTCTTCATAAACAATTCCTAATTTTTTAAACCTAACAATATCATAGAAAGCCCGGGTCTGACGTTCGAAGCGATGTTCGTCCATGTGAGCCCATACATTATCTTTGCCTGAATCCTCCACTGAATCAATAATTCCGGAGCGGACCGCATTAGAAGCGGCAAAAACTAAAATATTTGTATTATGATCGGCATTACTTAATAGACTACCCGCTGCAGCTCCCATAACCAGCATCAAATCGATATCGTTTGTATTCTTGAGACGATTAATAACAGCATCCTGCTCAAATTCAGGGTCACGCAGATTATAATAAGCATCATCGACAAATTCGATATAAGGGCTAACTTCTTTGTCACTCAGCCATTTCCAAATGGTGCGGCTGTCGCCGTTAGCCGCCATCTGATCAAATCCTTCTAAATCAGTAATCCAGCCAATTTCCTCTAAACCTGTAACAATCGCTACCAGTGTATCCATGTAATTAATAAAGGATTCACTTTCACAGTAACCAATCCGCCACTTAATGTCGTTTGTTTGGGTTGCAGGTTTATCAGTAATGATACCGTTGGTTTGCCGGGCACCCATGGTTAAGCCGGGTACAGCTAAGCCAATCAATATGACGAGCACCAAAATTATGCCAATCAACCTTTTCATTGTTTTATCTCCGTTATAGAACAATAATTGTTACCGCTAAAAAGATTTTTCTCTACCTTATCTGCTACTGCCCGGCAGGAAATGCAGTTATTGTTTAAATAACAACTATGACATGGTTCCCCGCGATAATCTTCAAATTGGCGCAGTCGGTTAAGCACCGGGGAATGGCGCCAATAATCCTCTATTTGATCATAACTTTCCGGAAACAGCAAATGCCTGCAGGGGGTTAAATTACCTTCAATATCAACTGATATGCCATTTCGACCCGCACCGCAGCCTTTATTAAAACCAATATTACGATTCAGCAAGTAAGAGTTATTGATATACGCCCTCATAGGGGAAAAACATGGTTCTACAATAAGCCCTATATCCTGTTGATCATGTTTTTTTATGTAATCTGCCAACCTTAAAAAGGTTTCCTGGCTTAAGGCTGCTTGCATAACATATTCAGAGTCTGGTTTGGACTCTAAAATTACAATTTGTTTTACTCCCAAGCTTTGTGCCAGAATCACCAGATTAGGAAAGTCTTCAACATTATCATTCCTGGCTACCCAGTTAATATAGTAATTGACCTGTTTATCCTTCTGCAACAGCTTAAGTGCATTGATTGCCAATTCATATCCACACCGGGATAGTTGATTTATTTCCGGTGTTGAACCATTAAGTGAAACATATATTTCACCAACACCAGCGTTTTTCAGCCGTTGCAAACGACACTCATCCAACCCCCATCCGCTGATGGCTATAGCTGAATGTAAGCCTTGCTCTTTTATAGCCTGTAATAATTCATCCAGAAAAGGGTAAACCAGGGTTTCTCCGCCGCTGAGATTTATAAAAGGTATCTTCAATCTTCCCGCTTGCTCTATATATTTTAAGGCAATATTTTTATCTATGTCTTTTCCCCGGTTTAAGTCGCAATAGCACTGGGGGCATCTCAACGGGCAACGGGTAGTCAGTTCAATGTTCATCAACTCGGGGACATGCATAGCCCGATGGGGGGCCTTAACTGCCATACACTCGTTGATTAATGTTTTTAGTTCTGATTTCTCTGCAAAATCAATATTATCGTCAACAAAGCCATTTTTAATCAGCAAACCTATGTACTCATTTATTTCACCATCGTTCAGCCATTGGTCAAGAATGGCGATCTGCTTACCCGATATCTTATGGGTTCTGTGGCTGGTAAAATTATATGCAATTATAGAATTAGGTTCTGCGCGAAATAGTTTTTTCATATACTTACCTCATACAATGGATCAGGGTTGATTATATCGTCCTGGCATACATTATTTTTATTCCATCCTGGTTTTTAAATTGCGAATAACCCAGATAATCGTTTTTTAATAACTCCTGCTGTTCTGCAAAGGATGTGTTGGAGACTATCACTGGGTTGGCTGTATCAAGCTGGGCTGGATTGAAAAAATCCCGGTAAACTACATATCTATCCCAATCAAAATACATCTTACTTAATTTGGCTATGTATAATCCCATAGAGGTAACAGTTTCAATACTTGGATAATTATGAGGTGAAACCGTAGTAAAAAGGTATCTGATTTCGGGTTTATTTCTCACCCGATTGGCCAAAATTCCAGCCATCCGGTATTGTAATTTATGCCCGCGCAGATCAGGGTCAACCAATGATAATTCCAATTGAGCCACCCGAAATAACTCTTCATCGCTAAAATTCAATTCCCGGGCCATATTATTTTCATACCTTACCTTAGACAACAACGAGCAGGCTGCGTACAGAGTATTGTCAATATACAGCCCCAGCGCTTCCCCGGCACCTTCAAATAACCACACCATTTCTTCTTCGATAATGGGTACATATAATTCTTTTCGTTGCATCATATCAATTAATCTGCTCTGCAATTTCATCACAGCAGACAAGTCATTTATATCCAAGACCCTTAATATATAATCATGCTGATTGTTATCTGATTTTATTGAAATACTTCCCTTTTCCAATATTTCCCTGGCTATTACTTTCACATTTTTGTCCGCCAATCATGCTTATTTCATTTATGTGTTTTATATCCAAATAATAAATCTGACCCAATGCAATTAATTCCGAAGTTATTCCATACTGCACCGGGTAATACTATTTGACCTGGCTTGCATAAACAATTGTTTAAAATAAAACCCAGCTATACGCAGATAGGCTTTCACTCTGATATTCTCATCCGGCAATAAGGCAATCTTAAAGTGAGAAATGTTTCTTATCAGAGCTGAATATCCATAAGCCTCTCCCAGGTACCCCCCAAGACTTCCAGACCAGGCCAATACACCGTCCTGTTTGGCAGGTATACAGAGCTTATGAGTCTGTAGATTCTGTAAAAATCCGGGTAACATGTTTTTCTCTTTTAAGCCAAAGTTTATGCCAATTTTTGATGATACACCCCTGGATGAGACATCAAAATCAAGGATAAAACATTCTTCACTAAATTCACTGACCATATCTATTACCTCAGCTAAATGTACTAAAGAGCCAGGCCAGTTGATTTGCGCCAGATATTCCTCTATCTGTGCACGGGTTAATTCGGAAGTAAATACTCTAATCCGGTCATTGTGGCGGGAAAGCATTACGCCAACCTGAAATAAACCAACCTTTGGCGGCAATTTATGTATCACCTGGTTGATTTCAGGCATTAATACTTGCAATTGGTCGGTGTCAATTAATGTGCCCAACATATTTAATAATGGTTGTTCATTATAAGTCCCCCGGGTTTTTATGTTACCAGCATTAAAAAATATGCATGGTTGCGGAATAATACTGCTGAATTCATTATAGTCAAATTCCAGCCATATATCGTCAATGTCCCCGGGCCAGTACTCAACCAATGCTGATAGCTTTTTCCATATAGCATTATCAGCAGTCATAAATATAGAATCAGTTAACCCTTTAATTAAATTCGCTCTTTCCCCTTTAAGCACCCGAAAAGAGAAATCCGCTTCACTTTCAGAAGTATCCAGGCAAGTTTCCATGATGTACTCACTGGCCGCAAAATTACTAAACCATCGCGAGGATATATCAAGAATCCTATGGAAGGATGATTCTGAGACTATCTCTGGCGGCAAACTTGAAGCAATAGCAGACAGATATTCCGTTACATTCCCCTTCATACCCTCACCACCAATTGTTGATAATTATCCTGTTGCCTGCTTAGCTCGATGGCCTGCACAGTATTTCCGATAATCGTATGTTTTTGCAAACCATCGAGACTAAATGGCAATAGATAATTTTATGAAAAAAACCTCAAACCAGGAATTGCTTATTACAGGTCTCTAGAGATTGTGAATCAGTATTTGCCTACCATCTCCCTCTGGTAACAGTATGGACACAGGAAATAACAGCACAGGTTGCAACTATGGCCCCTGAAATTGAACCACCGGCAACATCTTCCAGGTCTTCGTCGCTAAGTTCACCTGTTTGCACAACCTTGAGCAGCTGATCCCTAAATAAATTAATTTCGTCCACACTGAAATCCAGGCCTTAAAACCCTGTACTTGTTCAGCAGTTTCCAAACCGAACAATTTTTCCGCCCAACTCTCATCCGCCTCTAACTTGGCCTGTAACCGGGTCAATCTTTCTTCCATTGTTTATTCACCCTTTCTTATATAATTATTATTGCCATCTACCATCTTCCTTTGGTACCAACGTGTACTATGCCTGCGATACAGCCTTCTGCCAGAATACCTAAACCAATAATTAATATAGCTGCGCCCACAAATCCGCCAGCAACTTCCTCCAGGTCTTCATCACTAAGTTCGCCGTTTTTGGTTTTTGCCAAAATCTCAACCATTTCATCTCTTAGCATGTTAATTTCTTCTATACTGAATTCCAGTTCCAGTTCGCGTAAAAAGCCCTGTACCTCTTCAGCCGTTTCCAGGCTGAATAATTTCTCTCCCAAACTCGGGTCTGCTTCCAATTTGGGTTGCAACCGGGTTAATCTTTCTTCCATAATGATTCCCCCTGTTTATTAGGTAAAACTAAAGTTCTGTTAACCACCTCCTAAAGATTAATGGGGGTTATTTTATCTGAGTAATTGGCTGCTAACTCTATTAGATTAGTCTTTGATAGCTGCAAAAGCATTTCATACTTACCCTGAGCTGAATAAACTTCCGTATATTTATTGGCAAATACTTCAACATTCAGTGCTGCATTCCTGACCCAGCTTTTTAATTCATTAAAGGCTTCCGCGGACAGATTTATATCTCTCAGGTAATTAGTCAACCGGCCCCCGGGTCTGAAAGCAGGGTAATTCTCCAGACCCATAAAACATAGAAACCAGTCTGCCCGATACCTGCCCGCAGCCGCTACGATACCCATATAATCGGCTATAAACTCATCCAACAAATGGTTTCTGGCCGAGCCTAAAAAACGCAGGGTAAAATAGTGGGTGGCTTCGTGTTCCCGGCGAATAACCATTGATAATTTGCGCCATTCATCATCATTAAGGCCCAACATTGGTGCCGGTACGCTGCTGTATTCAGTGTCAGTCAAAATTAAAAATACATCCTGGTATAGTTCCTTATGGGCTTTCATTGCGCTGAAGTTAAAGTGCTCGCCACATTTTTGCTTATATTTAGCCACCCGATCCCAGTTGTTATAGCCTTTAATCATACAGGCTCCCATTGAAGGAGGAATAGCAACCGGTTCGTTGCGGTGCGAAAATACCCGCACCAATGTTTCAAAATCATGGCGGTTGCTGGTTTGAATAACCGGGATTCTGCCGGCCATGGTCGGATATAGGTAAACTTTAAGAGCTTCTTCCTTCAAACTCGTACCGGTGGCTTCTTGCATGGCCGTGGCGGAGATACCCCTTCTGGTAGCCGCCTGGTAATTTGGATTAGTACTCATTCCCTCCTGAACCGGAAAATTTAGCTGCACCAATCTTTCTCTCAAGGCATTAAGGACACCCTTTTCAGGAATATCCCGGATATATTCTTCCCAAGCCTCCGTGAATGGTTCATCTGCAGGAGGTATTTCATTCCATGGCCGTACATTGCCATGGGTAAAGTTATTATCATATAAAAACGTCAGTTGTTCATTTAACATGGTCTTTTTTATCCCTAATCCCTTACTCTCACTCCAGATATATCGCCGACAGCTGTTACCAAGTTACCTGCCATTATCTGATAGGTAATGGATGGGCAATTTCAGTGTTCCGCCCCCAGCTGGGCGTATCCACCATCTCCTTAAAATCTACCATTGTCCCCAAGTAGCAGCATGTGTAGCGGCAGCCGTACTCCCAACAGTTAGACCGAGAACACTTAAAACCAAAAGAGTCAAAGCAGCCAAAATTCCGCCAGCAACTTCCTCCAGGTCTTCATCCGAAAGCTCGCCGTCGTTACTTTTTTCCAGGACCTTAACCAGCACATCTCTGATCATATTGATTTCTTCTATACTGAATTCCAGTTCCAGTTCGCGTAAAAAGCCCTGTACCTCTTCAGCCGTTTCCAGGCTGAATAATTTCTCTCCCAAACTTGGGTCTGCTTCTAATTTAGCTTGCAACAGGGTTAATCTTTCTTCCATAATCATGCCCCCTATTTATTAGTAAAATAGTGAAACTAAAATTTTTTTTAACCACCTCCTTACAATGGTCTTCTAACTATTGATACAATTGATCAGTCAAAGTAGCACATTAATTTTGGCTTTTTACCTGCATATTGACTCCGTCACCATTACCGGGCATTTACGGTAAACAACCGTCTATATGCCATTCTTTTTACCTTTTTCGTCCAGGATAGCGTTTGCATTAAGGCCGCCCGCCACCATGTCCAGGTCGTCATCTTCCAGTTCACCTTTTTTGCCTATAATCTCCCATATCTTTTTCTTCAGGTTAGGGGATGGCGGATCAACATCTGCTTTAACCAGGAAATGAGCAAGCCTTAATAATTCTTTATATTCTTTATCATCTGATGAAACTATGGACTCCCCGGATATGGTTTTATCTATATCTGAAACAAATGAATCCAAATCATGTTTTTCATTCATTGAATACACCTCAAATCCTTATTCAAAAATAACTCCCTGTTTTTTAAGATTATCCCTTAAATGCTTTAACGAGCGGTATAATATAGTTCCAACATTGCTTTCCGTTAAATTCAACATCTGAGCAATTTCACGGTTTTTCATATTAGCACCGAACTTAAGAGCAATGATACTTCTCTGGCGTTCATCCAGGCGCAAAATGGCCTTAAGAAGAATTTCTTTCAATTCTTGTTCAATAATTAAATCCTCTAACCGATATTGGGAATCTACCTGTTCCCAATCGACGACTTTATTACGATTAAATTTTTTATAGTAATTAATGATTGTATTATTTGCAATGGCAAAGACCCAGGTGCTGAACTTACCCTTTGTGGGGTTATAGGTGTTGTATTTATCCAGCACTTTTACGAAAATCTCGCTAACCAGATCTTCTGCTACGTATTGATCAGCTACCCGGAAAAGGGTATACTTATAAAGTTTTATGTAGTATTCATTATAAATCCGGGAAAAGACATCATATTGATCTGTCCCCATCGGAAGACTGCTAACGTCATTCACTTAACTGTTCACCTCTTTTATACCGCTATAACTCCTCGGGTGTCACACCTGACTCTTGATATTCTCCTCTAAATCCTCCAGGGTCAGTGATTTTTCGATGGAACATGGGTTAAGCCTCTACCATCCTTATGTTTTTACACCTTACTCCTCACGCCAGCTGCCTCTGCACCAGCCGGGTAAATAAACCGCCTCGCTCATACAATTCCTGGTAACTACCCTGCTCTACAATTTGACCCCGGTCCATAACGAATATCTTATTGCAATTAATTATGGTACTTAGCCGGTGCGCGATTACCACCCGGGTTACACCTAAATTGGCCAGGCTTTCACTGACAATCTTTTGAGTTTTATTATCCAGAGCACTGGTGGCTTCATCAAAATAAATGATTTTAGGTTTGGAGATAATGGCCCGGGCAATGAGCAGCCTTTGTTTCTGTCCGCCGGAAAGGGTGCTGCCGGCTTCGC
Organism: uncultured Syntrophomonas sp.; assembly: GCA_964579945.1. Taxonomy (GTDB): domain Bacteria; phylum Bacillota; class Syntrophomonadia; order Syntrophomonadales; family Syntrophomonadaceae; genus UBA4844. The sequence goes on along the minus strand of CAZOIC010000021.1, from coordinate 14,648 downwards.
TTATCATGGTATGCATGCCCATAGGCATACTCTTAATGTCTTCTTCCATACCTGCCATGCGGGCTGCTTCCCAGGCATCATTGATGGTCAGACCGGGGCTAGCCGCCACAATATTGTCAAATATGCTGCCGTACATCAATTGTCCACTCTGTAAAACTACTCCCAATTGGCGGCGAATAGAACGGATATCTACGTTTTCTAAATCCTGCTGGTCATAATAAATCTGTCCTGCTTCCGGTTTTTCAAAGCCTAACAGCAACCTGAAAAGGGTTGACTTACCACTGCCTGATGGCCCCACAATACCGACATAATCACCTTTTTCAATCTCCATCACCACATCGTTTAGTACCAGAGGTCCGTCTGGCTGGTAACGGAAATTAACATGGCTAACCTCTATGTTGCCTTCAAGTTGACCTGGCTCAGCCTTTTCCTGATCAAACTCGGGCCGGGTTTCTAGAATAGGCCGGATTTTTTCATACAGGGGCTTGATAATATTAACCTGCAGGATAACTGCAGATATTTCCAGCATGGCGTTCAGAAAACTGGAAAAGGCCGAATTAAAGGCGATGAATTTTCCTGCCCCCAGGTTTACCCCCTTAAGCTTGATCATGGCGAAGAAGATGATGGCAGTAGCAATAATGGTGACGGTGGAATTAAAGATTTGCATTTTATTGCCCAGGTTTTCTTTTCTATAGGTAACATCCCGAACCTGGCCGAAATCTCTTGCCCAATTATTAAATGCTCGTTTTTCCGCCCCAGAGGTTTTTATTTTACTGACCCCCGATAATAAACCGAAAATCTTACCGGAAAGGGTATTATTTAAATCGATTAATACCCGCTCGTAACGTATTTGCAGGAAACCAAACAAAAGCGATATGCCCATAACTATTATCACGATCACGGTACAGATAAGTGCCAGTCTCCAGCTATAATAAAACAACAGGAGATAATAGAAAATCGCGAAAATACCGGATATTATTGTGTTGGAAACTGCCCCTGATAGGATCATTCTAATTTGGCTGATGCCCATGGCCCGACCGGACAATTCCCCGGCGGTATAGTCCTTAAAAAAAGGTACCGGCAAACTGAGCAAGCGATCCCAAATAGCAGCTTGCAGGTCGGCCTCGCTGCGTCCTTCAATACGGTGCATAGCAAATGATCTGGTTAGATTAAAGGCAAAGGTAGTTATGGCAATAGCGATGAGCAAAAAGCCGATTTGAATTAACAGAAGTCTTTCCCCGTCAGGAATAACCCTATCAAAGATGATTCCGGTCACTACCGGGGTGAGGACACCTAATAATCCACCCAGGATGCCCATTACCAGTACAGCAGTTATATCTGATTTCCAGATGCCATCGGCTAAATAGCGCAAGAGGTCTTTATATCCAACGGCTGTAGTGGGCAGGGGACGATAAAAGGTATAGGCCTGGGCCTTTATAGTATCAGCCACAGTATTATCAACCAGTACCTGGCTATCATCAGCCGGATCGTATAAAACATACCTGGTAGGGGATAGGGGTAGTAATGCCACCGGTTGCCCATCTTCCATTTTGTAGGCCAATAATGCCCCATTGTCTTCTTTCCACCAGATATCTTTTAGAATTATTTGTCGAACTCGAATTTGTGAGGCCCGGGCAATATCCCCCAGCAGATCACTGGATTGGGCATTGTTCCTTTTTAATTCATAAGATGGCACGATGGTTATTTTTTTCGATTTCCCCACTACTACACAGGCCTGGTAGAGCAAGTTATCAATAAATACTTCTTCGTCTCCGGAAGTATCTCGTTCTTTCAGGTTCAAGGTGTTCATTAGTCGCTTTAGCCCGCTATGCATGCGGGAATTATCCTGGACTTCTTTTTCCTTATGGCGCAAGACTTCTTCGCTTTTTTGAAAAAGCAGTAATTCCAGGGCTTGGGAAAAAGCATGCTGATTAAAATCCGGTAGTTGTTCAGTTATTAATGCTGTATCCCAACTGATTTGCTTATCAGTCTTAATCCCTTTAATATTCCATTTTTCAATCCATCGTTTTAACAGGTGAGCTATTTCATTATTGTTCGATTCCAGGGGGAGTCCTGAAAATTGATGCCAATCAAATTCCAGAAACTCGGTACCGGTATGCCCCACAGCCAGAAGGCCAAACTCGCCTTCCGGTACAGCCAGCGGGTCTATTCCCAACAAAATGTCTCCTTTTTCAACTGAGAAGAGATAATTTCTGACGCCCGTGGTATTGTTATTAATTCTGGTAATAAACAGATCTGCCTTTCCTTCTTGAACCAGCCAGAATTTGGAACTGTTCAGGAGCAAAGGTTTATTACCCTCTACTTTTATCCGGTTATGCGGTAAACGGTCAATAAAACTCAAAGGTAACCACCCCTTTTTCAAACTAAACTAAGCACTAATCAGCTGAGCATAAAGCCCCCCGGCATTTTTTAATTCATCATGGGTGCCGCGTTCTACAATCTTACCTCGATCCATAACAATTATTTCATCGCAATCCCTGATGGTACTCAGACGGTGGGCAATAATTAGACAGGTGCAGCCCCTCCGGCGAATATTTTCATCAACCAAATTTTCGGTGTGGGCATCGAGGGCGCTGGTGGCTTCGTCCAGTACTAATATAGACGGATTGCCCGCCAAGGCCCGGGCGATTTCCAGTCTCTGCCGCTGGCCGCCGCTAAAATTAGCCCCACCTTCGCTTACTCTGTGGTCATAACCCTTGTCTCTGATGTTAATATCATCATGAATACAGGCATCTTTGGCTGCACGGATAATGCTAAATTCTGATATAGTGGTATCCCACATGGTCAGGTTTTCCTTGATGGTGCCGTCAAACAAGGTGATATCCTGATCCACAACTGCCATAGAATTAACCATTACACTGCGGGGCAAGTTTTCTCGCGGCTGGCCGTCAAACAATATCTCTCCCGACCACGGTTCATGAATGCCTGAGATTAATCGGGCTATGGTACTTTTACCGCTGCCGGAACCACCTACCAGGGCCACCCGTGAACCTGGCTTAAGACAGAAGTTAAAATTCTCAATCAGCGGCGGGTCCCAGGGGTTATAACCAAAGGATAAATCCTTAACTTCTATGTATCCCTCCAACTGCTGATAAGCTTCGTCTTGGTTTTCTACTTCTACTTCACGGCTGACATTTTCATCCAGATTGTACTTAAATACGTCTTCCAGACGGTTAATATCACCCTGTACATGTTTCATATCCATTCCCATCTGAGTGAGCCCGTTAACCGGAGTCATGAAACTACCCAAAAGTCCCTGAAAAGCTATCAAGGACCCGATGGTTAAGTGCCCGTTAATTATAATGAGTCCCCCCACAAAAAGGACAATTACATTGGCGAATTCCGATAAAAACTCGGGTAACTGCAATAATACCTGGGTAGTCTTACCCAGACGCTGCTGGGAATTAATCTCTTTGGCATGATAGCCGGACCACTTGGCAAAAAAATCTGATTCCGAGGCCGAAGCTTTCAAGGTTTCAATAATATATAAGCCGGATACGGAAAACCCCATTACTTTCCCTTTGTCCTGCAACAGCTTTTTGTTTAAAGTCTCAATCTTATTAGATGAATAAAGCAGATAGGCAATACTCAAGGATGCCATCAGCAATGACACCAGGGCTAAGACCACACTGTATTGCAGCATAACCACAAAATAAAATACGATAGTTAAAAGGCCGATGGCCGTTTCCGCCAGTTCCCGGGATAAAAAGGCGGCAACCTGGTCATTGCTCTGCATGCGATTGGTAATATCGCCAACTGAGCGCTGCTGGAAAAACTCTACCGGCAACCTGAATATATGCCAAAAGAATTTACCGGCATTACTTACCGCAGTTTTAGTTTCCATCTTTAGCAGATAATGCTGCTGCAGCCAGGTAAGCACTGCCTGCAGAATTACTACTGCTCCCATGCCCCAAAGCAGGGGTTTTAGCCAGTTACTTTTTCCGCCCAGTAAAATATCATCAATAAAAATCTTGCTGAAGGCAGGGACAATTAAGCCTGGTATTACCAACAGCAGCCCGATTAAAATCAGATAAGTGATGGCTACCCGGGAACCAGATAGCCAATCCCGCAAAGAGTCAATAAAGCTGTTCTTTTTGCCGCTGGGTTGAAATTCAGGACCTGGTTCAAAAGTTAATATTACTCCGGTAAAGGCCAAATCAAATTCCTCTTCGGAAACCGTCCGGGGACCACTGCCAGGGTCATTAATAAAAACCTGATCCCCGGCAAACCCTTCTAAAACCACGAAGTGATTAAAATTCCAGTGAATAATGGCCGGTAATGGCATAGTTTTTAAATCCGCTGGTTCTTTTCTGAAACCGCGGGCTTGAAAACCGTATCTCCGTGCAGCTTTCATCATGTTGCTGGCCTTAACCCCATCACGGGTAACTCCGCAATCAACCCTTAGCTGCTCCAGGGGAAGAAATTTTTTATAATAGGCACAAATCATGGCCAGGGATGCTGCACCGCATTCCACTGCTTCCATTTGCAATATGGTTGGTACTTTTTTCCGGTTTCCCCTTGCCTGCAAAATAATCACCTCAAAACTCGACGCAATTTTGGTAAGACTATAGAATTTTAATAGACGCGGATCACGTACCCATAGGGCAAACGGATGTTCGCTATCGCTCACTATTAAGGGAGCGGATTATATCAGGATTAACGCGGATTAATTTTATATTTTTGTAGGGGCAGACCCGTGCGTCTGCCCGGTCGAGCACTGGTTCCCAGAGGATGAATTCCGTTGCCAATAAAGTTGCCTATTCCGGGCGAACACATGGGTTCGCCCCTACAGATTACGTGGTTCTGTACAAAAAGAGCATGCCTAGACATTTTCGTTCGTCCTCCGGGTCAGTAATTCAAAATTAACTTACATAGGTAGAATTTTTTTGATAAAAGGTATTACCATACTAATGGGTCGTTTTTCCTCAACCTTTACTTCCCCCATGCAGAAGGTGCCATCATCTATGGTTAGCGGCGCTCCATTCGGGGTTGACCATTTATAGCCACTTTGAGTGCTGCTATCCATAACCAGCTTTACCTTAACTTCAATAGGGGCACCTTCACCGGATAACTGCCGTACCAAATCATTGTTACCCAGGGTAAGCATCATTCCCTGAGCGCTGGCCGGATATTGGGAAACTGAGACTACATTTCCCAGCATAAAGCCATACTCTTCTTTCTTGACGGTAGAGGGAGATATATTAACTTCCATGCCCGGCCTTATTTTCTTCCCTTGTTGTACCGGAACATAAACAATCGCTTCCAGGGCATTTGTTTGTTCTTTTTCTTCGCCGATGGTACAAATAACACTACCGGCCTGGACAATGCTGCCTTTCTTTACCTGCAGTTCTAATATCCGGCCTGAGGCATTGGCAACTATTTCACTGTTGTTCATTAGACCTCGCTGCATTTCTTGAATGTTATGTTCCAGATCCTTTATTGATAAACTGATGGTTTCTTTAAACAACTGTTCCAGGGAGGCTAAATTAGTTTCTGCCTCTATTAACTGGGATTGGGGTACCTGGTTAAAGTTTTGTTGTTTGGATTTATAGGATAGTTCACTTATGGTAAGCTGGCGCTCGGCATTATTAAACTCCGCTTTGGAGGCGGCACCGTTTTCGTATAAAATCTTTTGGTTTTGATATTTTTCCAGGTCGGCTTCAAATTGTACCCGGGCCTGTTCCATTTCATTTTGCGCCTGGGATTTTTGCGTATGGTAATACGTCCTCTGGGTGGCTACAGTAGCCTGGGCAACTTTATAATCTTTATATATTTGCGCAATCTTTCCGTATACATTAAGATTGAGTTCAATATTGTTCAGGTCGATATTGTTCAGGTCTATTGCTTTAGCTGCAGCCAGGTCTTCCTTGTTTTTATTTATCTCTGCAATAAAATCGGTTTGATCTATTCGGGCTATTACCTGACCTTTTTTAACATAATCACCATCTTCAACGCTGACATCGGTTATCTGACCATTGGCGTGGTGAATAACACTGGTAATGCCCCCGCTGGACATAATAATTCCGGTTCCAGTTGCCTTATTGGCAATAGAACCCAAAAACCCCCATATAAGCCCGGCACTTATTAACAGGGCAACAGCAATCAAAGCTACCCAACCAATGGGTGAAACCACGGTTAATCGCTGATCCAGTTCTTCCGGAGAGGATAAACGATCCAGGGATACTTTTCTAAAAATCTTATTTTCAGACATCTTACTTATTCCCTTCTTCCAGTAAAATAGACGCGGATCCCGTGCCTATAGGCCATACGGATGTTCTCTATCGCTCACAATTAATGGAGCGGATTTATAAGGATTTACGCGGTTTTTTTTGTAGGGGCAGACCCATGTGTCTGCCCGCCCTGCCTGGATCTTACTTTCGGTCACAGAACTGCCAACTCTGGGCGAACACATGGGTTCGCCCCTACAGATTACGTGCTCCTGTAAAGGAAGAGCATGTCAAGACGTTCAAAAAACCTTATTAATCAATATACTGAAATTGACCATCGACAACTATCTTCTTGTGAATTTCTCTGCCATCTATTTCTCCAAATTGGTTGAAACTAATTTTCCCGGAAACGGTTTGCCAGGGTTTCATTTGCCGCAAGAAATCAGCTAATACTGCGGGCGAGTAACTGTTAGTTTGTTTTATCGCGTGGGCAACAACCTGTAAGGAATCGTACCCTTGAATAGCCCATACATCTGGTTCTTCGTTGTATTTATGGCGGTACTTTTCATTAAAACTATCTAACTCCGGTCTTTGCTCATAAGGGCTATAAGTAGTGGTAATAACTATCCCCTCGGCGTCTTTGCCCAGCTCGTTAATAAGGCTGCTTACATCTAGTCCATCGGCACATATGATTCCGGTATCCATATTCATGGCTCGCAATGCCTTTATGTAATTGCCCCCTTCAGGCATATTAAGGGCTAATAATACCGCATCAAAGTCCAAAGCCATCCATTTATCATGGGCTTTTTTAAACTGCTCATTAGTCAGCAGGCCGCTATGGCGATCAATAATTTTAAGTTGGTATTTGCTAGCCCCTTCTTCTATGGCATTGGCCAGGTTTTGCCCGTAAGAACTATCTTCATAACAAACTACTATTTTTTCATATCCTTTACTTTTAGCATAGGCACACATCTCTTCAGCTATTTTTTTATCACTGGTGATGCTCTGAAAAATATACTTATATCCTTTATCAGTTACTTCCGGGTTGGAAACGGTGGGTATAATGGTCAGCATCCCCGCTTCTTCGTATATATTGGATACGGGTATGCAGATATCGGAATACCAGTGTCCAATTACGGCCAGCATCCGGGTATTAGCGCTAAATTCCTGGGCAATGTCAACCGCGGTCTTAAAATTTCCTTTATCATCTACTATTTGTAACTCAAGTTGTTTACCATTTACGCCTTCAGCATTTATATCTTCCAATGCCAGCTCCAGACCTTTTAAAAAGCTGGTATTTTTCTGGGCAAATTCCAGGGGAACCGGCACTCCAATAAGAATGTTGTCTCCTGTAGCGGCGTCTTTTTCTCTTTGCTGGGCCAGGTTATTATTAAAACATCCACTCAAGAATCCGGGCAAAAGAATACATAAAATAAGTACTTGTACAATTCGTTTCATTATTAAACGACCTCAATTCCCTTAATGTATTTACTGCCAAAGGTGTTTAAGCTTCAGGCAGCTTCCGAAGTATTAATCGATGCCGGTTGCAATTTGATGACAAAGGTGAACACTAATAACAGAGCTAATATCCCCAATGTAATTAGTCCCACCCCCATCCTCATGCCCAGGGATAAAACCAGACCATATATTATCGGACCGGCCATTCTACTCCCATTGACCATTACACTGAAATAAGCCATTCCCGTATTGATTTCCAAATCCCTGATTCCTCGCAAATTTAAAAAATAGGTGGTTTTCATAGAAATCCCGAAGCTCTCAGCCAGGCCCAATAACATCAAGGTGACAAAGGCTGCTGCGATGCTGCCAAAAATTACAAAGCTTGCCAGGGCACAAACTACGATAGACATTGATAAGATCATGCCATTGGTGTTCCCCAGTTTATTAATAACCAGCCGGGTTAAAACTGGGCCCAAATAGATGATAAAAATTCCATTGAGCAGAACTCCCCTGCTTATATCACCCTGGGAAAGGCCGTTACCTGATGCAAACAAGGGAAAAAAATAATCCAGAAACGCTCCACTGATAAAATAGGGAATGAAAATACACAGGAGAAAAATAATGGCCTTTTTATCCCCAATGAAATTAACCAATTTCTTTAGTGCAGACAGGTTGCTGGTTTCTCTGGTGGCAATATCATATTCGCGCATCAATTGGTGAACCAGAATAAAGGGAATAAGGATTAGAGCAGCAGCTATAAAAAACACCGCATTATAACCAATCCTTTCCGCCAGCATCCCCCCAATAACGGCACCACAGTTCAATCCTGCGATAGAGCCGGCGCCGAATGCAGCAATAGCTACGTTGGTTTCAGGTAATGAAACTACCAGGCTGCGTATGCTCATCATAATAAAGCCTAAACCCAAACCAGCAACGGCTCGGGAGCAAATCAGGGCTATCGCCCCGGTACTAAAACCTGATGCCAAATTACCAGTTAACAGAAACAAAATACCCAGGTATAAAACTACCTGCCATTTCATCTTACTAACAAACCAACCGGCAACAATTATGGCGATAATCCCGCCCAGCATTTCGGCGGAAAGGGGCAGGCCTAAAACTACATCTTTCGGTAATCCTCCTATTGGTTGATAGAGATTTCTCATCACAATGGGAACAAAGGTAAGTGACATAAATGCAGCCAGGTTAACGAAGAAAATTAGCGATCTTACCAGCCCATGGCTGGTTGCAGTATCAACAGCGATTCTCTCATCAGCAACCTGGTTGGGACCTCTGATCATGATTATTACCGCCAACAGGGTAATTTCTATCATAAATAATATGGAGATGATTAGCATGGTTAATATGTCCAGAAAGATTTTAAACATTTGTTTATCTATGTAGCCTTGGGAAATGGTTACATTAACCGTACCGGGTAAGGTATTTGATGCTTTTAATTCTTTTGATGGAATATCCTCAATCTGCTGTAAACTCGCCTTTATTGAATCCAGATATTTATCAAGACCCTCTATATTTTGCAAACTGAGTCCCTTATCATATATACTTTTAATGTTTTTCCCTACAATAACTTGTATGAAATCTTTACTGGTATTTGCCATATCCATGTAAGCATTTTTAAAAAGAAAATAGTTTATGCTACCGTATAAAAGCTGAGCTAACCCGATAACAGCAATTAGGGTGATTAAGACTTTCTTTTTATTTATTAGTTGATCCGAATTAAATAGTTTGCTCCTAAAAATAATGATGACTAATAATGCTAATGCGACGATTATAATGCCTGCCAGGCATCCGACCAACTGCCTGGTAATATGACTGTTAAATTGCAGAAAGGTGTTTTGGGGAAAGACCATCAGTAAGCTGGCAACATGATATGAAGCATTGTCATGAATCCCCATAAATAAATAGACATTTTCTTTATAAAACTGGTAACTAAGATTATCGTTAACCAGGCCCTGCTCAAATATCGCCGCCTTTAAAAGCTCATCAGGCAAGCGACTATCCCTCACAAAACCATGCAAATCGTATAAAACATCCCCGGTCGGGGAAACAATTTTAACCTGTTTAAGCTCTGGAATAACGTCCTTCAGTTCCTGCAGGGTAACATTCATACCGTAATAATTATCTATGGGTTTGCCATAATGCAGTGCATATTCAATTTTTCTTACTGATTCATTGCCGGCAACGGCATAGGTATTAACCAACGCATTGTTATAATTGTCGGCAAATGTCATGTAGTTTAAGAAACCAGTAAATACCATGATGATAATCAACAGCCCCAGGGCTGTGATTAATACTTTACGGCGCACTTCATTTATATTTGCAGATAACCTGGTTCCATTATTCAAGTTACAGAAACTCCCAACTTATACAGATTTAAAAAGGTGGGTTATTCAATATAAACGGATTTACGTACTTTGTCTAATTATAGAATTACTTGGAATATAATATCAAATCTTTTTATTGGGCTAAAGCCTAAAAGGCTTAACCACAGTAGCAGGGCTACCGCTTGCCCGCATATATACCCGGAGATAATGAGATAAGTCTGGATCTAATTAATGGCCAAATGTATGGAACAATTGAAATGCATAATATGTATCCTTATTAATTAACAGTTTTGGGATTTGCTTTTGACTTCTTTCATATGTTGAATCCTCTCCTGGGCAGAATCAAAGCAGCGCTGCTCTTCCTCATTTTCAATGAGCAGCGGGGGTATCCTGGTGGGGCGTCCATTGCGATCCAGGGCTACCATGAAGAAATAGCCCTCACAAACGTGTTTTATAATGCCACGGTTTAAATCTTCGGCATCAACTTTTACATAGACTTCCATGGAGGTATTACCGGTGAAGGTTAGTTCCGCCTTACAGAGGACCAGGTCGCCAACAAATATCGGTTCAATAAAAGAAAGCTGGGTAACACTGGCAGTAACAACGTTACATAAGCTGTGACGTGCTGCCGCTACACCAGCAGCAGAGTCCATCAGTTTCATAACTTCGCCGCCGTGCATATTACCAGCTACATTAGCATGAAAGGGAAGTACTATCTGGGTCATGGTTACGGTGGAAGTAGAACGAGGTTTAGGTTCCATTTAACCAACTCCTTGCAATAATATTATCTTATTTTAACACGTGTTAAGTTCCTTTACTATGAACTAGTAAAGGGTTTTAAATTGCAAGGAGTTATTCGTCCACCCTTGTTATCAGTGGTCTAAAACCCTTGGTGGGAATTGCATGACATGAACAGGGGTATAGTTTTTAGGTTTAACTGGAAGGGGCAAGTGGGGAGTTTATTATTCCAACTTGCCCCTGATTATTTATTTCTCTAATGCTTTGCTTATTGCGGCAGCATAGCGATAGAATGTATCGGTTGGTCCGGAATCGGACCCAAATTGCTCTCTAAGTGGTACGGTTAACTCTAATTGAACTCCTTTACCACTGGCGTTTTTATTGCATATATTTTTAGGGTTTTTTCCGTCTAAACGTTTGGGGGGATTAACTACCTTAAAACCAGCATCTTTAAGGCTGGCTTTTATTTTTTTTCCCAGAACCGTATCCTGACCGCCGATATATGTAACTGCCCGTTTTCCTTTACAACCATGAATGGACAAGGTTATATTCGATTGAGCAACTAAATTGCGGGCCACGGGTTCGTTAAAATGGGTAGACGTAACATGTAATATACTGTTGTTCTTGTCCTTTATTCCCTCGAAGGTATACAGGTCACTCCCAGTCCAATCAGCAATTGTTGCTGCCAGCTCCCCCGTTTGAAACTCAATTATACCAGCGTGAATGGCAATAACCGCAGTATTAGAGGGGCCATCATACTTGTTTATGTCGTAGTCTTCACCCCGGGTCTGGTGTTTGTCCAGTTTAGAAAAGCTGCGGTAGTAATCTTGGGCATTAGCTGTTGTGGTGTTTACCATTATAGGTGTAATAGCTATAATTAGTGTCAGTACAATGCTAAAAAGTTTCTTCATAAAATCACTTCTTTCTTAGTATTTGTGTAGTTTAATAAATGGCGGGTTTGTTCTTTTTTAACCTAAATTAATGGGACCTGTCAAAGTTAAGAAGTGTTATAAGAGATAAAAGGTGGGATATAGAACTTTTTTGCCAAAAGTATATTCCAAAATTCGCAACATATAGTTATAATAGTACTAGTATGGTTTGACGGTTTGATTGTTCTCTTTGCCAGATAGTGACTGGCGAAGGAAGTATACAACGGCAGGATGGAAGAACGGTAGCATATTACGATTGCTAAAGTTCAGCTTTTCTGCCGGAAGAGTTGGACTTTTTCTCTGTAGTATTGTAGTAAGGGAGGAGTAGGAGTAATGCCGATAACTGAGATGCTTTCCCGCAATGCCACGATGTTCGGTGATGATATTAGTTTAATTGAGCGGGATCCAGGTGCGGGGCTGCGCCGGGAAATTAGCTGGAAACAGTTTGATGATATGGCCAATAGATTTGCCAATAATTTGCTGGCCCAGGGAATTAAAAAAGGGGACAAAGTAGCCCTTCTTATGATGAACTGCCTGGAATGGTTGCCCGTTTATTTTGGCGTTCTTAAGACTGGGGCTCTGGCGGTTCCTCTTAATTTTCGTTATACGGCGGAAGAGATTAGAAAATGCTTGGATACGGCTGAAGCCCGGGTATTAGTTTATGGCCCCGAATTTATAGAGCGGGTTCAGGCCATCACCGGCGAGTTGGCCAGCCTGGAACAGTATATTTTTGTTGGTGATAATTGCCCTCCGGAAGCCGAAAGTTATGCCCAATTGATATCTCAATTTTCGGCTGATGATCCCGGAGTAACTATAAATGATCATGATGATGCGGCTCTGTACTTTACTTCCGGTACTACCGGAACTCCCAAAGCCATTATTCATCCTCATTCCAATCTGGTGTCCGCGTGTATTACGGAAAACAGGCACCACCTGCAGACCCGGAAGGATAATTTCCTGTGTATTCCACCCCTTTACCATACCGGAGCTAAAATGCACTGGTTTGGCAGCCTGATAGTCGGTTCCAAAGCAGTTCTCCTGCGCGGAGTTAAGCCTCGCTGGATATTGGAGGCCGTATCAGAAGAGAAGGTTAGCATTGTGTGGTTGCTGGTGCCCTGGGCTCAGGATATTTTAGATGCTATAGAAAGCGGAGAAGTACATATAAAAGATTTTCAATTGAAGCAATGGCGTTTGATGCACATCGGCGCTCAGCCGGTACCTCCCAGCCTGATCCAGCGCTGGAAAAAGTATTTCCCCAACCAGCTTTACGATACCAATTATGGCCTCAGTGAGTCTACTGGTCCTGGTTGTGTACATCTGGGATTAGACAATATTCATAAGGTGGGAGCCATTGGAGTGCCCGGTTTTAACTGGGAAGCGGTAATTGTGGATGAAGAGGGTCGTGCAGTTCCCCGCGGTAAGGTGGGAGAGCTAACCGTAAGGGGACCTGGACTTATGAAGGGTTATTATAAGAATCCAGATGCCAGCAGTGCTGTACTTAAGAATGGTTGGCTCTTTACCGGTGATATGGCCCGTATGGATAAAGACGGCTTTATCTACCTGGTAGATCGTAAAAAAGATGTGGTAATTTCCGGGGGAGAGAATATTTACCCGGTAGAAATAGAGGAATTTTTACGCAGTCACAATGATATTAAGGATGCTGCTGTAATTGGCATGCCGGACCGGCGTTTAGGGGAAATTGCGGTAGCGGTCATAGAGCTTAAGTCAGGACGGGAAGCTGATGAGGAAGCCATTATAGCATTTTGTGAAGCCTTACCCCGCTATAAGAGGCCGCGGATGGTTATTTTCGATAGAATTCCTCGAAATCCAACCGGTAAAATCGAAAAGCCAAAATTACGTAAAAAATACTGTAGCGAAAGCGTTGCTCAAGTGGTGTAATAACCTGGTTGGCAGTACGGTTCTATGACGTGGCAACCTGAATTGTGATACCCATAGGGCGAAACCGTAGAACAGTAGGGAACGGCCCCTGTGCCGTTCCGTCATGGTTTAGTAAAAAATAGGTTTAGTAGGCAACAAAAGAGAAAAATGGTAGGAAGGTTAGAACGGTAGGAATAAGGGTGCAGTATACCTTTATGTCTTTGCTTGGATAATGGTATGCTTGCATTTCTTACAAACTCCTGCGGGAGTTTTTTTAATTGCCAAAAAAAGGAGGAGTATGGTAGTGAAACAAATGTGGAGAAGGGGAGGAGCAGGCCAAGTTAAAGGTGGTAGCAAAGTACTGGCTTTATTGCTGGTAATGATGCTTATGGCGGTTGCGGGATGCAGCAAAAAAGAAGAAACCCAGCCGGCAAGTTCCCAGAACGTGAAAGGGCAACAGGTGGAATTAAAACTGGCCCATTTCTGGCCCAGTACCCATCCGGCAGAAACTCAACTGGTTCAGCCCTGGGCGGCGGAGATTGAAAAAGCCAGCAATGGTCAGGTGAAAATTACCAGTTATCCCCAGGAAGGCTTGGTACCGGCTGCTGCCATTTACGAAGGAGTAAAAAACGGAAGGGCTGATATCGGTATTTCCTGTTTCTCTTATACTCGGGGACAGTTCCCGGTATCCGAGGTATTTGAGTTGCCTGGCATTACCTATAATAATTCTCAGGTAGCCAGCCGGGTAGCCTGGGAGGGAATACAAGAATTTAATCCCAAGGAAGTACAGGATACTAAACTACTTATGGTACTGACCACGGGACCGGGCGACCTCTTTACCAAGAAACCGGTGCGCAAGCTGGAGGATTTAAAAGGTATGGAAATCAGGGCTACCGGCCTCAGCGCCAAAACTCTGGAATGCGTCGGTGCTACTCCCATTGCTATGCCCCAGTCTGATGCTTATGATGCACTTTCTAAAGGCATGGTTAAGGGTAATCTGGGACCTATAGAGGTCTTACAAGGTTGGAAGCAGGCTGAGGTGACCAAATATATTACCAAGAGCCCGTTCCTTTACAATACCCTCTTCTTTGTAACTATGAACAAAGATAAGTGGG
>CAZOIC010000020.1:0-24506 GCA_964579945.1 uncultured Syntrophomonas sp. | reverse complement strand
TGGAATAAAGCAAGGCTACCATACTTATGCCCAACAAGAAAAGATTTATGGTTGTCGGATTATCTTGGGCTAAAAATAGTAATCCACATCCCAGCAGCACCAGAGCCATAACTATGATTGCAGAAACGAAAGATCCGCAAAGCATTATCGCCAGCGCTTTGTCTGTACAATTACCAGCAGCAGAAGTTCTAATACCAGCTTTTGTTATTATGTCCATAACCCGATTAAGTAATAGTATGGATACTAAAACTCCACATAAAAAAGATAACGCTGCAGATAGGTTAAAAAGAAAAGCGATAATAAAAAAAGCTACCAGGGCAAGCCCGGCAGCAACTATGTAATGTTTGTTTATAAAAGCCCCTGTTATATTATTAATATAAGATAGATATTCCCGCATAGCAACTGTTCCCGGAGGAAGTCGCTTAATGCCAATCGTTACAAACAACGCCAGCAGTAAACCTGCTACCCCCAGTACTATTATCAAGATTTGCATAGCATGAAACCCATCCCCTCAAACACAGGTACAATAATTAACCCATAATTGCCAGGATCATAGTTATTATCATAAATATAGCACACAGATAAGCCGTAATCTTACTAAGTAAATCATCCAGTCCTTTTTTCTTTCCGAAAATCGCTTCACTGCCACCAGCAATACTTCCGGAAAGACCTGCGCTTCTTCCTGATTGGAGAAGAATGGTAGCAATCAAGCTCAGGGCAAATAATACTTGAAATATCAGTACTATAGTTTTGACCAAGTCCACACCTCCCATTTAGAATAGACACCCATTATTTACCTGACACCTGGTTAAGTGCAGATTAGCTATTCAAAGTTAAAATCACAAAATACATTCTATCATAAAAGGAGCAAAAACAAAATACTTGCTCTATTTCTTGAGATTGTAAAACGTTTTTATCCCCCGGTAAATGGCGAAAGTATCGAGTTCCTCTTCAATACGTAATAATTGATTATACTTGGCTACCCGGTCAGTTCGAGCCGGCGCTCCACTTTTTATTTGTCCGCTGCCAGTAGCTACGGCAATATCTGCAATAGTTGCATCCTCGGTTTCCCCGGAACGGTGTGATATGACACAAGTATAACCGGCCCGCCGCGCCATTTCAATGGTATCCAGGGTCTCGGTCAGGGTACCAATCTGGTTAACCTTAATCAGGATACTGTTACATACCCCCAGTTCAATTCCCTGAACCAGCCTTTCAGTATTGGTTACGAACAGATCATCCCCTACTAACTGAATTTTCTTACCTAAACGGTCAGTTAACAGTTTCCACCCTTCCCAATCATCTTCAGCCAGCCCATCCTCTATGGAAATCACCGGATAGCGCTCTACCAGGGAAGCGTAAAAATCAACAATTTCCGCAGATGACAGAACTTGTTGGGTACTTTCCAGGTGGTATTTACCATCACGATATATCTCCGTAGCGGCAACGTCCAGTCCCAGGAGAATGTCTTTTCCCGCCTGGTAACCAGCCTCAGCAACAGCCTCCAGGATAACTTCAATAGCAGCTTCATTGGAAGGCAGGTTGGGAGCAAATCCGCCTTCATCACCTATGGCTGTAGCCAGACCCTTACCTTTCAAAACCGTTTTAAGGGTGTGATAAATTTCTACCGCCATCCGCAGCCCTTCTGTAAAGGAGGTAGCGCCGGCAGGTATAATCATAAACTCCTGGATATCAACGTTATTATCGGCATGTTTACCGCCATTGAGGATATTCATCATGGGAACTGGAATCTCCCGAGCATTAACGCCTCCGATATATTGGTAAAGAGGTATTTCCAGGTAATTGGCAGCAGCTCGGGCTACAGCCAGAGATACTCCCAATATGGCATTGGCTCCCAGTCTACCTTTGTTAGGGGTACCATCCATTTCTATCATCAGGGTGTCGATATCTACCTGATGGGTTACATCCATGCCAATAACCTCAGGAGCTATAATCTCATTGACATTTTCTACTGCCTGTAATACCCCTTTGCCATTATAGCGATTATTATCTCCATCTCTTAATTCCACTGCTTCATGAGCACCGGTTGAGGCCCCGGAAGGAACAATAGCCCGTCCCATAGTACCGTCCTCTAATATTACTTCCACTTCTACAGTAGGGTTGCCCCGTGAATCCAGAACCTCTCGACCAAAAACATCAACAATAACACTCATTGCAAATCATCCCTTCATCATGATTAATTTGACGTACCCACAGGGCACACAGATGTTCGCTGTCGCTCACCATTAATTAAAATAGTTTTCCCCCGGTCATTTCTTCCGGTATGGGAATACCCAGTAAGTCCAGCATAGTGGGAGCTATGTCCCGTAGCGAACCATCCTCACGTAGACGGTGGTTAACAAACTTATCGGCTACCAGTATAAAGGGAACCTCATCGGTAGTATGGGCAGTATACGGGCACCCGTCAGGTCCACACATCATCTCACAGTTACCGTGGTCAGCGGTAATAATTAGGCATCCACCTTTGTTCAGCACTGTTTGCACCACCTGCCCCAAACACTGGTCAACCACTTTAACTGCTTCTACCGCTGCCTCCAGTATGCCGGTATGCCCAACCATATCGGGGTTGGCATAGTTCATAATTATCACATCATAATAATCCCGTTCAATCTGCTCCAGCACTTTGGCGGTTACTTCCCGGGCGCTCATTTCCGGTTTTAAATTGTAGGTGGGTACATCCGGAGAAGGGATAAGAATACGATCTTCACCCGGGTTGGGCTTTTCCACCCCACCATTAAAAAAGAAGGTCACATGAGCATATTTCTCAGTTTCTGCTATTCTTAACTGGCGTAGCCCTTTATCTGCCAGTACCTCACCCAGAGTATTATTCAAATTCTGGGGCACAAAGGCTACCGGAACATCAATAGTGGCATCATACTGGGTCATGCAAACATAATAAACCTGGGGCCGCATCCGGCGCTCGAATTTATCCAGCGTGGGGTCTACAAAAGCCCGGGTAATTTCCCGAGCACGGTCAGCCCGGAAATTAAAAAATATTACCCCGTCACCATCTTTGATTAGTCCCTGGGGCTTACCTTTGGTATCAATTATTACTACCGGTTCCACAAATTCATCGCTCACCCGAGCCTCATAGCTGTTTATGATAGCGGCATAAGCATTGGGAGCTTTGACCCCCTCTCCCATCACCAGTGCATTGTAGGCTTTTTCAATTCGATCCCAGTGATTATCCCGATCCATAGCGTAATAGCGCCCGGATACCGAGGCTATTTTACCGGTGCCCAGTTCCTGCATCTGCTTTTCCACGGCGACAACAAAATCCCCGGCACTTTTGGGATTAACATCCCGTCCATCCAGGAAGGCGTGAACATAGACCTCCTGAACTCCCTTGTGTTGGCATAACTTAAGCAAAGCGTAAAGATGCTCCAGGTGACTATGTACCCCCCCATCCGAGAGTAAACCCATCAGGTGCAAGGCTCCCCGGTTTTTAAGGGCATAGTCCATAGCCGCGTTCAGCTCGGGGTTATTAAAAAAGCTGCCATCCTCTATAGCGCTGGTAATCCGGGTTATTTCCTGGAATACTATGCGTCCTGCACCTATGTTTAAATGCCCCACTTCAGAATTACCCATTAGACCCCGGGGTAAACCTACATCTAATCCGGAGCATTTCAGGCTAGTAGAAGGATATTTATCGGTTAAACGGTTGAAATTTTCCGGATGGGCCAGGCTGATGGCATTATCTTCACAATCACTGCGCAATCCCCAACCATCCAGAATCATTAAGACTAATGGTTTATTAACTGCCATTACTATTTAAACCTCACAATACCGGCAAATGAATTGGCCTGCAGGCTAGCTCCACCAACCAGGGCACCGTCTACATCAACTTCACCCATAAATTCTGCTATATTTGCTTCATTGACACTGCCACCGTAAAGAATAGGAACAGAATCAGCCAGTTGCCGGTCATATATCTTAGCCAGGTAACTGCGAATAAATCCTATCATTTCCTGAGCATCATCACTGCTGGCATTAACCCCGGTGCCAATGGCCCAGACTGGCTCATAAGCTATTACCAGCCCCTGAGGAGCAAAAGTGATGTTCTTTAAATTACGAGTAAGCTGCTCTTTAACTACTTCCCGAGCTCTATTATTCTCCCGTTCCTGCAGGGTTTCACCCACGCAGAGAATAGGAATAAGGCCCACATCCAGTGCCGCCCTTACTTTGCGGTTTATAATAGCATCGTTTTCACCCATTATCTGACGTCGCTCCGAATGCCCTAAAATTACATAAGTACAACCAGTATCAACCAGCATAGCCGGCGATATTTCTCCGGTATAGGCACCCTTCATCTCCCAAAACAGGTTCTGAGCACCTAATTTAATTGCTGAACCCCTAAAAATCTGACTCATTAAGGTCAGACTGGTGAAAGGCGGGCAAACAGCCACCTCTACCCCAGTATATCCGGCTAGTAGTGGTAGCAGTTCCTGCCCATATTGTTGAGCATCATTAAGGCTTTTATTCATTTTCCAATTAGCAACTATAAGAGGAGTTCTCAACCGCATCCCCCTTTCCCCGTTTTAGTCTTCACAGGCTACTACACCCGGTAGTTTAATTCCTTCCAGAAATTCCAGGGTAGCACCTCCACCTGTTGATATGTGCGTAATTTTATCCTCCAGCATCAGGTCGTGGGCTATCACCGCAGAATCTCCCCCACCAATTACGCTTACCGCCGATGCATTGGCCATAGCCCTGGTTATTTCCTTACTGCCCTGGGCAAATTGTTCATATTCATAAACCCCCATGGGCCCATTCCAAATTATTGTCCTGGCCTGATCAATCTTTTCCCGGTAAATCTCTATGGTACGAGGACCAATATCAACAATCATCGTATCATCAGGTACTTCATCAACCCCAACTACCCTAGCGCTAGCATCGGCTGATATCTCCCCGGCAATTACCACATCAACCGGTAACAATAATTGTACCTTTTTCTGCTCAGCTTTATCCAATAAACGGGTTGCTTCACTGAGCAAATCCCTTTCAAATAAGGAATTGCCTACGTTTTTACCTTGAGCTTTAAGAAAGGTGTTGGCCATACCTCCACCTATCAATATAATATCCATTTTCTCCAAAAGGTTCTCGATTATGCCCAGTTTATCAATAACTTTGGCACCACCCAAAATAGCCATGCGTGGTCTTTCCGGGGATTCCACCACACTTTTTAGCATGTTAACTTCGGCTTCCATCAGGAAACCGGCATAGGCGGGAAGATAATCGGCAACCCCCACAGTCGAGGAATGGGCCCGGTGAGCAGTACCAAAGGCATCATTTACATAAACATCTCCTAGAGCAGCCAGTTGCCTGGAAAAATCAGCATCGTTTTCTTCTTCACCATAATGAAAACGAAGATTTTCCAGCAATAACACTTCCCCCGGCTTCATATTATTAACTTTTTCCTCCACCTCGGGGCCAACACAGTCCTCAGCAAAGCTTACCACCGCACCATTTAATAACCTTTGCAGGTGGGGTGCCAATCCCTTCAGGCTATATTTCGGGTTCGGCTTACCCTTGGGCCGTCCCAGGTGACTCATGAGTATGAGTTTCCCATTATGGGCCAGAACATATTCAATAGTGGGAAGAGCTCCCCGCATTTTGCCATCATCCAGGATATTACCTGGTTTATCCATGGGTACATTAAAATCAACCCGCATCAATACCCGTTTCCCATCCAGTTTTACATCCCTCAGATTTCTCAAGCAACACACCTCGCTTAAAAATATCACTAATCACAGATAGCTCAACCTGGCTTAACGAACCTTGGCGCTAGTGAGTGCGAATACAAGCAACAAGGATAATAACTACAGGTGATGGGCAGGTATGACGAAATATCCTCACTCCTAACCCCTCACCCCTTACTCTTATTAAGTTAAAACCAGCGTTAATCCTTATGAATCCGCGTAAACCAGGTTAATATCAAAATTGCTTCGCTATATAAGCCAGCACATCAATTACCCGTACGGAATAGCCCCATTCATTATCATACCAGGCTATTACCTTGGCCATACGGTCTCCCGCCATCATAGTCAAGAGCCCGTCAACAATGGCGGAATTGTTATCCCCCCGGTAATCACTGGAAACCAGGGGTTCTTCCGTATATTTTAATATACCCTTAAGATTAGTTTCACTGGCAATTTTAAAGGCATTATTAATCTCTGCTACGGTAGCCGCTTTCTCCAGTTCCACGGTTAAATCTACCAGGGAAACATCGGGAGTAGGTACCCGTGTAGCCATACCATCCAGTTTTCCCGCCATTTCCGGAATAACCAGCCCCAGGGCACTGGCGGCGCCAGTTGAGGTGGGAATAATGGAAACAGCTGCAGCCCGTGCCCGTCTCAGATCATTATGAGCCAAATCCAAAATACGCTGGTCATTGGTGTAGGAATGAATAGTATTCATTAGTCCCTTTACTATACCGAAGTTATCCATTAAGACTTTGGTTACCGGTGCCAGGCAGTTGGTAGTACAGGAAGCATTAGAGACCACATCATATTCAGGCCGATATTTATCATGATTTACACCCATAACCATAGTCAAGTCAATCCCTTTACCCGGTGCCGTTATAACCACTTTCCGGGCACCTGCGGTCAGATGTTTGGCAGCTTTCTCCCGGGTGCGGAAAGCCCCGCTGGACTCTACCACAATTTCAACCCCCAGCTCTTTCCAGGGTAATTGTTCCGGATCTTTATTGGACAGGTAGCGAATTTTTTGTCCATCAAGCAGCATGTAATCGTTCTCAACCTTTACTTCGCCCGCATAGACCCCGTGAATGGAATCGTATTTAAAGAGGTGGGCATTGGCCCTGGCATCCCCTAGATCATTTATCGCCACCAGCTCAATCTCGTCCCGCCCCAGAGCTATCCTGGCAACTAGTCGGCCGATTCTTCCAAACCCGTTGATAGCAACTTTAACTGCCATCAATATCACCCTTTCTATTCATTATTTTTTATAATTTCTCTGGCCGCCCCTTCATCGGTGATAAGGGCCTTCTCCTGCCGATAACCAAGTACCGCCTCGATGGCCTTGGCCTTGTTACTGCCACCAGCAACCGCAATAACGGTTTCAACATTATCCAAATCAGCTAATTCCAAACCAACTCCGGGAACTTCATAGACTATTTTACCCTTTTCATCAAAATAATATCTCAATGCTTCACCTACAGCATTTCTTCTTTTTAAAAAATTAATCTCGTCTGCTGTTAACTGACGGCGATTGGCCATTTCAATAGCTGATCCGATACCATGTACCAGTATGTCACAGGATTTAATGCTTTCAATTACCTGGGCAATATGAAAATCCTTTTTTAATATTTCCACGGTGCTTTCTTCCAAATTATCGGGAATATGCAGCAACCGATACTGGGCCCCTATTGCCATAGCTATCTTGGCGGCAATAGTCCCGGCCTGCTGTTCCATATCTTCTCCCAGTCCTCCCCGGGCAGGTACTACCAGTACATCTGGAAACTGAATACCCGGGCCAATGGCATCAGCCATTTCCGCCAGGGTAGTACCACCAGTAACCGCCAGAATACAGGAAGGGTAGAGCAGCTTTTTTAGATAACGAGCTGCTGCCCGACCCAAATCCTTATGGGTCAGCTGATCAGTGTAGGAATCACCCGGTACCACAATCACTTCCGGTATATTGAACAAATGTTTAATCTTCTCAGCTAAAGTTTGAGTTTGATATAGGAAGGGAATAATTTCATCGATTTCACGCAGCATAGTTTCACCAACCGGGGTGAGATATAACCCCGCCGGGGTGATATGAATTATTCCCCGTTCTTTTAAAATATCAATCTCACTGCGAATCGCCCTTTCCGAAAGCCCCAGGTCTTTAACCAGTTGTCTTCTACCTACCGGTTGTCGATGCATTACCTGTCGTAACACCTGGTACCTGGTTTGGATAGTTTCCAAAGTTTCCGGGGCAAAACGTTCCAGGAGAGAAAATAATCTATCCATAAAAATATCCTCAGCGGGTTGTGTATATACCCCAGGGACAAAAATGTCCCAAAGTTTATACCATGTATACAAAATCCATTGTTCTACCAATTATTATACCATAATTACGAAAACATGATTAACAATACCAAAAAGAACACCCGCGCAACCATCGATTAAAACAGCTGTATTATCTTATTAATACCGTTTACGTGCCATGGTTGATAATATGCCGAGTTCCTGCCGGTATTTAGCTACCGTACGGCGGGAAATCCGTATGCCCTTTTTATTTAATATCTTGGCAATGGCATCGTCACTCAGAGGTTTAGTAGGATCTTCTGCGGCTACTATCTCTTCCAACATATATTTTATGCTCTTAGATGATACTTTTCGACTACCATGAAATAATTCTACTCCAGTACTAAAAAAGTACTTTAATTCAAATAGTCCCTGGGGGGTCTGGATGTACTTGTTGGTGGTAGCCCGACTCACAGTTGACTCGTGAACCTCAACAATATCAGCCACCTGCTTTAGATTTAGCGGTTTTAAATGTTCCACTCCCCGATCTAAAAACTCACTTTGAATATCAACTATACAACGAGCTACTTTATAAAGAGTCATACGCCTCTGCTCTATGCTGCGAATTAACCAAATGGCAGAACCCATTTTCTCCTCCAGATATTTCCTGGCATCCTGGGGAAAAGCGTTAGGCTGGCGCAAAATACTCTTATAAACCTGATTAATAATTAGGCGGGGGAAATTAAAATCATTAACTATAACAATGTATTCTCCCTCCACCTTCTCCACAAAAACATCAGGAAGTATATATTTAATTTCGTTACTATTGCTGTACTGTAATCCGGGCCTGGGATCCAAAGTCCTAATCAAGTCACCAATATCCTGCACTTCTTGTACTGGCACTGCCAGGGTCTGGGCAATCTTGTTCAACTTACCCCGGCCTAAATCCCCAAGATGGTTGTTAATAATATCCCGGGCCATCTGGCTTTCTTTACCATAGTGCCTTAATTGTAAAAGTAAACACTCGGCCAAATCGCGAGCCCCAACCCCATGGGGATGAAAGGACTGGATTAATTCCAAAGACTTTTCCACTTTTTCTCTGGGGACATTAAGCTTATTAGCTACTTCATCTAAATCCACACAGAGGTAACCATTACTATCAATGCTACCAATCAGGTAATTCCCAATGACCAAATCATCTTCTTTTTTACTGGCAATATGCAGTTGAAACTCGAGGTGCTCATAGAGACTGGGCTTACGGGTCAAAAAATTCTCAAACGATTTCTCTTCTTCTTTTTTTTCCTGTGGTGAATAGCCTACATCCCGGTCATGGAAGTATTCCATCCACTCTTCCATTTTACTATTGTCAGAGTTGTCATTATCCTTTTCCCCTGCTTCTGCCGACTCATCTCGTTCTTCTAAAAATGGGTTCTCTTCCAATTCCCTTTGTACATATTCAGATAATTCCAGGGTAGACATCTGCAGAATAGCAATAGCCTGGCGCAGTTCTGGTGTCATAAGTAACTTTTGTTGCTGTTCTAGAAAAACATCATGAGTTAACCGCATGCAGATCCCCCTTTTCTCTATCTCTAACCATAAATATTTCTGCACTGGCGAAATTATGCCCTTTTAGTATTTTAGCTATATCAGATTAAATCTTCTGCCATTTTTTCCAGCCTACGCATCCGGTAGGCAACACCTGGTTTACTAAGAGGTGGTTGAGTTAGTTCTCCCAATTCTTTTAGAGAATAGTCAGGATAATCTACCCTGAGAAGGGCCAGTTCCCTAAGCTGCGCCGGCAACTTATTCCACCCTTCTTTTTCCCTGGCCTGGTTAATCAAGTCTATCTGGCGCAGAGACGCATCAATAGTTTTGGCCAAATTAGCCGTTTCACAGTTTACCTGCCGGTTAACGGTATTACGCATTGATTTGATAATACGCACATTTTCAAATTCCAGCAGGGCTCGATTGGCACCTACAACACGTAAAAAATCACCGATTTTCTCACTCTCTTTTATATATAACACGGAATTGCTTTTTCTTTCAAAAATACGGGCCTCTATCTCGAAACGGGCCAATAATTTCTGTACATGGGCAGATAACTTTTCGTCATTAAATACTATTTCCAAATGATAGTCATTTTCAGGTCGGTTAACAAAACCCCGGCTAAGAAATATACCCCGCAGATAGGAACGCTTACAACAGGTCTTTCTAGTAATATTAGGACTGGGCTGGCTCTTACTATTATTATTATCTTCTATCAGGTGTAATTCCTGCAATATCGACAAATTATCTGAAGAAAAATAGGTATCTACTTCATAAACCTTCGTCTTTACAAAACGCTTACGGTTTTCTATGCCAACAGTAGATTGCAAGCCGTAACTTTGTTTAATCAGTTTAAAAATTTTACGAGCAGTAGCTGCATTCTCCACTCTTACTTTAAGGTTACATTCGTCCTCCCCAGATCCAATAACAATCGTACCGCTGCCCAATAAAGCCGAAAGCTCAGCCTTACTACAGCATTCTTTCTCCGGCATTATTCGGGCCAGCTCGTTCCTGACATCATGGGAAAAACTCATAACCAATGCTCCTTAAGAACCTATTTAGATGCGGAAATCTATAATCCGCTCCCTTAATGGTAGCGCGTTAGCGCTACATCAGTGTGCCCTATGGGTACGCTATCCGCGAGAATTTAAAAATCTATTTTCTTACTAATCGTTTCCAGTATGACCCGGGCCAGTTTATCAGCATTGTGCCAGGCCACCTCGGTATCAGAAACTAAATCCCGCTCAATAATATTTATTCCCATTTTAGCGATTTCATCTGAGGATGATCTTACCGGTACTGCTTTTTCTTCTATGTAACGCTTTAATCGCTCTTCATCAACATTACCGGAATTAACTACAGCATAATTAATTATCTGTTTCCCAGTATGCTTTTGGATTACCCTCAGATGGTCGGCAGCGGTGAAATTGTCGGTTTCACCCTCTTCAGTCATAATATTACTTATATAGAATTTGGGTGCCCCGGAATCTGCTATAGCTTCAATAACTCCCTTAACCAGCAAATTAGGAATGATACTGGTATAAAGGCTCCCGGGGCCAATTATAATAGCATCAGCCTCATTAATAGCCTGAAGTGTTTCCGGCAATGGCCCACATTCCGGTATAAGATAAACCTCCTTAATACTAGCTGGATAATCACGAATAGCAGTTTCACCTATTACCTGGTTACCATCTGCCATTATCCCTCCCAGTATCACCGGTTCCAGGGTAGCTGGAAGTACTTTACCCCTAACTGCCAGTACCTTGCTTACTTCTCTGATGGCTAAGATAAAATCCCCTGTAATCTCCGTCATTGCTACCAGGAGCAGATTTCCTAGATTATGGCCTTGAAGGCTACCCCCCTGAAGGAAACGATGCTGAAAAACTTTGTTCATGAGAGTTTCAGTTTCTGCCAGTGCTACCAGACAGTTACGAATATCTCCCGGTGGTAACACCCCCAGTTCAGTTCTAAGCCTTCCGGAACTACCCCCGTCATCACTAACCGTCACCATTGCTGTAATCCTAGAAGTATATTGTTTTAAACCTTTTAGTAATACGGACAGGCCGGTTCCGCCGCCTATCACCACGATTGCCGGCTCATTTATACTAACCATTTAGTCCTCCATTTTATATTTTGCAACATCTCTATGTCGGGTTAGAACATTATATCCCATCTTCTTTAACTGCCCGGCCACATAATCAGCCAATACCACCGAGCGATGCTGCCCTCCAGTACAGCCTATCGATACTGCCAGATTAGTTTTCCCTTCCTGTACATAATAGGGGATTAAATACTTTAAGAGATTTAAAAACCGGCGGTTAAATGATTTAGTAATTGGTGACTCAAGCACAAATTCAATTACATCCCGATCCTGACCAGTTAACATACGCATATGGGGATCATAAAAAGGATTAGTAAGAAATCTAACATCCATAACAATATCAGAGTCCAGGGGAATTCCCCATTTATAACCGAAAGAGTTAATGTTTATGGTAAACTTACCTGTGCCACTTTCACTATACAAACCTTGCAATTTATCCTTAAGTAACTTGGGGGAAAGTCCACTGGTGTCAATTACGAGATTAGCTTTACCTCGCAGTTCTTCCAGCATTTTTCTTTCCAATTGTATGGCTTCGGTGAGCTGTCGCCGTTCGGATAGGGGATGGCGGCGCCGGGATTCTTTAAACCGCCGGATCAGGACGTCATCGGAGGCTTCCAGAAATAGAATCTCATAGGGTATGCGATCCTCTTCCAGTTCCTGTAGTGACTGGGTTAGATCACTGAAGAACTCGCCTCCCCTGACATCTATAACCAGGGCTACTTTATCAACCCGGCCTTCAGACTGCATACTTAATTCCACAAATTTTGTTAATAACGCCGGGGGTAAATTATCAACGCAATAATACCCCATATCCTCCAGGCAGTTAATCACCTGGGTCTTCCCGGCTCCAGAAAGCCCGGTAATTATGAGTATATGCAGTTTCTCTTCTTTTTTCTCCACTGCCTATGGCCTCCCCCTTGACATTTGTTGGCCACCTGCTCAGGAGCAATTCCCAGCTTTTCTACCAGTTTTACCCCATAATCCAGGTTACCTACCGATTCCTGATAATGTGCATCACTATTAATTATAAAATCAACTCCCACCCTATCTGCTTCAATTATAGCAGAAACATCAGGGTGTTCGTGTGCGCAATTTATTTCAAAAAGGACATCTTTAGCCACGCAGGCACGAGCTACTTCGGCTACATCCACAGTAAAAAACAAGCCCGGATGAGATAAAATATCCAGTTGGGGATTGTTATAAATAACTTCCACCGTTGCCTTGGTATTGTTGTTAATCGCCTTCTCCTGCTGTCCCCGCCCGAAATGGCGCAGAGCATTTTGTACAAAAATTGCCCAACCGTCTTTTATTGAGGTAGGCAGGGTATAAGGATGCAGACCGGCAATAAGGATATCCAGCTGGGCAATAATCTCAACCGGTATATCCAGAGTACCCTGCAAATCCCGAATATTAGCTTCTGCTCCGAGTAGAACCTTGATATCCGGATAATCGGCAGCTATGGCATCCAACTTATCTCGCAGCTTCAGATACTGGTTAGCGTCTTCGACCCCAATAACTGCTGCCAGGGGACCATGGTCTGTAATGGCTACTTCTTTCAGGCCCCGGCTCCGGGCTGCATTAATAATTTCCTCCTCATCCTGCCTGCCATCACTACGGCGGCAATGAGTATGGTAGTCTCCATATAACTCCATGAAAACACCTCGAATATAGTTTTTGCATCTGCCCATAGCTTTACCCAGAAAAAATTTAGAGGGAGGTTTAAAACCTCCCTCTGATTTTCTGGGTTACGCCAATTGTGCCTTAAGATAATCAATTACTTTAACTGGAGTGGGATTGATGCCGTATTCCAGAGCTAGATATACGCTGGCATAATCACCTATATACACCAGCGAGTAAAAACGAGCCAGATAAGACTCTCCCTGACTGTTTATCTCGATTATCTCTTTAACCTGGTCCTTGATTATATCTTTGCTTATTTCGATGCGTCGCTTAACCCGTTCGTAATCATATTTATCTCTCAGAATTATACAACTAAGTGAAGCCAGTAATGGCCGGGGTACTTCAAAACCTACGATTTCATTGTGATTCAATTCAGGAAGAATACCATAATAAGCTGGACATTTGGCATTTTCGTTAATTTGCGCCTTCCAGCGCAGGGCAGCAACTTCCGTTCCCCCCGCAGTACCCCATATAACCGGAAGCGAGTCTTTAAGTTTTCCGGCTATTATCCGGGCTTGATTACTCCCGGCCGCAACTCCAGGATGCAGTTGTTCCCGCATTCCCTGTAAAACTTCTACCGTTTCCTGCAGTTCCTGGCGAACCCCTTCTACTATCCCCAATTCCTCCAGGAGCAAGGCCAGGGGAGCAAACAGATAGCCGGTAGCAGCGCGTGGTACTAATCCTGCCGGTATCTCTACAACTGCATAGCCATCCTGTTCTGCCATAGCCTTTAACTTACCCCCGGTAGTAACACATATAATAGAGGCGCCCTGTTCCCGCGCCTGGCTAAATGCGCTTAAAGTCTCTTCGGTATTACCGGAATAGCTTGCTGCCAAGAACAAGGTATGCTGATCTACAAAAGCCGGAATGGCATAGTCACGTACTACAGTAATCGGTACCTTGGCTTTATTCGCTCCATAAACTCGTAAAATATCTCCTCCGATAGCTGAGCCTCCCATACCGGAGACCACGATATTACGGTAATCTTTCTTATACCGAGAAACATACGTAAGATCCAGCTCCAGGCTGCGCGCAAACTGATCCGGTAAGCCATACAAGTATTCCATCATCTGTTCCGCTGTCATTTCATTACTCATTTTCATTCCCCCTTGATTAATAGAAAATAGATTAAATTAGACACTGAATCACACTGATGTTTTATGATTAACACTGAAAAAGTTTTTTATATAACCTAACCCCATCTGCTCACGACAAACTAAAGTGATTACCCCCCTACTCCTAACCATTTTTATTACTCAGTACCGCTGCAACACAACCGTAAAGCACAATATCGTCACCCAAGGAAGTACACTCTACTACTAAATCTTCCCGGTTCAGGCTGAAAACATGTTCATAAACATAAGTCCGTACCGGTTCCAGGAGCAGATCTTTAAGCCCCAGCATCATACCTCCTCCTAGAATAATGGCCCGGGGGTTAAAAATATTTACCAGATTGGCAATGCCGATTCCCAGATATTGGGCTACCTGAGATAAAAGTAACCTGGCCTCTTCATCTCCCTGCCGAAATGCAATTCCCAACTCCCGGGGACCAGGATGTTCTCCCGGAGTAGTACAGTTTAGTATCCCCTGCCCCTGACCCTTTTTAATCATCCTATCCAACCTTCGAGCAATGGCACTACCGGAAGCCATGGCCTCCAGGCAACCCCGGCGTCCACAATTACAGGCCTCTCCCCCAAGTTCTACAACCATATGTCCAACCTCTCCAGCACCACCTAGATGACCCCGATAAACCTTACCGGCACAAATGATTCCTCCACCTATGCCGGTACTAACCGTCATATAAAGCAAATCACCACATCCACGCTGACGGCCAAAATAATACTCACCCAATACGGCCATATTAGTATCTTTTTCTACAATAACCGGCCTCCCGGTACGCCTTATCAATTCTTCCTTAAGAAGTACCCGCTCCCAACTCAGATTAGGAGAATTTCTCACTACTCCTTCCGGAAAAGACAGGGGACCAGGAGTGGCAACTGCAATTCCTTGAATCTCCTCTTCCTGAACCAGGCAAACTCTCAGCAACTCTGTGGCACATTCTATTATTACATCGAGTACCTGATCAGGATCAGCACCCGCCGGAGTAGGTACCCGCTTTTTTCCCAGAATGGTACCATTGGTGTCAGCAATACCGGTCAAAATTTTCGTACCTCCCAGGTCTACCCCAACTACCAGTTTGCGCAAACCATAACACCTCCAGGAAAAATTAATTAATTCTCAATTCATAATTCTTACAGTACATACTTCCGCAAGGCTTCGGCTACTCCCTCTTCCTCATTGGATAAAGTGACAAAGTCAGCTACCTCTTTTACATCTTTCCAGGCGTTTCCCATAGCTACGCCTACTCCAGCCCATTGTATCATCTCTATATCATTATAACTATCTCCTATAGCCATTACCTCATTACGCTTAACCTGGTAATGTGCCGCAACTACACGCAGGGCATCTGCTTTATTAGCTTCACGGGCCATAACCTCCAGGAAAACGGGTTTCGATCGGGTAATATTCAGGCTATCACCATACCTGTCTTTTAATTCCCTTCCCATACTGAGCAATAATTCGCTATCCTTCGTAACTCCCATGATTTTCATGGCCTTGCCGCTGCTGCAAACGTTCATCAGATCATCAACCAGCACCGGTTTTATGCCCGATATGCTTTCATAATAACGACCTTCCGGGGTAAGCGACTCCATACATATTTGATCCTCCAGGTAACTGTGGTAATGTATCCCAGCCTGCCTGAAGAAATCAATTATCTCGATTGCCGGTTGGGGAGGCAGAGGGTGATAATATAGTATTTCTTCCGAAAGGGAGTTTTTTACCAGGGCACCTTGATAAGTAATCAAAGGAACATCGACCTTTAGCTGCCTGGCATAGGGGAGAGCGGAAGGGTACATACGCCCGGTTGCCAGGGTCACCAGAATTCCCTTCTGCTGCACCTGACTTATCGCCTGCAGACAGTTATCCGCTATTTTTAGGCCTGAATCCAATAATGTATCATCCAGGTCAATAGCTACCAATTTTATAGACATTTACTTCCCCCTTATTTATGTTAATAAGCCGAGCTATTGCCCGGCTTAAAACCTTATTTAACATAATTAAAAATTAATTAGACACTCAAGGAAGCAAAAGAACCGTCCCCCTGCTTCCTTTAGAAGGTAAAGGTCCGGTCATCTATTAGCAGACTTATAAGAAAACTCAGTATACTAAATACTAGGGCGCTTAATATGGCCCAACCGAAACCATGTATTTCAAAACCCTTGATGGTTACAGATGTAATCCATAACATAAAACCATTAATAACCAAAGTAAACAGTCCCAAGGTCACAACATTTAGTGGTAAGGTAAGAATAATCAACAGGGGACGAATAACCGCATTAATTACCCCCAAAAAAATTGATCCTACTATCGCTCCCCATACCGAAAGCTCAAAAGCCGGAATAAGCGCCGCAGTTAATAATAAGGCAAGAATACTTAGCAACCACCTGATAACCCAACCATGCACCGGTCAATTCCCCCTTCCCCGAATAACATTACTGAATACCTTTATATTAAATATATATTATTATTTGTCATTATTCTAACATAATTTTTACCCAATCGCTTGCTTTCCCAAAATTTCTTAATAAATTCGGGTGACAGGGGACGGTTCCTGTGTCACCTTGGGTTTAAGGTGACACAGGAACCGTCCCCTGTCACCTGTCCTCTTTGTGAAAATGCTGGTAGACGTTTTCCGCTACCGGGCGGGTGATGCCAGGGAGCTTTAGGAGTTCCTCCAGGGAAGCCTGCTGTATGGACTTTACCGAGCCAAAATGGCTTAACAGCTTCTTCTTCCGAGCCGGTCCGATACCCTCGATGTCATCCAGACTGGAGGCCCGCACTTTACCAGCCCGACGCTGGCGATTGTATTCAATAGCGAAACGATGAGCCTCGTCCCGCAGCCTTTGCAATAACTGCAAGGCTTCATCTTGCCGGGAAAGTCGTAAGGGAGTAGCCGAACCAGGGGTGTAAATCTCCTCATTCTTTTTGGCCAGGCTGAAAAGCGGTATATCCACCTGCATTTCCTGCAGGATTTTATAGACTGCATTTACCTGCCCAAGGCCTCCGTCAATTAGAATCAGATCCGGTTCCGGCAAAAATGAAGAATCTCCTTCCCGAGCCCGCTTAAAACGCCGCTGTAAAGCTTCGCTGAGTGAAGCAAAATCATCATTTTGATCCACCTTCATTTTAAACCGGCGGTAGGCTTTACGGTCCGTAATGCCCCTGGTAAAAACCACCATCGAGGCTACCGTTTCCTCTCCTCCCAGGTGGGAGATATCATAGCATTCTATCCTTTGCGGGACTACCTCCAGGTTTAACACCTGGCTCAATTGTTTAAGTATATCCTGGTTTTTCTGTTCCTTTTCATGTTTCTCCTGCCAGAGCAAAGCAGCATTATTTATAACCATATCCAGGAGGCTCTTCTTATCTCCCCGCTGCGGGATACGCAGCTTAACCTTACGCCCCTTTTCAGCCTGCAGCCAGGATTGCAGCACCTCAATCCCCTCCGGTAAATGACTGAGCAGAATTTCTCCCGGTATATCACTACGGTCGGCATAATAGCGTTTCAAGAAAAACTCCATTAATTGAGCTTCTTCTTCGTCAATAGCCCGATTCAGCCAGAAGGTATCTTTATTCACTATGGCACCAGCCCGGATTTTAAACAATAGTACCAGATGTTCCTTTTCCTTTCCGCTTAAAGCTATGACATCCAGGTTATAAGGATTTTCAAAACTAATCTTCTGTTTTTCCCCCACTTTTTTTATACTTTCTATCTGATCACGCAGATGAGCTGCCTTTTCAAATTCCAGGCGGGCGGCCGCCTCTTTCATTTCCGCTTCTTTTTGCTCTAATAGTTCCCGGGAATTCCCCTCCATAAAATCCAGCAGCCCCGCAACCACCTGCTGGTATTCTTTCTTTTTAACCTTACCACTACAGGGTGCCAGGCAGCGGTTAATATCACGGTTTAAGCAGGGGCGTTTTCCTGTACGTAAAGTCTTACAGGTACGTAAGGGAAAGACCAGATTTAACAGCTTTATGGTCTCGCGCAAGGAGGTGACATTAGTATAAGGTCCGAAATACCGGGATACTCCATCCTTCTCTTCCCGTACCAGGGCTAAACGGGGATAATCATCTCCGGTAGTAACCTTCAGGTAGGGGTAAGTTTTATCATCCCGCAGTTGAATATTGTAACGCGGTTGGTAGGATTTAATCAGGTTATTCTCCAGGATCAGGGCTTCCACTTCACTGGTAGTAACAATATAATCAAAGTCTGCCACCCGAGCCATCAGGGCCCGGACTTTAGGGTGCAGTTTTGAGGGGGATTGAAAGTAGGAGCGCATACGGGTACGCAGTGATTTAGCCTTGCCTACATAAATTACCCGGCCCTCACTGTCCTTATAAATATAAACCCCCGGCTTCAGGGGTACATTACCCAAACGTTCCTTTAACATAGCCTCACCTTATAGGTGACAGGGAACCGTCCCCTGTCACCTTATCACGCTAACATTAATACTGTATTTTTTCAGTGTCTTTCATAGTCCTCAGTGTATTCATTGTCTATATTTAATATTCTCTTTAAGTATCTTCCGGTATAGGAAACGGGGCTTTGGGCGACTTCTTCGGGGGAACCCTGGGCTATTATTTCTCCTCCCTGTTCTCCTCCTTCCGGCCCCAGGTCGATTAAATAGTCCGCAGTTTTGATAACATCCAGGTTGTGTTCGATAATTACGACGGTATTGCCATTGTCTACAAGAATATTTAACACGTTAAGCAAATGTTTAACGTCATCCTTGTGCAGCCCGGTAGTAGGCTCATCCAGTATATACAGGGTCTTGCCAGTAGAGCGGCGGGAGAGCTCGGTGGCCAGTTTTACCCGCTGCGCTTCTCCGCCTGACAGGGAGGGTGCCGGTTGTCCCAGTTGTATATAACCCAGGCCTACTTCCTGCAGGGTTTTAAGCTTGCGATAGACCCGGGGTATATTTTCGAAAAAGTCCACCGCTTCATCCACTGTCATTTCCAAAATATCAGATATCGTCTTACCCTTGTACTTAACCTCCAGCGTCTCCCGGTTGTAGCGCTTACCCTTGCAGACTTCACACGGGATATAAACATCAGGTAGAAAGTGCATCTCAATTTTTATAATACCGTCACCCGAACAGGCTTCACAGCGCCCCCCGCGGACATTAAAACTGAATCTTCCCGGTTTATAACCCCTTACCCGTGACTCTGCCGTGCTGGCAAAAAGCTCCCGGATTCCGTCAAAAGCACCGGTATAGGTGGCGGGATTGGACCTGGGGGTACGGCCTATGGGTGACTGGTCGATATTTATCACCTTGTCAATCTGTTCTGCTCCCTCTATATCCTGATGTGAACCCGGGCGGTGCCTGCCTCCATGCAGTTTCTTCATCAGAGCCGGGTACATGATATCCCCTACCAGGGTGCTTTTCCCGGAACCGGATACCCCGGTTACAACCACCATTTTACCCAGGGGTATATTTACATCGATGTTTTTCAGGTTATGCTGAGAGGCTCCCCGTACTCCTATAAATCCTCCATTACCATTGCGGCGCGAGGGAGGCAGTTCTATATCCTTCTGCCCGGATAAATACTGACCGGTAAGTGACCCCGCCGTTTTCAGAATCTCCTCCAGGCTGCCCGAGGCTACCACTTCCCCGCCGTTAACCCCGGCGCGGGGGCCAATATCAAAAATATAATCGGCATTGCGGATAGTATCCTCATCATGTTCCACTACGATTACGGTATTGCCCAGATCACGCAGCCGTTTCAGGGTAGCCAGCAAACGATCATTATCCCGGGGATGCAAACCTATACTAGGCTCGTCCAGTACATATAAGACTCCTACCAGGCTGGAACCTACCTGGGTAGCCAGACGTATGCGCTGAGCTTCACCACCGGATAAACTGCCCGCCGCCCGGTCCAGGGTCAGGTAATCCAACCCCACATCAACTAAAAAATTCAGCCGTTCCTTAATTTCCTTAATTATCTGGCGGGCAATGTAGCTTTCTCTTTCACTTAAGGTCAGGGTGGTGAAAAAATCCAGGGCTTCCCGCACCGACATCGAACTTACTTCGTAAATAGATTTCCCGCAAATTAATACCCATAGTATTTCCGGTTTCAGCCGCTTACCCTGACAGCTGTGACAAGAGCTTACGGTCATATATTTTTCAATTTCCTCCCGGGCAGCATTTGACTTAGTCTCGTGGTGGCGGCGCCGCAGGTTGTTTATTATTCCCTCATAGCTGGTACGGAAGGCACTGGCCTCACCATAGGAATTGATATAGTTTACTTTGAAGCGCTCCTGACCGTTTCCATATAAAATAATATCCAGCTGCTTACGGCTTAATTCCCGTAATGGTTGTTCCATAGGAATTTTATGTTTTTCCGCCATAGTGGCCAGTACCTGGTTGTAAAAGGTAAAGAAGTTATTGGACCAGGGAATAACCGCCCCATCGGCCAGGCTTTTATTCATATCCAGCACCAACGCCGGATCAATCTCGTGTTTTTCCCCCAGACCGTCACACTCCGGACAAGCTCCAAAAGGATTGTTAAAAGAGAACATGCGGGGACTTAGTTCCGGCAGGCTAAAACCGCATTCCGGACAGGAAAAATCCTGACTGAACATCATTTCCTCTTCACCGCTCTCTCCCAGCAGTTGGATAACTACTATACCCTCACTTAGTTCAAAGGCCAGTTCCAGGGATTCAGCCAGGCGGCTCCTGATACTATCTTTTATTACCAGCCGGTCTACTACCGCACTGATATCATGCTTTTTGTTTTTTTCCAATTGAATTTCTTCATCTGAGGTATATTCGTAGCCATCTACCATTAACCGTCCGAAACCATCACGGAAGAGGTTATTCATGGTCTTTTTATGTTCCCCCTTCTGTCCTCTAACCACCGGAGCCAGGACCTTGATTCTGCTCCCTTCAGGTAAAGCGAGGAGATTGTCCACCACCTGGTCCACCGTCTGCCTTTTTATGGGCTGGTGACAATGGGGACAATGCGGGGTACCCACCCGGGCAAACAGCAGGCGCAGATAATCATATATTTCGGTTACCGTACCCACCGTAGAGCGAGGATTATTGGAGGTTGATTTCTGGTCTATGGAAATGGCCGGGGAAAGCCCTTCGATATAGTCGACATCAGGTTTGTCCATCTGCCCCAGAAACTGGCGGGCATAAGTGGAAAGAGACTCCACGTAACGCCGCTGACCTTCACTGTAGATAGTGTCAAAGGCCAGGCTCGATTTACCCGATCCTGATACTCCAGTAAATACCACCAGTTTATCCCGGGGAATGGTTACATCTATATTTTTTAAATTATGCTCCCGGGCCCCTTTTACATATATATAATCTTTCATTCTTATCCTCCGGCAATTAGAAAGTGATTTTTTTATTATTTTTAAGGATGCAGATTTATGTAGTTTTTGTAGGGGCAAACCCGTGTGTCTACCAGGCCGACCACTGGCCCCCCCCGTAGGGTAAATCACATTGTATATATAACTGCCTATTCCGGGCGAACACATACGTTCGCCCCTACAGATTAGGTGCTGTTGTACGGGAAGAGCATGTAAAGACATTTTCATTCGTAGTAGCTGTGTGCCCTTTAGGGTATGTCCTCCGGGCATGGCTGGTTTTGCATGTACCCAACCAAGCAATTCATAGTTATCCCCAAATTCCCTAAGTATTCCGCGTATTCCGCGTCTGATTACGGATTTCCCCTTACTTTCTTCGCCTGGTTTTCGCAGGTTGTTGCAGTTCTTTAATGGCGTCGCGGAGTTGGGCGGCGCGTTCGAATTCCAGTCTTTCAGCGGCATCACGCATTTCCAGCTCCATTTCAGTTATCAGGCGCCGGCGTTCCTCCAGTGGCAAGCTTTTTATCCCATAAACATCATAGTCCACCGGTTCCTCGGCGATAGTAGCCTCAACTGCAGCGTAAACCGCTTTTTTAATGGTCTCGGGAGTTATGTTATTTTCCTGATTATACTTAACCTGTACCTGGCGGCGGCGGTTAGTTTCGTCTATGGCTAAACGCATGGAGTCAGTAATACGATCAGCATACATTAATACCCGGCCTTCCACGTTACGGGCAGCGCGCCCTATAGTCTGAATTAAAGACCGGCCCGAGCGCAGGAAACCTTCCTTATCCGCATCCAGTATGGCTACCAGGGCTACTTCCGGCAGGTCTAGTCCCTCCCGCAGCAGGTTGATACCCACCAGCACGTCAAATTCCCCACTGCGCAAATCACGCAGGATATTAAGCCTCTCCAAAGCATCTATATCGGAGTGCATATAACGCACCCGGATATTAACCCCAGCCAGATAATCGCATAGGTCTTCGGCCATTCTCTTAGTCAGGGTAGTTACCAGTACCCGATAACCCTTCCCTACCGTCACCCGGATTTCCGCCATTAAATCATCAATCTGCCCTTCAGTGGGCCGTACCTGTACCTCGGGGTCCACCAAACCAGTAGGCCTGATTATTTGTTCTGCTACCTGAGAACTCCTGCCCACTTCGGCATCACCGGGAGTTGCACTAACATATATAACCTGTCCGATTTTATCATAAAACTCGGTAAATTTCAGGGGACGGTTATCCAGGGCTGATGGTAACCGAAAACCATAGTCCACCAGGTTTTGCTTTCGGGAACGGTCACCCTCATACATGCCCCTAACCTGAGGTACGGAAATGTGCGATTCATCCATAAAAAGAAGATAGTCCTCAGGGAAAAAGTCTATCAGGGTATAAGGGGGTTCCCCCGGAGCCCGTCCGGTAATATAGCGGGAATAGTTTTCTATCCCTTTGCAGTATCCCACTTCTTTTATCATTTCCAAATCATAGCGGGTACGCTGTTCCAGGCGCTGGGCTTCCAGCAGTTTACCCTGGCTCTGGAAAAGTTTTAGCTGCTGCTCCAGCTCATCTTCTATATCTCCGGCTATTGCCATCATATGCTCCCAGGTGGTGACAAAATGGGAAGCCGGGAATATCATGACATGAATACGTCGTCCATAAACTTCTCCGGTTAAAGGGTTGAACTCAATAATTCTATCTATCTCATCCCCAAAAAAGTCAATACGAATAGCTTTTTCCCCGGTAGAGGCCGGAAAAACCTCTACTACATCTCCCCGTACCCGGAAATAACCTCGGCTGAAAGCGTAATCATTACGTTCATAATGGGTTTCCACCAGACGCCGCAGCAGTTCCTCCCGACTCATCTCCATTCCCGGACGCAGCGATATCGCCAGTTTATAGTAATCATCCGGAGCACCCAAACCATATATACAGGATACACTGGCTACAATAATGACATCGCGCCGTTCCAGGAGAGATGCAGTAGCTGAATGGCGCAGCTTATCAATTTCATCATTAATAGAAGAATCCTTCTCAATATAAGTATCAGTCTGAGGTACATAAGCCTCAGGCTGATAGTAATCATAATAGCTTATAAAATATTCCACCGCATTTTCGGGAAAGAACTGTTTGAATTCCGAGTATAGCTGCCCGGCTAAAGTTTTATTAGGTGCCATAACCAGGGCGGGGCGCTGCTGCTGTTCTATAATCCGAGCCATGGTAAAGGTTTTACCGGAACCAGTTACCCCCAGCAGGGTCTGTTCCCGGTAACCTTTATTTAAACCATCAACAAGCGCATTTATCGCCTGAGGCTGGTCCCCGGTAGCTTTATAGGCTGAATGTAATTCAAAACTCCCCATTTTGTTACCTCGCTTAAACCCGGCCCAAACGGTTGTTCTCCTCATAATAATAACAAACCCGGTGGCAGCAAAGCAAGTCCGTAGTTAATTCACGCGGATTGCGCCGATTTATAAGGATTAACGCAGGTTTTAATTAAATTATAAAGGTATTTCCCTCCCAGACCGGGAAAGGGGGAACCTATTTATCCTTATAGCGGAAACTTTAGCTTTCACACTCATTTAAAAATTTTTTAATAATAATCCGCGTTATCCGCGGCTATCGTTCCCCCTATAAAAACTGGGGGCGGGAGCCGTTGTTTATTATGTCTTCCAGAACTTCCTGGCGTTTGCGATCCAGTTGTTCAAAATCCATAAAAGGAGTAAAGATTTTCTTTAACTCCTTTAAGGTAGCAT
>CAZOIC010000019.1:0-24720 GCA_964579945.1 uncultured Syntrophomonas sp. | reverse complement strand
CCAGTCCCGCTTTACCGGAAAGGAAATGTACCTGCTAAGAAACCAGAGCCGGGGCCGGGGAATTGGCTTTTTTGAAGAGGGTAACTTTTACCCCGACTTCATTCTCTGGTTGGTCGAAGGTGATAAACAGTATATAACTTTCGTAGACCCCAAAGGACTAAGGAATGTGGACGGCTGGGAAGACCCCAAACTAAAATTTGCAGCAAGCATCAAAGAAAGAGAAAAAACTCTCGTAGCAGGCAACGGCCAGACCATCCTCAACTCATTTATAATCAGCGTCACCCCCTACCCCAAAATCAATTGGAAAGGAAACCACAGCAAAAAAGACTTCGAAAAACGCCACGTCCTTTTCGCAGATGACCAGCAGGAGTATATTGGGAAGATGTTTGGGATGATAGTGGGGAATAAAATAGGATTATAATAATCAAAATTCCAAAATATTGGGAAACTTTTCGTTGCACTTTATGTATCTATAGAGTAGAATAAAATCAAACATATGTTCTTATGGCTGGGGGCAATTAACGTATGGATTCTGAAAACAAATCCGAAATTATAATGTATCAAACCGATGATGGCCAAACTAAAATTGAGGTCACATTTGAAGATGAGACGGCCTGGCTGTCTTTAAAAGATATGACGGAATTATTTCAAAGGGATAAATCAGTTATTTCAAGGCATATTAAAAACATTTTTACAGAAGGGGAATTGGATGAAAACTCAACTGTTGCATTTTTTGCAACAGTTCAAAATGAAGGGGACAGAACTGTTGAAAGGAATATAGCCTATTATAACCTGGACGTTATAATTTCTGTAGGTTATCGGGTCAAATCTCATAGAGGTACACAGTTTAGAATATGGGCTACTCAGAGATTGAAAGAGTATATCATCAAAGGGTTTACCATGAATGATGAGCTTTTAAAGAAAGCTGGTGGTGGTAACTACTTTGATGAGTTATTGGCCAGAATTAGAGATATTCGCGCCTCTGAAAAAATCTTTTGGCGCAAGGTACTGGATATTTACGCCACGAGTATTGACTACGATCCAAGGGTTGAAGCTTCTAGAAAGTTCTTTCAGACCGTACAGAATAAAATGCACTGGGCAGTTCACGGGCATACTGCGGATGAATTGATAGCACTCCGTGCAAATGCGCAGCTACCTCATATGGGTCTTACTTATTTTACCGGAAGCAAACCGCAGAAAGCTGATGTGAAAGTTGCCAAGAATTACTTGACCAAAGCTGAAAATGAAATACTGAACTTGATTTTATCTTCCTATCTGGATTTTGCCGAAATGCAAGCCAAACGCAGGAAGCCGATGTATATGCAGGACTGGATTAATAAACTGGACGACTTTTTACGTCTGGGTGAACACGAAATATTAACTCATGCCGGCAGAATAAGTCATGCAGAGGCTTTAGCCAGGGCCAATGAAGAGTATGAAAAGTATAGAAAGAACATGAAAAATGAGTTAACCCAGGTGGAGAAACATTTTTTGGATTTTATAAACAGCTCAGCGAGCCTGACTGAAGGGAAGAGAAAACAAAACTAGGCGCGGTAGTTCAGAACCCACCTTTTTTTTACCTCCTGAAGCAAATCTTCATCGAATATTAAATTTCTGTTATATTCTAACGATATATGTGATAAAATATAACCAGGTAGTTAATATAAGGGGGGGGTTATCTTATGGCATCGTTAGATTTAGCAGCAGTTGGACGGAAAATTCGTGATGCCAGGAAGACAGCAGGACTTACACAGGAACAGGTTGCTAAAGTGTTGGATATTAATCAGGTTCAATTATCTTATTTTGAGACCGGCAAGAGAGAGATCAATCTCAGCCTGCTGGAAAAACTAGCGAATCTGTATGGCTATGATTTAGGGTATTTCGTTTCCGAGCTTGACACCAGGGAACCGGAAATTCAATTGGCTTTTCGTGGGGAAGAGTTATGCGAGGAAGACTTGCGTACAATCGCCTGGGCTAAAAATTTCCTAAGTAATTTAGCATTTTTAAATCAGGGGGTAAGGCCATGAGTGGGTATAAAGAACGTGCCCGCGTAAAGGCAATAGAGGCGCGCAATGAATTGGGAATAGGGCAACTGGATAGTATTAATATCTTCAAATTGCTAAAAAACAGAGAGAATATCTCCATTATTACTACTCCTTTAAAAGGTGACATCTCGGGAATCTTTATGAGAAAAAGGGATACCGGTTTAGTAATAATAAACTCCAGACGCAGTTTGGGGCATCAGTATTTTACGGCTGCTCACGAATACTATCACCTCAAATATAACCATGGAATGACGGGAAGACTTTGTGCTATAAGTAAATATGATGAGGATTACGAAGTTGAGTTGGAGGCCAATAGCTTTGCTTCGTATTTTCTGGTGCCTGATGATGCTTTGCGTTATTATCTAAACTCAAGACTGCAGGATTCATCACGCCAGCCTAATATGCGCGATTTGATATACCTGGAAAACTATTTTGCGGTGAGTCATGCGCTGATGTTGTTAAGGTTGAAAAACATGGGCGTTATAAGCGAAGCAGAAGCTGACCAGATGAAAACAGGCGTTACTTCTGCTGCTATCAGGCTCGGCAACAGTCCCGCTTTATATCAAGATACCGCCGATCAAGGCATGGTCATTTATTCTAACTATGCAGAACTGGCGGAAGAGTTGTTAGAAGCAGAAAAAATAACTTATGGGAAATATGAAGAGTTAATGCTTGAAGGGGGATATGGGGAAATACTATTCGGGGATGGAGAAGAAAATGGAAATTCAGACGCCGGTAATCTTTGACACTGATTGCCTTTCATCATTTTTATGGATCAGAAGGATTGACATTATTGAAACCCTTTTCCCCAACCAGATAATTATTCCCCAGACTGTATATGATGAGCTTAACATTATGCGTCAATATTCCCGTTATCGTTTTGTTGTTGAAGACCTGGATGTTGAGATTAAAGCTAAGGCGCGTCCTTCCTGAATATGATTTCTATGAAGTCATAAGGCGCTTTACGTAGTATTAATTTAGTTCTCCCCAGACGGGGATATGTTGTAAACTACTTAAAAGCAGTCCATTTCACAAACAGTTTACATAATGCTTATTATCGGTAGTTAGGGAATTAGCTTGTAAACCAAACAGAGCCCGGAGAATCGGGCTCTGTTTTTTTAATGGGGGTACGGGTTATTTATGAGTTGATTTCAATGAAAGAATCCTGCATCTCACGGAAACATCTTGATACTAGCTTATATTTTTTTGGAGCGTTTGTGTTTCTGTCAGATCAGTCAGATTAGTGATATAGTCCAAGAACTGTTTTTTATTACCGGTTTGGAGTTCGTTATGGCGCCATACGGCCTTTATATGCCATGAGATTTTTAACTCATCTATATAGACTCTCCATAATAGCCTCTCGTCTAGCTCTCTGCGGCCAACGGATTCCGGCATAAGTGCCACTCCGTTATTGTTTATAACCGCCTGCTTAATGGCTTCGTAATTATTAAATTCAGCCACTACATTAAATTCATCAAATGAACGGCCTAATTTGGCCAATTTAGCATCGAGTACGTTCCTTATACAGGAGCCTTCCTCCCGGGCGATAAATGGTTCATTTATGAGCTTATCCAAGCTTATTGATCTCTTATCTCTTAACCATTGATTCTTGCGGGGAACTACCAGCACCAAATTATCATCGTAGATGTTAACAGAACTCAATGATTTATCATCTTTAGGCAGTTTTCCCTCAATAATTCCAATATCCAAATGCCTATGTTTTAGTTTTTCTACTATATCCTGGGTATGAGCAACTTCGAGGCGCAGACATGCCTGGGGGTGTAACTCTTTAAAATTGATTACTATGGAAGGCAGAATATAATTGCCGGCCGTATCACATGCGGCTATGTTTATAACTTCTTTATTTTTGCCTTTTATCTTGGCCAAATCCTGTTCCATTTCTTCATACAGGGCTAAAATACGGTCACCATATTCGTAAAAAGTTCTACCTGCATCGGTCAGTTGTACACCATGGTTATGGCGTTCAAAAAGAGCTAAATCAAAGTTCTGCTCCAGTATTTTTATCTGAGTACTGATGGCTGGCTGGGTGAAACTGAGCTTTTTGGCGGCTTTGGTAAAGCTTTTTACTTCAGCGATGGTTTTAAATACTTCGAATTGTTCAATGTTCATACCTTAATTCCCCCTCCGTATCCTGGTGTGAATGTTACTTCTTTCACTAATTATATCATGGTTTTAAACTAAATCAAGATGCAATGCTCGTTTTTTGTCGGAAATGCACGTATTCAATATAGCTGTTACCACCATATTTGTTATCCCCTATTACTTTTGCTAAAATTTAGCCATTAGTATCCCAATGAGTTAGCGGTAAGGGATTATACTCCCCGCTATTTTCAGGGGTGAGGGGTCTATTATTGGAGGTATTATTATGTATTTTGTTTACGGATATGTCGAATTGTATTTACCCTACTGCTCTTCCCTTAAGGAAAAACGAAAGATCATTCATGGTCTAATATCCCGGGTTAGAAAGCGTTTTAATGTATCGATTAGTGAGGTTGATTTTCACGATCTTTGGCAAAGAAGCAGCCTGGGGTTCTCAGCAGTTAGCCATAATAGTCCTGAACTGGAATTAATTATTAATTCAGTTAAGGAGACCTTTCTTAATTACTCTGCAGATACCGAAATGACTCTTTTTGACTACAATATTATAAGCTGTCCATTTTGCCAGTAACTGTAAATGTAAATATTTACTAGGATATTTTGGCAGGAATGCACTTTATTGTGTAGAATTTTGGTGGTGCTTGCTTTTCTGTAAGAAAAGATATTTTAAGGAAAGGAAGGATTAAAAATGAAAAGAGTAAGCACCAAAATTCGTTGGTTTGTGTCGTTTTTACTGTTGGCCTTCATTATATCAACAGTTCTGGCGGTACCAATACCGGCACAAGCAAGTTCTCGGGAGAAAGTAGTACTGGCCAAGGGTACGGTTTATGCCACCGATATGTACATAATAAAAAGCGGGAAACCAGGACCAGTGGTGATGATTGTCGGAGGAGTACATGGGAATGAACCCGCAGGATACATAGCAGCAGGTAGAATGGTTAATACGGAAATTA
This sequence comes from uncultured Syntrophomonas sp., assembly GCA_964579945.1. Lineage (GTDB taxonomy): Bacteria > Bacillota > Syntrophomonadia > Syntrophomonadales > Syntrophomonadaceae > UBA4844. Next base: position 19,604 of record CAZOIC010000019.1, on the reverse strand, counting down.
ACAAGGGAACTCTAATAGTTTTACCTAGAGCTAATAAACGGGCAATTGAACGTAATGTCCGTTATTATAAAGGGCACGGTGATTTGAACCGAGATTTTCCCACCAGTACATATGGGTCTGCTGATGGTATCCTGGCCCGGGCTATCTGGTCCGCAGTTAAAAAATATGATGTTGATTATTTGATGGACATGCATGAGGGTTACAATTACAGCAAACTAAAGTCAAGTTCATCAGTTGGTCAGTCATTAATCTATTACCCGACAGGTTATTTCCGATCTACTGTAAGTTCAATAGTATACAAACTTAATAGCTATATCAGCACCAATTATAAGGAGTTTTCTCTGTTACGCTATCCAGCTCGGGGGAGTCTAACCCGGGCCGCAGGACAGTATCTGGGGGTTAAGAGCTTTATTTTTGAAACTTGTACCAAACAGACTCTTTCGACCCGATTATATTATCAACAGAAGGCAGCGCAAACCTTGCTTAATAAACTGAATATGTTATAAGCTTTTAGCGGACAATATGAGTTCGCCTAACCTGTGCAGAAGTAATAACTCTCCCTGGACGAGAATTATTACTTCGAGCCGGGTTGGTATTTGTACGGCTTGCTGCTGTCGATATCCGGGTTCGGCTTCTGCTACTGCTGGCCCCGACCCGCCCACTATTAGTTCTGGTACTAACCCGGCTCGCTACCGGGGGGCGAGTAGTATTTGCCTGGGCGACACTTCTACGTTGGGAATAACCATCTGAACTGTTGCGAAGATGCCGTCTGGGGGTAGATTTAAGTTTCCAGGCTTTACGTAAATCAGACTTCTCATTCCAGGTAGTATTATTAAAGATTAATTCTGGTATGATTTGCAGCTCTTCCTCATACTCCATATACATTTCCGTCTTTTTTATATCTGCCCACAGCTCGGGGAAAACGGGTCGCAAAAAATCTTGATCGCCTGTGTAAAAAGCTCTCTGGGCCTCTACAGAGTTAAGGAAATTTTTGGATAGCATATAATAAGAGCTGGCAATTATTTTCGCCAAACATAAAACGGCAATAGTAATCTCCTGGGATACCAGCCAACTTGCTGGAGTACGGTACTCAAAGCCACCATAATCTTTAACCCGGTAATCACCCAGGTAGCCATAGCGGCGTCTCCGTCGAGCTGCTGATACGGGCTCTTCAATTAGAAAGATGGGTAAGGCCAGATAATTGTCCAGGGCACGTATAATATTTGCTGTTAGTCGAATGTTACTGAAATGTATATGGCCACCAATCGAATAAGCTCCCCCTGGTTGACTGCCGGCTACCCATTTTACATTTTGATAAGGTGCCATACGACTGGCCGAGTCCAGTGCCTGTTTTATATTATCGCTCAATCTTAGAGGACAGGAACTGGGATTAGGTCTTAGTTCTGCTACGGGTCGTTGTTGACGGTTTTGCATACGAATATTATCGCATCCTACTACTCCATCCCGGGGAAAAAACCGGGAAGCTGATAGCAGGCGATTTGTTTTAGAGTTAAATATCATGAATTCTGGGTCAGCACCCAGTTTCACATTTCTAGTTGGCAGAATCTTGTCTAGGTCACGTATTTCATCAATTCTATTTACAATTTGGTTTAATTCGCGTTTCCTTAATATCGGTGAGGGATCAACTCCAATTACTCTCAGGCGCCGTCGGGTCGTATAAGCCAGGCGTACTAAACCTATATCCAAACCTGTTATTAAAAATATTCGTTTGGCCAGTTCAGACAGTTTAGGATTCTCACTTTCGCGAAGATACTTGGGTTTATTATTACGTCCCTGGTAAACTAGACGAATCGATAGTATATCCAGATCGCATATTAGGACTTCATAACTCCGAATGAGTCCCTCTTCATCAATTAAGCTGATGTTGTTGGCTTTTAACATATCAGTCAGTGTTTCTTCATCTAAACAATTATTTATGGACTCAAAGGTATTCAGGCTTTTTCTGATTTTAGACTGAGGATCCGGAATTTTTATGAGCAGGTGATTTAATCCACTTATGCTTATTTCGTCAATCTTGACCCGGTCATAAATGTCACTTAAAAAGGAACACAGCTTTTCGGCGCTTGCATTATGTTGATATATTAATTTAATATCCATAAATTACCTTCCTCTAGTTCGGTTTTCATTAACGTAAATAAAGTAATCCACCAAGTTCTGCCAGTGAGCCGTACGAATATCATTTTCATCAAAGCTGGCGGGTTTAGAATTTATTTCAATAATCCACAGACGGCCATTTTTATCAACCCCAATATCTAGCGAGAGTACGGCCAGGGCAAGCCGCAATTCTTTTTCCAGTACTACCGGAACTATTGATCTGATTTGATCCAACTGCTCATCTACCTGTCTGCGGGTTAAACTGGCTGAACCAAATACTTCATTCATTACGTCATTGTAGGAGGCAGCACGGCCACCATTGGGAATATGGGTGACAAAACGGTTTTTACCGGCTACCCTGACAGCAACTCCAGTAAGGACCCATTCCCCCATTCCGTTTTTTTGGAATTGGGTTCTCAGATCGAAAATCTGTCCTTTATACCTGGCCAGGTCTATACCTCTTTGCACCAGGTAGGTATTACCTGATAAGTACTGCAGGTGTTGATATAGGGATTCTGGGGAGGAGCACTTCTTCCAAGCCGGCCCTCCTTTTTTAGCCATGGCATAGGCAAACTGACCATTAGGTAGGCGTTTAACCTTGATAATGCCTTTTCCCAGGCTACCGTAGTTGTATTTTAAAAATACTGCATGATATTTTTTGATCATGGTGGTTAGGGATTTACGGTTGAAGCGGAAAGTTTCTGGTAGCCATTTAGCCGTGCTTTTTCTCGTCCGCAGTGCATTATACACCTCCCATTTATTTAGGAAACGAGAGTTAAACAGGTAAATTGATGGATCGCGTTCAAATCGACGTAGCAATTGCTTAATCTGACTTTGAGACTCTATGTTGCGGAAACGAATACGATTATAAATAATATCAGGGAATGAAAATAGCCCCTTTCGCCATTGTCTTCCAGTCCATATATATCCCACTATTCTCCTGCTTCGCCAGTCAACCCCCCTGGCAAAAAAGAAAAATATTGAGATTTTTTGTTTTTTGCCATACTCAACCATTTCTTTAAATAACCGAGATTTCTCTCCACCGGGAAGCCCTTTTTTATTTACAGTAGTCAACACTCCCACCGTTACCGGAGAGGGGTTTTTGTTTTCACGCTGATTGGGTAAAGTATTGCTAATCAAACGGCCCGATGGCTCTGGAATACGATTCAGCCTGACCACCCCTTTTGTCTTTGTTAATTCATAATATGAATAATGCTAACAGTGAGTGTCAGGCTAACATTTCTAATTTAAATAAAAATACCGGCTATTAGCCGGTACTACTGTTTATAAAAAATTATTTATTTTTAGACATTAAATCGAAAGTGGATGATATCACCGTCTTTAACTACATATTCTTTACCTTCTAAACGGAATAATCCCTTCTCTTTTACTGCATTCATACTGCCTAAATTTTTTAGGTCTTCATACTCAACCACTTCCGCCCGGATAAATCCCCGTTCTATATCGGAATGAATCTTTCCAGCAGCCTTTCGGGCCACAGTACCCTCCTCAATTGTCCAGGCTTTGACCTCATCTTCACCTACAGTGAAAAATGATATCAGCCCTAGACGGCTATACATGCTTTGCGATATTTTTATTATACCTGATTCTTCTATGCCCAGTTCCTGCATAAACATGGCTTTTTCTTCACCTTCGAGTTCGGCCAGTTCTCTTTCGATACCAGCCGATATCTCAACTACCGGTAAGTTTCGCTCTGCGGCAAATTCCAGCACCTGTTCCCTTTGCTGGTAGGCTTTGCCGATAAGGTCATCTTCAGAGATGTTAAGACAGATAAGTATCGGTTTAGTGGTTAAAAACTGGTAGGCGGTTAATATATCCTGCTCTTCAGAATTTAGCTCCACTGCTGCCAGCGGAGTCTCATTTTCCAGGGCTTCTTTTAACCGCTCCAGGAGTGTAAGTTCGCTTAAGAAGTTATTTTTTTTCTTATTAGCATTAATCCGGTCAATTCTTTTCTCGATTAAATCCAAATCTGCCAGTAATAGCTCATAGTTTATGTTTTCAATATCCTTAACCGGGTTAATCTCATTATTCAGAGCTGGTACAGCATCATTTTCAAAGACCCTAACTACATGTAATAAGGCATCAGCACGGCGTACCGAATCCAGGAAAACGCTGGCTGTTTTTTCTGCTCCGGGAACTAATCCTGGAATATCAATTACTTCCAGTTGGGCATAGGTAGTTTTTTTGGGCTTATACATATCAGAGAGAAAATCTATACGGCTGTCGGGAATGCGCGCCATACCCAGATTAGCACGTGAAGTATTATGACTCTTGTCACTGCTCTGGGTAAGTAATTCGAAAACGGTAGTCTTACCAACCAGGGGTAAGCCTATAATTCCAAGTTGCATTTTTATCCTTGTCCCTTCATTATATGTATTGTTCCGTAGGAGCAGATTCGGTTGTTTTCTCTCCTAGTTATTTAATTGCAGACCCAGGACGAACACATGGGTTCGCTCCTACAGTTCCTGTCTAATAATTAATTCCGTGGTGGTCAGGTTAACATAATTATTATATTGTAAACTATGTACTTTTTAAGGGTCATTTCAGGGTTATTTCTGATAGCGCCAATATGATAAACAATCCGGTGACTGCCAGGCTAATAACCTGTAAGATATACCCCCCGGTACTGCTAAACTGGAATAACCTCCCGGCATTACCGATGTTAAAGAAAAACAAGGCTATGGCCAGGACTAGAAGTAGTACCGTAAAAGGAGGTGCTCCTGACCCCGGGTAGAAAATGGCCAGGTAAAGAGCAAAAACGGCCAGGAATATAATGTTTAAACGAAACAGGATATGATAAAAATTATCATCCTGCATACTTTCGCCTTTGATATCAGGGTCTATAGCATCCATGTTAATGTATTCAATAGCTTTTTGTGATTTCTCTGCTATTGAATGTAGTAGATCTTTAGATGCTTCTTCAATCGGGGTAATTCCAAAAAATCCTTTGCTGGTCTTAATGTAGATAAAACCATTCCAAGGATTTGTAGCGTACATTCTGGCGGTACCTAATCCTTTGGCAGCATATAGTCCTATCATATATCCGGGCCAGCTCATACCAAATAAAGAATAGAGGTTACTCTTACCTTCCACCTTAATAATATTATCTATTTCCTGCCAGTCGATATGTATCTTGCTTAATCCCCAGGTTATTACCAGACCGTTATCTTCAATTCGGTAATTCATGTTAGAGGCACTGATAAGTAAAAATACATATATAAATAGAAAAAGATATGCTGGTATATAGAGCATCAGTTTCAGGGTAGCGTCTTGCGGACCCAGTGAGTAACCTATCCCCCAGAAAGAGAAACCAAACACTACTAATCCCATCAATATGCCGAAAATAATGCCCGGAGTCTTTTTAACCATCACTTCCACCCCTTAAATATTTATAGCTTGTTTATTTTTATTTATATGTCCGTTTAGTACTCATAAAAACCGCGCCCACTTTTCTTACCATAGTATCCTGCCCTGATCATAGTGGAGAAAAGAGTATGAGAGCGGTATTTGCTGTCCCTAAATTCATTGAAAAAGACCTCCAGAGCAAAATAGATAGTATCCAACCCTATACTATCTGCCAGTTCGAGCGGTCCTTCTTTCATACCTGCACCCATTTTCATAGCCAGGTCGATTTCGTCCCGGGTAGCTATTCCATCCCCATAAATAAGTATGGCTTCATTAATATATGGTATAAGAATACGATTTACTATATAACCTGGACTTTCCCGTTTGATTACAACATAATCCTTGCCAATGGTAGTAATAAATTTGGAGGCAATAGCTACAGTATCATCGGATGTTTCCAGACCCCTTACCAGTTCTACCAGACGGCTATCAACCACCGGATTTAAAAAATGCATTCCTAGAATTTGCTTATGCCTTCTGGTAGATGCAGCAATTTCAGAAATAGATAAGGATGACGTATTAGTAGCTAGAACCGTATGAGCAGGACATATATTATCAAGTTCAGCAAAAATCTGTTTTTTAACTGCCATATTTTCAACTACTGCTTCTATAACCAGGTCAGCTTGCTTAACCTCAGATAAATCAGTAGTACCGTAGATCCGGTTAATAATTTTAATTTTATTTTCTTTATCTATTTGCTTACGGTTTACCATTTTATCGAGATTATTTTCAATGGCCTGTAATCCGTCTTTTACCAGGCTCATTTGTAAGTCCCGTAAAATAACGGAATAGCCTGACTGAGCGGCTACCTGAGCTATACCTGCTCCCATTTGGCCAGCACCAAGAACTGCAACTTTTTCTACCATAATTGGCCCCTTCCTGATATCATGGCTGATATCAAAGCGTTATTTACATTAGTAATCCCCAAAAGTAATGCCAATAGACCGTGCCGCATCAACTAATTTACTATCTACTGGAACCTTTCGAATCTCTTTAATAGCTTCTTGTAAATCTACGGTAGTTATTTTATTACCCTGGAGACTAACCATACAGCCATATTTACCTTCCATAAAGGCTTCTACTGCCGCTACTCCATAGCGAGTAGCCAGAATTCGGTCATAAGGAGTGGGTCCACCGCCTCTTTGCAGGTGCCCCAGTACCGTAACCCGGGTTTCTATATCAGTAAGCCGAGAGGACACCTCCTCCGCCACTTTTTGACCTATGCCACCCAGCCTTACAGGATCATGGCTGGTTGGCACCAAGCTTTGCACTACCATCTCTCCACCTTGCGAATGAGCTCCTTCTGCTACCACGATAATACTAAACTTTTTGCCCTGGCGGAACCGCTGTGCTATTTTGGCCACTATGGCGTCCAGGTTATATGGTATTTCTGGTATCAGTATTACATCAGCACTACCAGACATCCCTGCATATAGTGCAATCCATCCTGCATATCTGCCCATTACTTCCAATATCATAACCCGATGATGGGATTCAGCAGTAGTATGCAGTTTATCCAGGGCATCTGATGCTGTATTTACTGCGGTAATGAAACCAAAGGTGACATCGGTAGCTGATAAATCATTATCAATAGTCTTGGGCACCCCTACTATATTAATCCCTCTTTCAAAGAATTTATAGGATATGTTGAGGCTGCCATCCCCACCGATTACAATCAAACCATCCAAATCCAGATGTTTAATGTTACTTATGGCTCTATCGGACTGATCGGTGGGCTGCAGTTGGCCCTGAATCATAGTCATAAAGTTAAAAGGATTGTCTCTATTGCTGGTTCCCAAAATGGTTCCACCGGTATGGCCAATACCTGATACCCGGCGTAGATCTAGCTGCATATAATTATTTTCCACCAGGCCGCGAAAGCCATCTATAAATCCGATAACTTCCACGCCATATTTTAGTACGGCAGTTTTGGTAATTGCTCTTATGACTGAATTTAACCCTGGACAGTCTCCCCCCCCGGTTAATATGCCTATGTGTTTAATTGGCCGCACAGTCATTAACCCTCCTTTACTCATAGTATGGTCTATTAGACCAATCCATTACAAACCTACCCTAATTAATAAGGTGGGATAACCCACCCTACAACCATTTTTACTTAATTCTATTCTGCACTGAAGGACAATTTCCTTCATCTACGTTTATTATACTATATAATTGAAGGGGCAGTATCAATACCGCCCCTTACACGTACGCTATTTTATGTAATTACCCGGCGGCTTTTTATTTAACCTTAAAACCGGCCAGGTAAGTAGCATATGCCAGGGGCCTTTTAAAGGTGTTTTTCACTATAGCTGGAGAGAATTGGGTTTCCGTAGTTTTTCTGGGCTTGGAGTTTACTTCTATTAAGTATAAACGCCCTTGCCGATCAATTCCTATATCCATACCTAATTCTCCAAATGTACTATTGCTAACATTCTCCAGGGTACTGGCAACCATTTTACATAACAGGCGTATCTGTTCATTTTTTGATTTAATAAGGGATTCTTTTTTAAACAAATATTGCAGGACTTTAGAACTTTTTTCTACCCGTCCCCCACTGCTTAAATTTGAAATACTGCTACCCTGGGGAGCTATACGGCAAAACTTTTTACTAATCATCCATTCGCCCCGGCCATTTTTCTGGTAGATAATACGTAGGTCAAAAGGAGAACCCTTAAATTTGGCCAAATCCAGTCCCTGTTGGACGACATAATGTCTCTCATCCCTTTGCTTTTTAGTTTTTCTCATCAGTTCTGCGGGGTTGCTGGCCTGGTTACGTATACGCCTTCCTCTGTAGGCAACATATTTCAGATGCCCCCTATCGGTAGCTACTTTAATTATACCTTTGCCCAGACTGCCATTGCTGGGTTTCATATATAGCACCCGGTATTTTTTCAACATTTCTTCCAGATTACTATTATCTAACTGCCGAGTTTCAGGTAGATAATCGGTCAGCATAGGATTAGTCAAAAGCATCTGGTGAACGTTCCATTTATTTAGATAATGAGGATTAAAGTAATGTAAATAAGGTAACTTCATTAGACGGTTTTTAGCGTATTGTACATTATTGCGGGCTTCTGCTGATCTACTATGAATGCGATCGTAAACTACATCTGGAAGTGGGAAAATAGATGATTCCCAGCGCCCCCGATACTGCGATAATTGATGGTATACATAACCCCTACAAGTCTGGTTAGCCCAGTTTATACCACTGGGAGTAAAGAGATAGGTCTGTCCGGGAACAGAATTACCGGTAATACTTAAATAGATCAGCTCTGCTTGCAAGCTCCGTGGATCCAATACTTCGCGATTAGAACCAGGAATTATAGTAGCCAGTATTCCAATAGTAGGTCCCAGATGGAGCATTTTCTCCTCCGCCTGGTAACGTATTTTCATGCCTTTTCTTTTTTTAATATGCAAAGCTTGAACCAATTCCGGCGAAAGTGCATAGCCTTTTTTGTTATCATGTACGATGAGTTTACTTTTAACCTTCAAACTTCCCACCCGAATTATTATGGATGGTTGCACCTCTATTCCCAGCTTATTAACCAGGTCACGTGACACGGAGATACTCCCTATTGTTTTCATTAAATCTTCTACTCTCCTTTTAGTTAGAATCCTGCCAGATACCTGGCATATAAAAGTGGAGTTTCTATAGATTTTTGGCGAATATCGGTTTCACCAATTAATGAAAATACACGTCGGGCCGGTCGCAAGTTGGCTTCAATAAACCACACCTTTCCAAACTTATCTACTCCTATATCTACACCAGCTTCCCCACAGTTACCCAGGTAATCTTCTACGCTTTTAACAGCAGTGATAGCAACAAAAATAATCGTTTCTATTATCTGGTCTACTTGTTTATTACTAAAAAAAGTTTTACTTAAAACTGTTTCTACTCTCATACCGCTGCCACCACCACTTATGTTACTAGTTATGGCGCCAGGTTTTCCAACCCTACAAGCCATGCCGGTAACCTCCCATTTTCCGTTATGGTCCTTTTGTACCATAACCCGAATATCAACTATTCCCCCCTCATAACACAAAAGATTGATTTCTTTTTGAACCAGGTAGCTCTTACCAGTCATAACCGGGCGCAGCTTTTTTCGTAGTTGTATTAAATCGCTCGCACTTCCTTTACATAAACCACCGTTACAATGATACTGGTAGCAGTAACCCGGCGATTTTCGATTTCTAGTTACACGGATAATATTTTGCCCCTTTGTCCCGTTAACCGGTTTAAGATAAATGGCATGGTATTTTTTAGCCATTATTTCAACCTGGCGAAAGCTATTAATGAATCTGGTTTCCGGTAAGTATGGCAGTATATCTGGATTGCGCTTAAATATACGGTACGCTTCCCATTTACCTACCATTAGCGGGTTGAGAATCTTTATTCCCGCCTGTTTTAACCGGCGTCGACTATCGGCCTTATGGGAAACATAAAATTTACTCCGGGGATAAATAACATCAGGCAGGGGGAATTTTCCCCGCTGCCACCCATTTTTATTGTAGTAGTATCCATTTACTGTCTTCTTATTCCAATCTACATCCGAGAAATAAAAGACAAAACATATCTGTCCCAATCTTCGGCTACCAGCCATAATTTCCTGAAAAAAAGTAGTTTGGCTTCCATAAGGCCTCTTGATACTATCTTGTTTGGGAGCAATAATTCCTACTACTGGCCCGATATGGATTTCGTCCTGGTTTAAACTAATACCGTATTTCCGATTTTCCTGAAGAAAGGCCTTTTTCATCATATTAGGATTCATATAGAGGGTGTTTTTGTCTAAACGGGAAGTGCTGCTCCTCACCCTTAAACTGTGATGGTTTTTCCCCACATTAAATTTTACCAGTCGTTTGTAATCATAACTGCCATGGCTACTAATATCGGCACTAAGCATTATAGTATCCTGATCCATCTTAGGTTCTGCTTTTATATCTATCATCATAAAATCATGCATTTATTTGTCTCCATCGTTAATGTTTTGTATCATATCATATGTAAAGTAACTAACCTTTGCTAATACTTTTAGGAGATGAATTTGTATGAAGTTAGTTAGCGCTTGTTTATGCGGGGTTAATTGCAAATATAATGGCAAAAATAACCTTAACCTTTATTTGGTGAACTTACTTCAGGAAGGCGATGTAATTCCGGTATGCCCGGAGCAGTTGGGCGGGTTGACTACTCCCCGGTTACCTGCAGAAATAAACGCCGGATCAGGTCAAGATGTATTGGCAGGTAATAGCAAGGTACTGAACCAAGGCGGTGATAATGTAACTGAGAACTATATCCGGGGAGCCTATGAAACGCTAAAAATAGCCCAGTTGGCGGGTGTGGATACTGCTATTTTGAAGAGCCATAGCCCTTCCTGCGGAAGTGGATCTATATATGATGGTAGTTTTAGCTATAAACTGCGCCAGGCTGACGGAGTTACGGCTGCACTTTTAAAAGAAAACGGCATACGAGTAATGGATGAAGACGAATATATGGAAAAAGGAGAGTACCAGGATTGAGAGCTATTAGTCTTTTTTCCGGGGGGCTTGACTCCCAACTGGCAGTAACCTTGATTAAGAAGCAAAATATTGAGGTTTTGGGGATAAATTTTATTACCCCATTTTTCGGTGCCAATGAACGAACTATTCAGGCGGCTAAAGATTTGGGTATAGAACTGCACACTATTGATATCAGCGATGAATACATACCTGGCGTTCTTAATAATCCGGTCTACGGTTATGGTAAGAACCTTAATCCTTGCATTGATTGCCATGGTTTTATGCTAAGAAAAGCGGGCGATTTTATGAGCCAGGTAGATGCTTCTTTTCTGATTACCGGAGAAGTAGTAGGGCAAAGACCCATGAGTCAAAATAAATCAGCCCTTAATGCTGTAGATAAATTATCCGGTTACCGGGGATTCATCGTCAGGCCTCTATCAGGCAAATTGTTGCCCCCTACCGAACCGGAGATACGCGGTTGGATAGAACGCGAAGGTTTGTTGGATATTAGCGGGCGGGGACGCACCCGGCAGATGGAATTGGCAGAACAGTTTGGTATTAAGGACTACCCTTCGCCAGCGGGAGGGTGCCTATTAACGGAACAGAATTTTGCTCGCCGCTTAAAAAAGTTGCTGGAAAGAAATGAAGCTCCCCAGCGTGATGAAATGGAAATATTGAAGGTAGGGCGCCATTTTATTCTGGGTGCTGGCAAGTTGTTGGTGGTAGGCAGAAATCAGTCGGAAAACCGAAAGCTGGAGGAGCAAGCCTGGCCCCAAGATTGGCTGATAAGGGTTACCGATCGTCCCGGACCCCTGGGTTTGATTCGCTATAGCAATGGTTTTGATATTGAGCTTCTAAGCTATGCTGCTGCTATTGTTGCTCGCTATGGTGACGCCAAAAATCTGGAGATGGCACGGGTAAAGGTTTACTATCCTGGAGAGGAAAACTTATCGATTCTAGAAGTATCTCCTCTAAAACCCGAAGAAGTACCACCGGCAGTATAGGGACAGAGGGACAGGTCCCTTGTCCCTATTTAAATATGCTAAGATCGATTTGTTCGAACATGGCCTGGTAGCCGCTGGTATCGGGGTGGCCCCCATCAGCCAGCAGCAGGTCGCTGCGGACGTTGCCGTTTTCATCATAAAAGGCAGCGGCAAAATTTATCACCTTAAGTCCATGGTCGGCGGCATAATCCAGCATCCACTGGCGAATTCTTATGATTAGTTTCTCCCAGTAAGGTTCATCTACAGCGGTGGGTAAACCCAATATTGCCTCTATACCTGCTTCCCGTGCTTTTTCTATCATTTCCCGCAGGTTCCAGCTAATGCGGTCAAATGATTCTCCACAGACTACATCATTTATCCCTCCCATAATAATGACATGAGTGGGATTATATCGTAATACCGAGCGCTCAAAGCGCCTGAGCATATCAGTAGTGGTGTTACCATTTATGCCCTGGTTTATTATTTCTGCATCCAGCACCTGATCCAGCATGGCTACCCAGGATACCCGCGGCCCAAAAGGAAAACCGTAGGTAATACTATCACCCAGGCAGACAATTTTCATTTTCTTAACGGTATCAGTCACTAAATATCACTTCCTAAAATGATGCTCATCCCACCATGTCCGCTAATCATACGCAATTACTAACGAAAATAACAACTGGGGTTTAAGTTAATTGTAATAAAGAGAAATACGTAAGCATTTCTTCGATAATTCTTAATTAACCCCGTTACTTGGGTTACCACTTTTTGTGGCAATACCATATCCGTTGCTACCGGCACCTTATTTCCGTCTTTATATAGCCTGATATAGACCTGGCTCTACTTCTTCTACCCTACCTTGTTGGATAAGCCGTTCCAGGTGTTTTAGTACCATTAATTTTTCCCAGAAACGAACAAACGGGGTGGGATGCTGTAAGTAAATCAGATGCTGGTCGGCAATTTCATCCAGATCTGCAGCCCGGGAGGTCAAATATTTATAGATTCTTTCCTCTCGTTTATATATACGGTTCTTGAATTCAGTCAACCTGGGTATAGTATCATCGTAAACCCGCTTACTATGACAGGACACTATTTTTTTAGGTTTAAGCTCAATTACCCGCTCGATGGAGTCCAACATATCGTTTGGGTTGGCAAATACTTCCCCATACCAGGGACCCGCTTTGGTCAGGCATATATCACCGGAAAAAACCAGCTCCTCGTCCGGGAACCAGAAAACACAATGTCCGGGAGAATGACCCGGAGTATGCAATGCTTGTACCCGGGTATGGCCCAGATCAAAAATTTGTTGATCCCGAAATGTATGCTCCACCTTCTCTAACCCTTTATATTGTTCCTCACCCATACCTAATATCATGCCTGATTCTACAAAATCATATCCCGGCATTAGGTCCGTCCAACGATCAAGACAATTATAATGAATAATGTTTTCCAGGGTTTCCAGGGCCGGGTAATCCAGTTCATGGATATATTTCTGGGCCTGAGGAAAATACGCATTACCCCGAACATGGTCAATATGATGATGAGTATACAGAACCAGGTCGGTACTATCAGGTTTAATTTCCTCCAAAGAATTGCGGTTAGCGCCAGTATCAATAATGGTTCTAATATCATCATCGATAAACAGGCAGTTACAATAGGTGAAGCCGGTTTCACTAATAACCAGGCTTAACCGGTCGCTGATTTTAAGCAGCATTACTTCCTCCCCCTTAAAAAAGATAGCTACTTTTATTAATTTTTTTAGGGCTATTTATATGTATCTAAGGGCGGCCTTATATTTATCTTTGACCGCCCTACCCTTTCAAGGTTATTGATTCTTTTCCAGCCTGCGGATAACATCGTTTAATTTATCAATATTATCACCGTAACCGGCCCAGTCACCTTCGCGCAGACGCTGGTTGGCCTGGTCATAGTACTGCCGCGCCAATTTCGCCAGTTTAGCCACATTGTCACTGCCAGTGTCCGCTACTTCAGGTGTTTTGGTATCCACTGCGGTTGGTGTTTGCCCCGGTCTTTTGTCAAATAGCCTGGTTAATGCTTTATCCAGCGAAGTTTCCATAACTATTTCGTCACCAAAACCGGCAATAACCCGCTTTAATTCGGGTATCCGGCTATTCTCCGCCTGCAGGTATAGCGGTTCCACATATAATATGGAATCATCCATGGGTATAACCAGAAGATTACCGCGATATACCCGGGAGCCCTGCTGATTCCAGAGGCTGAGCTGCTGAGAAATATCCGTATCTTGATTAATCCTTGACTCTAGTTGTTCTGGTCCGTAGATGGTTTCCTGTTTAGGGAAATTATATACCAGCAGCTTACCGTATTCGTCTCCATCCATCCGGGCACACATCCAGGCGATCATATTAGGTCGACTTTTAGGAGTAAAGGGCAACATCAATACATATTCGGACTTATCTGCTTCCGGTAAACGCATGATGATGTAGTAGGGTTCCATGGTCGTTTGCTCATTATTTACTATTTCTTTTGGTATTAGCCAGGGGTCTTCTTTGTTATAGAACACATAAGGGTCATTCATATGAAAGGTCTTAAAAATTTGTGCCTGCACCTGATAAAGGTCGACCGGATAACGCACGTGAGCCCGGAGGCTGTCGGGCATATCCGCCAGGGGCTGGTACATACCCGGGAATATACTACTGTACGTTTTTATTATGGGGTCTGAGGGATCAGCCACATAGAATTTTAATTCCCCGGTATAAGCATCGCAGGTTATTTTAACCGAGTTACGTAAATAGTTATTGCCATATTGGTCAAAAGGCTGGGCATATGGATACCTGGTGCTACTGGTGTAGGTGTCAAGTATCCAGAATAGCTTACCTTTATCATCAATTACTATATAGGGGTCACCGTCAAAGGACAGGTAAGGTGCAATCTTTTTAGTCCGGTCAATAATATTACGGTTCATCAGCACCTGGCTGTTATTGCTGATATCACTGGAGAGTATTATTTTATAATCTTTGAGTACCCAGCTTAACAGCAAACGGCGAGCAAAAGAGTTTATTTTGATTCCGTCTTTACCTTGATAATTGGAATATACATTAGTATCCCCCGCAGGATAATCAAATTCTGTTTGTTTGGTATTAACAATTACATAAGAATCGGTACGTTCGCCAAAGTATATCTCCGGGCGGGTTACCTCCAATGAAGTACTAAAACGAGGTGGTATATCCTTGATGAAGAAATTCGGGAAACCCTCCTGGGCCACTTCATTAACCGGGGTGACCACCGTACCGTAGCCGTGAGTGTACATCAGCTTCTGGTTAATCCAGGTTTTAGCCTCCGCATTAAGGTTGTTCTGATCCAACTCGCGGGCGGAAATCATAACCTGACGATATTTTCCATCAATCATGTAACGGTCAATATCCATATCATTAAAAACATAATAAGGCCTGAGTTCCTGCAGGCTTTTATAGGTGTCGGTTAATGGTTGCCAGTCCCAAAGCCTTATATTAGTTATTGTATCCTGATTATTGGGGCTATTAATGTCAAGGTCGTAATCAACGGTAAAATTACGGTTCTGAACTTTATCCAGGCCATAAGCCTGGCGCGTATATTTAATGGCTGCCTGGATATAAGGCTTCTCGCGGTTAAATTCGTTGGGCTGTACTACCAGTTTCTGCAGCGCTGCCGGGTAAATACCATTCATTACTATAGCCACTACTATCCAGGCCCCGATGCCAAATAGTATCCAGTTCAGTTTTTTAATAAAGATATTGGCCAGTATAACTACAGCAACAATTATGGATACAATTAGCAATATCTTGTAAGCCAGCAGTTTAGCGTGAACATCAGTATAGGTGGCTCCATAAACAAGACCACTGGGGGAAAATAATATTTCATAGGCGGATAGCTTGTAGCCAACTGCTTTGAGAGCAAAAATAGCAGCTAATAGAATAGCTACATGGCTTTTAGCAAAGGTAAACTGCCGCCAGTCTCCAAATACTAACTCGGTAGATGCATTTAACATGTAAACAAAGCCTACTACCACCGCAGTTAAAACTAGAGCTGCCATCAGGGTCCCGTAGACAAAGCGATAAAAGGTAAGATTAAAGAAATAAAAACTAATATCTTTGGAGAAAATGGGGTCAACTGTACCCATAGGCACCCGGTTGATGAATTGCTGAACAACTATCCAGTTGTCAGCTGCGGTAGAACTAATCATTAAGGCAGCCAGTATACTGATACCGAGAAAGACCCATCGGACCATTTTACCCTGAAGAAATCCTTGAAAAGGGCTTTTTTCCTGATTCAGATAGATAATCTCGCGCCCCTCATCAGTTTCATCAGGCCGTTCATATTCCCTCAGATACCTGCGGGTTAGCCTGAGGTTAAAGTAAAACAACAGCAGAGTCAGCAGGAAAACCAGCAGGTAAATACCTACCCGGTTAAACAACAGGATCTTAAATACGTTGCTGAACCCTACCGAGCTAAACCAGAGCCAGTCGCCATAGAGTCCTGCCAGGAATGATAATATACCCAGCAGAACCAAAAATATTACCAGATTTATCGTACCCCTGTTAGACCTGGTTTCCAATAACAAAACCCCCTACTTATTTATTACTTTTTGCAGTGGAATCATTTTTAAGTATAAATTTTTTTTAACAAAGTTTCTTTGCGTAAGCTCGGACAAACGCAGCTTTGCTCCGCAGGGAGCTGACTCAGAAAGTCCAGCATAATTCTCGCCATGTTTATACTCTCATTATAATATATATCTGCTAATTCTTCGTGCTTCCATGGAGCAATTATACCTTCGGCATAATTTACCACCAGGTACAGTCCTGCATAACAGGCTCCTATTTCTCTAGCCAGGTAAACCTCAGGGCAAATACTCTGCCCTATTACATCCCCTCCGGCCATTTTAAATAATCCTACTTCAGCCGGGCTTTCAAAATGCCTGCCATCAGTATTGACATATATCCCTCGGTCAAATACCCGACCTGGCCAATTTTTTTCTGCTACCTGGTATAATAGCTCTCTCATGGCGGGACAAATGGCATCGCGCATAACCAGCAGGTGGCGATCCTCCAAGCCCACATCTTTACGCATGGAAAAATCCATATAATCATTGGGTATAAGTAAATCCCGAGTTTTTAGCAGGTGGTTAATGGCGCCCACTCCGCCCTCGGCAATAATCCGCTTTACTCCTGCCTCCCGCAGAACCCAGAACACCTGGCGGGAAGCATCGGCCCGACTTACTCCTTTTCTCCAACCATGCATGGTGCAGGTTAAGACCTTTTTGTCACCTTGTTCTCCACTTATAATGAATTCCTTGAATTCCGGGCTCTTACCCCAGGGAGTATCAAAAACCAAATCCCGGTCTCTTAACTCCACATAGTCCAGCTCCAGACTTTCAGGAACTTCTATATTCAAGGTACTGGACCCGCCAATCAGGGCAAAGTCACACTGTGGCACCGTCATATGGACAACTCCTTAATTTTCCGTACTAATATTCTTCCAGTATACGGTAGGTGGTATCTCGTAAAGCAGGTTTACGGCCTGCAGCTCGAATGAGGGCAATCATCTCTTCCTGGTTCATTTTATATACCAGGCCAGCAGAGCGCACCACATTCTCTTCTATCATAATGCTGCCCAGATCATCACCGCCAAAAAGCAGGGAGAGCTGACCGATTTGTTTTCCCTGAGTAACCCAGGAACCTTGGATATGATCAATATTATCTAGATAAAGCCGGGATAAGGCCAGAAAACGCAGATAAGCCAGTGATGAAATCTTTTTACCCATCAATTCATTATTACCAGGTTGGTAGGTCCACATTATAAAAGCTCGGAAGCCCCCGGTCTTATCCTGCAAGTTCCTAATCTTATCCAAATGAAAGATACGGTGCTGCAGTTGGTCAATACTACCCATCATCATGGTAGCAGTGCTTTTCATACCTATCTTGTGGGCGGTTTTCATTACCTCCAGCCATTGTTGCGTACTTATTTTTCTGGGGCTGATATGCTTTCTGACCTCATCATGCAGTACTTCTGCCCCACCCCCAGGCAGGGAGTCCAATCCTGCTTTCTGTAGACGAAGAAGAGTTTCCTTTATATCGAGATTGGATATCTGAGCAATATATACAACTTCTGGAGCGGTGAGCGAATGGATAGTTATAGAATAACGTTCTTTGATACTGCGGAACAGGTCTTCAAAAAAATCTATTTGCAGGTCGGGATTAAGTCCCCCCTGGATCATTAACTGGGAGGCTCCTAACTCTATGGCTTCTTCAATTTTTGCAAAAAGGTTATCTTTATCTATTACATAAGCATCAGCATCACTCTCATGCCGGTAAAATGCACAGAACTTGCACTGACAGGTGCAAATATTGGTGTAATTAATATTACGGTCAATAATGAAGGTTGCTATGTTGTTGGGGAAACGCTTTTCCCGACCCCGATTAGCAGCCTGCCCCAATGCCAATAGGTCAGCATGCTGGTATAAATAAGCAAATTCTTCATTGCTCATCCGCCGCCCGGCCAGTATTTCTTCCAATAATCTCGATATCTGCAAATTTACCTCCTAAGAATGCTATATATCCATAATCTCCATGGGAGGAACTTCATCAATCAGTCCCTGGTTTTTGGCTTCTTTATAATACTGAAGCAGCCCTTCCTGTTTACCCCTGTCAAAATTAAAACGCAAACTATTAAAATAGTCTATCAGGTAATCAGCGGTAAAGTCTTCCCACTGCGCGGCTTTAGCCGCACAGTCTTGTATATTTTCCAGGCTAAATCTTATCGAATCAGTGAAAGTATCTCTTATAAGCTTTAGCTCATCCCGGTGATTCTGGGCAAAATCACGGCGAATAGCCCAAACCGCAAACACCATGGGCAGTCCAGTGAATTTCTTCCATTCCTGACCCAGATCATAGATAAATAGGCGATCCTGGTTTTTATAGCGCGCTCGCAGGGCGTCATCACCAATTAATAAGGCTGCATCAGCTTCCATCAGCATGGCTCTAAGCTCCGGAGCTGATTGAAAATAATCAGGTGAAATATTGTAGTAACGCGCCATAATAATACGCAGCAGGGCCTGGGAGGTCGCCGAAATATTGGTAAGGGCAATTCTTTTATTATGAAGCTCATTAATTGGCACTTTAGAGAAAAGAAATATGCTTTTAACATCCCCATCAGCGCTAATTGATATATCTGGCATCAAAATGTATTCTCTATAATTGCGGGCATAAGCAATGGACGATATTGGCGCCATATCCAGAATATTATCAGCCAGCATGCGATTTAAATCAGTAGGATTGCCCTTGATTAGCTCAATCTCCAGCAAAAACTTCTTTTCGATTAGTCCATAAAAAAGCGGGAAACAATTGATAAATTGTATATGTCCGACTCTTGGTTTCATCACTTCTACTCCTGTCTTAGGTATAGCATGACGGAACGGCACAGGGGCCGTTCCCTACACATGACTGTTCTACGGTTTCGCCCTATGGGTATCACAATTAAGGTTGCCGCGTCTAATTCCCGTTCTATTTTCTTACTAAAAGATCTCAATAATATTATACAAGGTATCTCGTTCTACCGGGGTATACCCGC
>CAZOIC010000018.1:18182-25310 GCA_964579945.1 uncultured Syntrophomonas sp. | reverse complement strand
CAGTAAAGCCCGTCCTTATAGGAGGCAGGTCAGTTTTACTGGTTAACCCGGCAGTAACAGACCAGGAAGCTAGCTGGATTACATTGTCTAAAAACCAGTTAAAGGATTATTAGTATAGGGGAATTGAGTCTCTTGTAATATAAGTTTATCAACTATATTAAAAAACAGAAATTTCGGAATACTTTCCTTTACTTGCATTAATTTGCATATAGGTGTACAATCTTACAAAATGCGTTATGATTTTCATGATGTTGACATACTTTTTCCGAACTTGTGGTTCTAAAGCATATGCTATGGCCTCAAGTCATTGGGTACGCTGGGAAACGGGTGTGCCTCCCATTGTGGAAAGGAGAAGCCATATCCAAGGGGTTGCTATTAAGGGGCAAGTCTGTTCTTCCACAGACTTGCCTTTTTTAATAGTTATTCTAGCCCGGCACTCTTTTCTGCCGGGCTATTTAATTTTCTGGACTATTATAGATAACTATCTTATTGGCCTGAGAAGACTTGTCAAGATAGAAGGCTTATATGCTTATAGAGATTGATAAAAGCATGATTGAGCCGATGACATGCGTTGGATATAAAGATAGAGAAAAGATTGGGAGGGATAATAATGCATAAATATATTTAAATTTGGGGAATTTTACCTCCCCTTTTGTAGTGCCCATTTTATGTCGAAAGGTGGTATTTCATGACTAAGAGACTGTTAGCTATAACCATATCCATGGTGTTCATTATCTCTATGTTTCCGGTAATAGCATTAGGTACCAGTGTTACTCTGGCACTTAGTCAAGACCAAGCAACGGTTGGAACCAACATAACAGCATCCGGCAGTGCCGACCCGGGTGAATGGGTAAGTATAAAAGTAGTTGACAGCAGCGGTAGTATAATGGTTTTTGATGCAGTTAAATCAGATACCAGCGGGAACTATAGCTGCACATTTAAAGTTCCCCAGGTTGCTCCCGGAACCCTGACTGTGGTAGCGGGGTACGGTAGCAATGTAGCCAATAAGGCACTGCTGATATCCAAGGGTGGGAGTGTAACCCTGAGTTTAAGTCAGGACAGTGCATTAGTAGGTGACAGTATAACAGCGTCCGGCGGTGCCGATCCGAATGACTGGGTAAGCATAAAAGTAGTTGACAGCTCCGGGAGCGTAGTATTTTATGAAGCAGTTAAATCAGATGCCGATGGCAATTATAGCTGCACTTTTATAGTTCCCCAGGTTGCTCCTGGAACCCTGACCGTGGTAGCCGGATACGGCAGCAATGTTGCCAATAAGGCTCTGACCATAGGCAGTGGGGGCGGCGATACGGTATGGGTTACAGGGGTAAGCCTGAACAAGAGCAGTACCATAAGAGTTCAAGGTACCGACGAAACCCTGGTGGCAACAGTGGAACCGGCCAACGCCAGTAACAAAGCCGTAACCTGGTCAAGTGATAACGAATCTGTTGCTGCGGTGGATGATAATGGCAAGGTGACCGGAGTTAACCCCGGGACAGCTATTATTACGGTAACCACAGTAGATGGCAATAAGACGGCCAGCTGTAATGTAACCGTAACCAAACCGGAAACTGTAACCAGTGGTGATACTATAACCATTTCAGATACACCGGTCACTATCACAGTTCCTCAGGGTGAAACCGGTAGTATTGCGGTCACGCAAAATACTTTCTTACCATTGGTAGAAGTTAATTCAGGTGAGGTTAATATGACTATTCCCCAGGATACCGTAGTCAGTGGTTCCGAGACCATACAGCTACCCGAAGTTATTGACAATCTCAGTGTCGAAAGACCGCCCAATGCCCGGGCAGTAGACCTGGTCATTAAAGTCGGCGGGGATTCAGGCGCCATTGAATTTTCCAAACCGGTAAGACTGGTTCTCAAAGGACAGGGTGCTAAATCAGCTGGATTTATTAATAATCAGGGTATATTTAAGGCGATTGACAAATTAGAATCTCTGGATGGGCTCACTACCGATGCTGATGCAGTTGCTGTTAATGACGCCCTGGATGCTGAAAAAGTAGAGGAAGGTGCAGTTGTTTCCGGTGATGATCTCATAATCTGGACCAAACACTTTACCAAGTTCATTGCCTATACACCCAAGCCCGTGGATGAATGCTTTATTGCCACTGCGGCTTACGGCTCTAAATTTGAACCTGCAGTCGTGCTCCTGCGTGCATTCCGGGATACATTCCTGCTAACCAATGCTCCTGGCACGGCTTTTGTTGATTTCTATTATCAGAATTCACCCCCTATTGCCAGTTACATAGCCAATAGCGGATTTTTAAAAGCGGGAGTACGAACGCTCTTAACCCCTGTTGTAGGAGTAGTTTACCTGCTGTTCCATCCCGTGTTAATGTACGGCATGATTGGGCTGCTGGTATTCGGTATAGTGCTATACAGAGTTCGAAAACGTAGAGTACATTCGTTTTAATTAAAAGAAAATTATTAGTCTTCTAATTTATTCCGGGCATGCTTTGTTTGGAACCTGAAACCAACCAAAGCGGAGTATATATTAACTCTTGCCGAAGATAGTGTTTGCACCGCTCCGGACGACATTAGCACCATAAAATGTCTGTCACAATTAATGAGGTTTGTTGCCGGTTTTATATATTTTTATAAATCTATGAGGTGATATTATTGGTGGTAAAGAAAAGAATCGCTGTTCTTCTTGCTGTTCTGTTTATACTGGCAACGCTCCCCGGATTGGCCCTGGGGGTTCAGGTCAGTTTGGATTTAAGCTGGAACAGCATGGCAGCAGGCAACAGTATAACTGCATCCGGCAGTGCTGACCCGAATGAATGGGTAAGCATAAAAGTGCTTGACAACGCCCAAAGTATAGTATTTTATGACGCAGTTAAATCAGATGCTGGTGGGAAATATAGTTGTACATTCATAGTTCCCCAGATATCTCCCGGGACCCTGACTGTGGTAGCCGGCTATGGTACTAATGTAGCCAATAAGTCCCTGTTGATATCAGATGGTGGGGGTATAACCCCGGTTACTCTCGACCGTATAGAAATCACCAAACCAGCTACCAAATTAGTTTACACTGTTGGAGACTCCCTGGATATTTCTGGTCTGGAAGTAACCGGCTACTACAGTAACGGTAGCTCCAGGGTAGAGCCTGTTAGCGCTGCCAGCATTTCCGGTTTTGATAGTTCAAAACTAGCTACCCAGCAGACCTTGACCATTACAATTGGTGCTAAGACTACCACTTATGAGGTAAGTATTACTAAAAAGAGTGAAGAAGGTAGTACTGATAATAAAGGTGGAGGTTCGGGTACTATTTCTGCCGGTCAAACCGTTAGCAGCAGTGGCGGCACCGTAACAGAAGCAGGAGCGGAAGTAGCCAGCAAAAAAGCTGTTAGCACGGAAAAAGAGCCAACCAAAGATGTAATTGTACCGGTAAAAGCAGTAGTAAAAGATGTCAGCGAACACTGGGCCGAAACCAGTATTAACAAACTGATAAATAGAGGAGCTATTAGCGGATATCCGGACGGTACCTTTAAGCCGGATAGCAGCATTACCCGGGCAGAATTTGCTACGGTACTGGTCAAAGCCTTTAATTTAGAACCCAGGAACGGCAAAGTGTTTAGCGATACCAGCGGGCACTGGGCTAAGGATAGTATAAGCACCGCTGCTGCCCACAGTATAGTAAGCGGATATAGCGCTAGCAACTTTGGTCCCAACGACCTTATTACCCGAGAGCAGATGGCGGTAATGATTGTTAAAGCCGCTAATCTTACCAATGGTGCGCAAGGCAAGACCTTTGCCGATGGACCACAAATTTCCGAGTGGGCTAAAAAGGCTGTAGGTATAGCCAGTAGTAAAGGCATAATCACAGGTTATCCAGATAATACATTTAAGCCTAAAGCTAATGCAACCAGAGCCGAGGCAGTAACGGTAATTGTCAAGGCATTATAAACTAGTAAGATAATATTCCTATCTATGGGTTAGGGAATCGGACTTATAGCATTAGTATTAAGCCCAATGATTAAGGATTAGAGGGGTGATTATTTGAGGTGAATTTGAATGATTGGGGTTTTTGAGTAAAGGATTATAACTTAAATAATCGGTTCTTGCTTAGAGCAAGGTGATACCAAATCATAGAATACTTGAAGGGAGGCTATCTTAAATAACCTTGGTGAATATAAAGGGAAGGAGTGTTTTTAATAATGTTTCTTAAGAAGCATAGCTTGGGGAAATTATTTCTTTGTTTAATGCTAACTATGTTTTTAGGATTAGGTAGTTTTACAATACCAGGAACAACCAGTGCGACTATTCCGGCTCCGGTATTGCAAAGCAGTGAGGTGACCGACAAGGGAGATGTGAGCATCACCTTTGATAAAACTATGGCTGATCCTACCGAAATTGGGGCTGAAAGCCAGTTTGAAGTGCTGGTAGGTGAACAAAACGTAGCTGTGACTGGTGTAGTGAATACTAATACACCTGAAAAGATTAAGTTGGTACTGGCCACTAAAGTTGTGGGAGGGCAGGAGGTAACGGTTGCCTATACTAAAGGCAGCGATGAAAGCAAGCAGATAAAATCAGCCGATGGTGGAGTTTTAGAAAGTTTCAGTGCTACTACCGTTACTAACAGCCTGGCAACAATTGATGTTCTCTACGAGGGGACAGTTACTTTGACACCGGATGAGACCTTTGGTGTGACTGCTTACAACTCTAGTGCGGTTTATACTCTCAGTAAGACCACTCCGCTGGGGGTACTTCAGGCAGCTGCAACTGCCGGTAGTTTCACTTATGACGTAACCGACAAGAACTTTGGAACATCGGGGGCTCTTCTATTAGACAATATAGGAAAGTACAATTTTGTTAAGGGCGGGAATCAATGGTATGCATACGTTAATGGTGTCTTTAAAGATGGCTACAATAATGCTGCCGGTGCCTTAAATCTGATAGAGCTTGCGAATGGAGATAAGGTTGAATTCTACTATGCCGCCGGTATTACTGATAAGACTGACCTGAGTGCGGTTAAGGCAGCAGCTACTGCTGCAGTGAAAACCGTTGCCGTAACATCCACAATTGATGTTCTTTACGATGGGACAGTTACTTTAACACCTGATGAGACCTTTGATGTGACTGCCTACAACTCAACTACATCTTATACTGTTAAAAAGACCACACCGCTTGGAGCACTTCAGGCAGCTGCAACTGCCGGTGGTTTCACTTATGACGTCACTGACAAGAATTATAGTACATCGGGTGCTCTTCTTTTGGACAATGCAGGAAACTATAAGCGCAAAGATCCAGGATACTGGTACGCGTATGTCAACAATGTTTATAAAGATGGCTATAATAATCCCTCTGGCGCCCTGAATCTGATAGAGCTTGCCCATGGAGATAAGGTTGAATTTTACTATGCAGCAGGTATTAGTGATGGCAATGACCTCAATGCAGTTAAGGCAGCAGCTACCGCTGCAGTAAAAACCGTTGCTGCTACGGGCGTTGCCCCGACGGATTGGACTCTTCAGCTCTCGGGTGCAAAGAGTGCAAACGTAACTAAGGCCTACTTCGAGGATGGCCTGGCCTGTGCCTCTTCAACCCATCATGTTACCTGGACCGATGACAAAGGCACTCCAGATACCAGTGACGATGATGTCTGGGGAGGCGTACCCCTATGGCTGCTCGTTGGTATGGTTGATGATGACCCGGATGTTGGTGATAAGCATTACAATTTTAACGATGAACTAGCTGAGCAGAACTATAAAGTAGAAGTCATAGCCGGAGACGGATGGTCGGCTATTTTTGATAGTTCTGCTATTGCCCGTAACGATGGGTATATTGTTGCTAATACCCTTAATGGAGAACCACTTCCGCTTAAGACTGATAAGGATAAAGGCTGCTGGCCATTGCATTTGAAAGGTTCAGCTGTTTCTAGCGGACAACTGGTAGGCAACATTGTTCGTATTGAGCTGTCAAATCTTCCTCAACCACCTGCGGGATGGACCCTGGAAATGCTCGGTGAGGTAGGGGATACCATCACCCAGGAAGAGTTTGAAAAAGGATTGGCTTGTACGGGATCAGGTCATTATAAGGAATGGACTGATATTGAAGGTAATGTCTGGTCCGGCGTACCCCTGTGGGTGCTTTTAGGTGCGGTAGATGATATCGATAATAGCAGTCACTGGACTTTCGATAATAATAAAGCTAATAGTTATACAGTGGCGGTTACTGCTAGCGATGGAGTGTATTCCAAAACCTTTAATGGATCCGATATAGCCGGAAGTGATGACTATATTATAGCTAACAAGATGAACGGCGAACCCCTTACCGACTCATATCCGTTGCGCCTGGTTGGTGCAGGTGTTATTAAAACCGATGGATCAGGGGCACTAGGGGGTAAAGCTGTCGGTAACATTGCCAGGATAGAAATCCCCGAACTACAGACACCACCAGCTGTAGAAGGCAGTTGGAATCTTACTCTGACTGGCAAAATAAGTGATGTTTTTTCCCAGGCTGAATTTGAGGCTGCTCTTGCCTGTCATTCGGCAGAATGGACTGATAAGGATAATAATGTCTGGTCAGGTATACCACTCTGGTACCTAACTGGTTGGGTAGATGACCGGCAACCTCACAAGTACAATGCTAATCAGGCCACCGCTGGTTATAGCATACTGGTAAAGGCTGGAGACACTTACAACAAGGATTTTTCCAGCAAGGATGTTGCCTGGAGTAATAACTATATAGTTGCCAATAAGTGTAACGGCCAACCCCTTACTGATACATGGCCACTGCGCCTGGTTGGTGCCGGCGTTGCCAAGGATGATGGCTCTCTCACCGGTTTCAGTGTTGGGAAAATCGTAGAGATTGAACTAACGTCTTTCGAGACTGCAGTGCCTATACCGGAAGTGCATATAATCAAATATGGTGAAGATCACATTACAATCATTGATGAGAAGACGGTTGATTATGCATGGATGCAGAGTGACCTGGATGTAATTGGCGATGGAACCACAGTGTACAAATTCGAAGGAATTACCAATAACCCGGACGATGTATGGGATGATGATGAGACTTATCCCGGCGGTTTCAAAATAGCCAATGCCGTAAAAGGTACCCGCATCAAAGATCTATGTGAGCTCGTAGGCGGCATGGGAGCAGGTACTAATG
>CAZOIC010000018.1:0-18082 GCA_964579945.1 uncultured Syntrophomonas sp. | reverse complement strand
ACCCGCATCAAAGATCTATGTGAGCTCGTAGGCGGCATGGGAGCAGGTACTAATGTAATACTATCGGCTCCGGACGGTTTCAAAACCACCCTGCCTTACTCCTCCATATATACGGACCCATCAGTGCAAGCACGACAGGGGGATGCTATTCTGGCCTGGTGGGCTGATGGGAAATACGTGCCCGATTATCGCGATGGTATGCGTTTATTCTTTACTCCAGAAGACAACGTCTACGGCCAATGGGATATGCATGAAACCCTTACCGAAGACTACTGGCACTACTATTACGGTGATGGTGTTATGTATCCTTCTTGCGCCGGATTATCAACCAAGAATATTACGGAAATCAAGGTATACTCCGTGCCTCAGGGTGATTGGAGATTAGATCTGGATGGCCGGGATATAGGCGGTTTGCATTTTGACGTAAGCAAAACCTATTTCGAATCGGCTCTAGCCTGTCAATTCGAAGCTAACCACAAGGTAAGCTATAAAGATTCCAAAGATCGGGTCTGGGAAGGTATGCCCCTGTGGTTCCTGGTTGGATTCGTCGATGATGGTGACCAGCATTCCAATAATGCCTTTAGTGATGCACTGGCCACTGCCGGGTATCAGATAGTAATTACTGCGGGGGACGGTACTTCAGTTACTATCGAGAGTGCAGATATTATTCGCAACAACAACTATATTGTTGCCAATTCGTTGGATGGGGCACTTATACCCGAATCTGATAAGAGCTGGCCGCTTCGCCTGGTGGGACCAAGTGTAAGCGGGCAAGATTCTATTTCAAAGATTGTAAGTATCAAGTTGCTGCCGGTACAAACTGAAAAACCACAATATAATATAGTGCCTGCAACTAATTCTCTTTACACCATTGGGGTGACTAAAGATGGAATTAAGACTATGACTATAAATGATGGTAACTCCGGATTAAAATACTTTACGGTTTCGGTTGAGCCAGTAAAGGCTAATGAAGGTACAGAAACGATTGTATTTACTCATCTAAGAGAAGATGTACAGTTAGGGCTGAATGCAACAATAGCTGACTTTGATAAAGAAAATACACCCCAACCTGGTTTCAACGTAAACCCTGGGGATGTAATCAAGGTTTATATTGTTGACCAGTTAACTAACGATATAGACCAGATGCCAATAGTATTCCAATGATCTATCCTTAAATGAGTAGACTAGTTGGGCAAGACTCCCTGAATACTGTACAGGGGAGTCTCTGCCCAACCTCCTATTATGATTATAAGGACATTAAAGAACTGGCTAACAAAATAAAGTTTTTAGTAATAGTATTAAACAGAGTGTTAGGTTAAAGGAGTGCCTGTTATGAAACTCGGATTGGGTTATAAGCAAGGTAGAATACCATTTAAAGCGAGCATTATTTCCTTAATGTTATTATTAGCAGTTTTTTGCTGCTGTGCTTTTTCTCCTGGTACTTTAGCTGAAGAACCCTTACGTCCTGAGCAGATTATTTTAACCTGGACCTCAGATCCTGCTACATCACAGACTATTACCTGGTTAATGGCTGATAATTTACCACGCCAGGTACAGTATATGAAGGAAAATGAGTTTAACGGTAATTTTGATTTGGCTCAACAAATTAATGTAAATGGTACTATATTTGCCAATACCAATTATCGTTATACCGTTAACCTGTCTGGATTGGCTCCGAATACAAAATATATCTATCGAGTAGGGAGTGAAGGTGTCTGGAGCGAGAACTTATCTTTTACTACAGCTGCAGATACCGAAAAATTTACCTTTCTATATTTAGGGGATGTGCAGGCAGGATATACTGAATGGGGAAATATGCTGAATTCAATAGAAGATGGCTATCCCCAAATTAAGTTTTCTCTTTTAGGAGGGGATTTAACTAATAACGGCAGTGATGAAAACGAATGGGGGCAGTTTCTGAATGCAGCATCTGGTTATTTTCCGAAAATACCCCTGATGCCTACCTTCGGTAATCATGATGGTAGTATGTACCTTAATTTCTTTGCCCTGCCTACTAACGGACCAGCCGGCTTAGAAAAAGAATTTTATTCGTTTGATTACGGGAATGCCCATTTTGTAGTTTTAAATAGTAGCAACAATACTAATGCAGCAGCTAAACGATGGCTACAGGCTGATTTGCAGAGTACAACAAAAAGCTGGAAATTTGTCATGTTTCATCATCCCGCTTATCCAGCTTTTGAGGATTATAAGCCCATTGATGAATCCATATGTGAAAACTGGGTGCCTATTTTAGAAGATAACGGAGTGGATATGGTTTTTGTAGGGCACCAGCATTTGTATATGAGAACTTATCCTATATACCGGGGTCAATTACGAACTGACCCGTCTGAGTATGGCATTGTTTACGTAATGGGCAATTCTGGTTCCAAGACATATGCAAGTGGTGGATGGTTACCGTATATCGCTAAAGAAGAAACCGGAAGTAATTATCAGATTATTAATATTAATGGTAATGTTTTAAACTTAACTTCAAAAACAGCAAATGGTCAGTTAATTGAAAACTACACGATAAACAAAAGTATCCCCATAGCACTTACTGACCCTGCTCCTGATAAGGAGTTTATGCAAGGAGAGCAGGTTTCCATTAAGGGAATGGCAGAGGATGCTTTGACCAGTATAAAAGTTAAGGTGACTGACCCGGATGGGCAGATTATCTATGGCCCAGTGAATGTCAATATAGTTAACAGAATTTTCGAGACTAGTTTCACGCTTGATTCCGGTGCTAAGATTGGCACCTACACTATTCTGGTAGGGGAAAGTTTACCAAATGCTATTACTAGCACCTTTGTGGTGAAGTTAAAAGATGATGGAGAGATACCTGACGAAGACATAATCTTGACCATTACCGGCAATGGTGTAACCACAGAGGTGGAATTTACCTTATCACAACTAGAGAATATGGAACAATACCGGCAGAAATACAGTACCATTAACACCTTTCCCACCAAGAAGTTTTATTTGGCTGAAGGTGTACGGTTAAATACCCTTTTGCAAACGGCCGGAATAAAAGATGAGGCCAGGTTAATTACATTTAAAGCCAAAGATGGTTTTACCAAAAAACTTACGCGGGAACAGTTAGATGCTGTGCGCTATTATTACCCGGGTTTGAAAGAAAATCATGAATATTTTGGCTATATACCAGGGTCAACAGCAGGCGCTAAAGAAGTTGACATGATGCTAGCCCTGAAGAGTGTAGAAGGTAGTGATAATCCCAGCCATATGAGCAGTCACGAGGCACCGTTACTGGTAATGGGGCAGGAATGGATTACCGAACAGACTAATGAGGTTTTTGTTAAAAATGTTAGAACAATTACGGTGTCAACAGACATGCCAGATAAGTGGGAAAACCCGGCGGCAGATAGGGAAAGCGGGATTGTATCGGAAGGTACTAAGGTAGCCTTAAGCACCTCTAATATGAACGAAGATAGTATCCATTACACCACGGACGGTACCAATCCTACTATTAAGAGTCCTATATATAATTGGGTGAAAAAGCGCTGGTGGCGTTCCCGGTCTGATGAATTGGCGCAAATAAACAAACCGATTAAAATCACCAGTGATATAATCATCAAAGCTATTACTATCGGTCCGGGCAAAGAAGATAGTGATATTGTTACATTCGATTATAAGATTCCCGTGAAACCGGCACCTGATTTAGTAACCGACACTACTAACAATATTGTGGGGCAGGACTTAATACTGGTATTTACAGACGATCCAGCTTGGAGAGAAGTTATTCGCGAGGTGGTTATTAACGGTTCGACGTTAGATGCTGGACAATATTCTAAAGATAACCCCGGTAAAATAACCATAAATGGCAATGTATTCAGTACACCTGGAGAGTATGTCATAGTAATCAAAGCTGTCGGGTACGCCGATGCCGGCGTAACGCATGAAATGATAGCACCGGTAATCCTTACTACTCCTACTAGTAGCCATAAGTTTGCTCCGGGAGAACAAATAACCATAAAGGGGACAGCACAATACCCTTTAACTAGCTTACAGGTGAAGGTGTTTGACCCGAACAAGCAGCTTATTTATGGTCCTATAGATGTATTAGTAGCTGATGAGAAATTCGCGACCAGCTTTACTCTTAATTCCAGTGTTCAGGTAGGCATATATACTATTACTATTGAAGGAGCAGGCCTACCCGGTACTGTTACCAGTACATTTCAGGTCAAAACAGGAGGCGGTATTATAACCCCACCGACCGGAGATGTTGTATTAACAATCACAGGGAGCGGAGTTGCGAAGGAGGTTAAACTGACCCTGGAGGGTCTCCAGGGAATGAATCAGCACCAACAGGTATACAGTGCCATTAATACCTGGCCCACCAAAAAGTGGTATGTGGGTGAAGGGGTTAAACTGAAAGACCTGCTGAATTTAGCAGGGATGACATCAAATAATGGGCTGATTAAGCTTACGGCAGCCGATGGTTTTACCACAACACTTACGGGCAAAGAGTTGTTAAATGATACCCGTTATTGTTTTCCTAACTTTATGAGCAACGGAGAAGGACATATTCCTGGTTCTTCAGCGGGCGCGAAAGTAGTAGAGCCTCTAATTGGGTTGGTAAGTGCTGATGGGACTGACAATTCTGCCTATATGAACGATTTAAATTCACCCCTGTTTATGTTAGGACAACGGGCAGTTACAGAACAAAATGGTCAATTATTTATAAAAAACTTAAGTAAAATCGAGGTAGTGGCTACTAGCCCGTCACAATGGGATACTCCGAAAGCAGACCCGGTTAGTGGTGAGGTGCCAGCGGGGACGATGGTAAAACTAAGTAATGCCAATATGGATGACGATAAGATTCATTATACTACCGATGGCAGTACACCAACCATAAATAGTCCAATGTATAATTGGATTGCCAATCGGTGGTGGTCCTCCCGGGCAGATGTTTTAGATACTATTAATCATCCTATAGAGATTAAAAAGGATACAACTATAAAAGCAATTACTATTGGTCCTGGTAAAAACGATAGTCAAGTGGTTACCTTCACCTATAAGGTTAAGCAACCTGTAGCCAACATAACTGAAAAAGTTATACCCGGTAAAGAAAGCATCATAAGTCTGGGTACCGAGGTTACCATTCTAATACCAGTTGATGCTCTTAAAGAAGCGGCCGAGGTAAAAATAGATAAAGTAGCGACCCCGCCTGCTGTACCAACAGGCTTTAGACTGTTGGACAATGTATACGAGTTTAGTGTGAATGGCAAAAGCAACTATAGTTTTGCCCGGAGTATTACTGTGACCTTAAGCTTTGATCCCAAGTTAGTTGGCGAGGGGGAGACTCCAAGCGTTTACTACTACGATCAAGCCAGGGGAGAATGGGTAAACATTGGGGGGACCATATCCGGCAATACCATCATTGTGCAGATAGATCACTTCACTAAATTTGCCGTTATGGTAGTTGATAAAACTAAGCTAGAGGAACTGGAAAAACCGGTGGAACCAGTACAATTGGTAAAACTAGCCGACATTGCCGGGAATTGGGCTCAGAATAGCATTGAACAGCTGGTGATATCTGGTGCAGTTGGAGGTTACCCTGATGGTACATTCAAGCCGAATAATGCCATTACCAGAGCTGAATTTGTAACTATATTGGTTAAGGCCTTCAAGCTAGAGAACAAGGATAGCAAGATCTTTGCTGACAGTGCTTCACATTGGGCTAAAGATTATATTGCCTGCGCAGCAGCAAGCGGGATAGTAACTGGTTATGACAGTGATACCTTTGGACCGGACGATATGATTACCCGTGAGCAGATGGTGGTGATGATTTCTAAGGCAACCAGATTACCTGCGGTATCAGAAGAAATTCAGTTTATCGATAGTGACAGCATTTCTAACTGGGCTCGTAGTGCAATTGCTGCTTCCAGTCTACACGGAATCATGAGGGGTTACCCCGATAACAGCATTAAGCCTCAGGGAAATGCAACCAGAGCCGAGGCAGTAACAGTCATCGTAAACGCATTGAAAAAAGTAATAGTTGTGGAAAAGACAGCAAGCTAAGATGATAGCAGCTGCAAATCAAGGGAGGTATTACTGTTAATACGATAAGGTTCTGTAAACTCTGGAGGACCGTCCTGGGTTTGTTCCTGATCGGCTTATTAACCTTGATCATACCTATTTCGGTCTTCGCTGAACCATCGCAATCGCTTGAAATATATGGAGATGGGATAACGAACCCCCAATCGTTTACTTTATCCCAATTGCAAGCTATGAAACAATACCAGCATGTATATAGTACCATTAACACCTGGCCTACCAAGAAATGGTATGTGGGGGAAGGAGTTAATTTAAGAGACTTATTAAAAATTGCAGGGATAAAGGAGGATGCTCAACTAATAAATTTTATTTCCAACGACGGCTACATAGTGACCCTAACGGTCAAAGAATTATTAAAGGATAAGCGCTACTATTACCCGCATTTAAAGGATAACCATGCTAGTGACGGAAGTATTCCCGGCTCTCCAGTCGGGGCGGTAGAGGTTGAACCTATCCTGGCTCTGGTAAGTAGCGAAGGCAGCACTAATCCTGACGATATGAACGACATGGACTCATTATTGTTAATGTGTGGCCAGCGGGCGATAACGGAGCAGACCAATAATATATTTTTAAAATATATTGATAAAATTGAGGTACTGACCACTGCTCCGGATAAATGGGATAATCCCAAAGCCACTACAAGTAGTGGCGAAATATCAGCGGGGACCTTGATAGAATTAAGCAATAAAAGCAATGATGCAGATAAGATTTATTACACGACTGACGGCAGTACCCCGACCATAAATAGTCCGGTATTCAACTGGAGCGCCAAACGGTGGTGGAATCAACGACCGGACAATTTGCAAAATATTAATAAACCGATAGAAATAACAAAGGATACCATAATTAAGGCCATAACTATTGGTCCGGGTAAAGAAGATAGCGAGGTTGTAACCTTCTCTTATAAAATTGGTGGTAGTACGTCTGCACAGGGTTTTCCTGCTGGCCCTCCTGCCGGAGTTACCCTGGACCAGGATCAGGTTAATCTCCAAGTTGGTGGCACCTATCTATTAGAGGCCATCATAGGTTCCGACAATGTTACAGATAAAAGAGTGACCTGGAGTTCCAGTAATACTCGGGTGGCTACAGTGGATAACCATGGTTTAGTAACGGTTATTGGTCCAGGTACAGCTATCATCACTGTAAAGACGGTAGTTGGTAATTTTACTGCATCCTGTACGGTAAAGGTTAATAATGAAAGTTCCGGTGGTCAGACTTCTAAACCTGCAGCTCTTAATCTAAAAGAGGATAAGGTGCAGGAGATTTCGGTGGAAGCAGAAGTACCAGAATCTCTTACGGAATATCCGGCAGAAACGAATGCTGATTTGATCGCCAATCAAGGGTTGGGATCCAGACCTTTGGCTAAGCCACAAGTGCAAGAAGCTAATCAGCGCTATCTTGCACCAAAGGAGGGTGCAACTATCGATGCAACCAATACTAACGCTCACTCTCAACTGGATAGTTTGGCCGGGCCCATATTGGAGGTGTCGATAGAGACTGTACCAATACCGATAAAACAAAATAGCTTGGATATTTATACAGCAATTATATTCTTAATTTTATTTCTTTCAGGTGTAGGTAAAGGATATATGAAGTATACGAAGGAGGTACAAAGGTGACAGGCTCTGCGTTAATGCCACTTAAAGAGACTATGCATGCTATTTCAGCGGGTATGCTGATACCTACTATCGCTATATTGTTACTATTTGTGGCTTTCATGGCAATTGAATTGGGTAGTCTCCTGGTAGAAGTGGTTACAGAACGGCGTAAAGTAAAGGTTAACGTACCAGCTTTGCTGGATGCTTTCCAGGGGAAGAACTCAAACGAGATAATGGATGAGATTTCTAATAGCCATATGTTTACGCGGCAAAAACTGGCCCTTAATGAAATAATCAAGCATAGCCATTTGCCTGCTGTCTCTCATGAAGCTTTGGCCCGTCAATTGCTGGCCAGCGAAGAATTGCATTACGCTAGAATAACTAACCGGACTGACCTGGTGGCACGCCTGGGTCCAATGCTGGGATTAATGGCTACACTGATTCCATTGGGACCAGGCCTTATTGCTCTGGGGCAAGGTGATACTAAAACCCTGGCGGATTCTCTGCTTACGGCTTTTGACGCTACGGTCACCGGGCTGGCGGCTGCAGCTATTGCTTTTGCCATTTCCCGTTTACGTAAGCGGTGGTACGAGGATTACTTAAGTTCACTGGAAGCTCTGATGGAAGGTTTATTGGAGGTGTTTGCCCGTGAAAAGGGGATTAAGGAGTAAAAGCAGGCTTCGAGAGACTGAAGAAGTAAATCCTCTAGAAGGCGCCATTAATATAGTGGATGCCATGCTGGTATTTGCCTGTGGTTTGATGCTGGCATTGGTCATTCGCTACGATGTTGATTTAACCCAGGTGAATGGCCGGGTTAACATAACCACGGGAGAGGAGATATCACAGGATACACAAATTAGAAACGATCTAATAGAAACGGCAGGAGAGGGCCGACTTTATGAAAAGATGGGCACGGTCTATAAGGATCCTACTACCGGAAAATTGTTTATGCTTACCGATGAGCAATTATAAAATGGCTGTAAGTGAACATAGGACTAAAGATAACATTTTTCATATTAATAGATGAAAGGGAGAGGATTATGCAGATTCTTAAAAAGAAATGGTGTTGTAGATTAATAGTAACTGCCCTGAGTTTATTGTTGCTGACTGGCTCATTTAATCTGATGATACCAGGGGTAGCTATTGCTGAACCATCGAATTCACTTGAAATTGCTGGAGATGGAGTAACGAAACCGATCACATTCACTTTAGCCGAACTTCAGGCCATGGATCAACATCAGCAGGTATACAGCGCAATTAACACCTGGCCCACGAAGAAGTGGTATGTAGGCAAAGGGGTTAAATTAACTCATCTGCTTGATTTAGCGGGGATGAAAGAAGATAGCAAACTAATCAAATTTACTTCCAACGATGGCTACGCAGTCACCCTAACAGTTAAGGAGTTGTTAAAGGATAAGCGCTATTATTTCCCCCATTTTAACGAAAATAGTAGTGGCGGTGATGGTGATGGAACTATTCCCGGCTCTTCTGCAGGTAAGCAACTGATAGAGCCAATAATCGCCCTGGAAAGTGTCGAAGGTAGTAATAACTCCAAGTACTTGAATGATTTAAATACATTGCTGCTGATGATGGGGCAGCGGTCGGTTACTGAGCAAAACGGTAACGCGTTTGTAAAATATTTGACTAAAATTGAAGTACTAACAGCAGAACCGCAAAAGTGGGATAGTCCACAGGCTAATCCAGATAGTGGCGAGGTACCAGTGGGAACCATGGTAGCACTAAGCAATCTACATATGGACGATGATAAAGTTTATTATACTACAGACGGCAGTGCCCCCACGGTAGATAGTTCTATGTATAACTGGATTGCCAAACGGTGGTGGTCCGCACGGGCAGATGTCCTGGGCGTCTATAATCATCCAGTAGGACCTATAAACCAGAAAACAACCATTAAAGCCATAACCATTGGCCCCGGTAAGTTGGATAGTGATGTGGTTACCTTTACTTATACGGTTCCTGGAGATAAACCTGCTGAAAAGGAAACGGTTATACCCGACAGCAAGCAAACACCGGTTGAACCGAGCCAAGAGAACTTAACCGATGTTAAGAATCACTGGGCAGAAAAGAATATTAAGCAAATGGTGACCTCAGGTACGGCTGGGGGTTACCCGGATGGTAGTTTCAAACCTAATAGCACCATTACCAGAGCCGAGTTTGCTACTATGCTGGTTAAGGCGTTTAAGCTGGAAAATGAAGGTGGCAAGATATTCGCGGATACTGCTAATCACTGGGCTAAAGACTATATTGCCCGGGCAACTGCCAGTGGTATAGTTAGTGGATATGATGCCAACACCTTTGGCCCCAATAACCTTATTACCCGTGAGCAGATGGCGGTAATGATTGCCCAGGCAGCCAAACTTACCAATGCTGCAGATGGGAATA
Organism: uncultured Syntrophomonas sp.; assembly: GCA_964579945.1. Taxonomy (GTDB): domain Bacteria; phylum Bacillota; class Syntrophomonadia; order Syntrophomonadales; family Syntrophomonadaceae; genus UBA4844. Next base: position 8,006 of record CAZOIC010000018.1, on the reverse strand, counting down.
CCTTTGCAGATGGAATCCAGATTGCTGATTGGGCTAAGGAAGCGGTGGTTAAAGCTAACGGAAATGGAATAATATCAGGCTATCCGGATAATACTTTCAGACCCAGGGCTACTGCCACCAGAGCTGAGGCGGTTACGGTAATTGTAAATGCCTTAAATAGATAGTTATGTACCGTACGTAAACGGTAACCACCCTGCAGTTAATCAGCATGATGCAATAGGAGGGAGAAGCTGAATGAAAATAAGAAATGCACACCACCAGGGTTATTTTCTCCTGGCAATTATCCTAATAGGGTGCATCCTTTTTACTGTTGGCTGTAACGGCGGGGAGGTTACCCCATCAGGCCAGGACAGCAGCCTGGAGCGGAAAGAGCAAGTTGTCATCATCGGTAATGGGGTTATGAAGGAAAGCCAGATGACCCTGAAGGAAATGCTGGCATTGCCTGATGCTCAGTTTGAACACGTATATTCCATTATTAACAACTGGCCTACAAAAAAAGAGTTGGTGGCCCGGGGGGTAAAATTAGCAGTAGTATTGCAAGCTGCAGGCATTAGCGATGAAGCCAGATGCATTACCGTCAGGGGCGAAGATGGGTATGAATGGTCGTTTACCCGGGAGCAGTTATTGGAAACCGAAAGGTATTATTTCCCCCATGTGATGGACGGCGACTCGTCTGGGGCTGAATTGGTGGAGCCGATAATTGCTTACGAGTATATGGAAAACAGTAACCAATTAAACCAGGCCCGAGCCGATAGTTTATGCCTGATTATGCCTCAGGCCAATGTAAATGAGCAGACCTATCATACTTTTGTAAAGGGCATAAAGGAGATTATAGTAACCACAGATGATGCGGGAAAATGGGAAGTAGCTACCGTCTTTCCCCCGGCAGGAAATATTGCCCGGGGCGATAAGGCCAAATTGCAGCATAAAGAAATAGGTAAGGTAAAAATGTATTATACCCTGGACGGCTCCATTCCAACTGAAGAAAGTACGTTATATAATCCCAGTACCTATCAACCGGAATTGAACAAACCTGTAGTTATTGACGAGAACACCACTATCAAGGTTTTGGTTAAGGGATTTGGCAAGTACGATAGTGACGTCGCCGAATATCATTATCAAGTCAGATAAGGATTAGTACGGGAATAGACACTAATACATTGAGGGGATAGCAATGTTTTTAACTAATAGACAGATAAGAGAAGTACTTGTTATTGTTTTTTTGATATTGGGCTTGAGCCTGTTGATCGGTTGTAACCAGCCAAAGCAAGAAAGCGGACAACCTCAAAGTATCCCCGGTTTCCTCACTATTACGGGCAATGGGGTAGAGAAACAAACCAAAATCAGCCTGGCTGAGCTGCAGGATATGAAGGAAGCTACGGTCGGTGAATGCTACTCGGTAGTAAACAACTGGCCAACGAAAAAATTTATGGTCGGTAAGGGGGTCAAAATTACATATCTGCTGGAAAAGGCCGGAATCAAGAATGATGCTCAGACTATCATCGTTTGGGCCGGAGATGGTTATAATGCTACTTTTACCAGAGAACAACTGGAAGAAAAGCGTTTTTACTTTCCTAACCTGCTGCAGGATAGTAAAGCAGGGGCAAAAGAGGTTCCAGCCATTCTGGCCTGGGAGCATCGGGAAGGCAGCAATGATTTAAGTAAGGCAACTGGTAGTGATTTATGCCTGTTGTTAGGACAGAAAGGATTAAACGATGCAGTTGCTCCCGTTTTGGTCAAAGACGTGGTAACCCTGGAAGTCCTGACTACGTCTGGCGAACATTGGAGTGTGGTTCAGGCACAACCGGCACCGGGAAAGGTAAAAGAGGGTACCAAGGTTGTTTTGGAACACCCCCAGCAGGATGCGATTAAGATTTATTATACCCTGGATGGAAGTATACCGGATGAGAACAGCTCGGTATATAATCCCAGCACTACCTACTTTCAGCCGGATCTGACCAAACCAATTGAGGTTAATGAATCTGTAACTATCAACACTGTTGTGGTCGGATTTGGCAAAAACAAAAGTCCGGTAGCAACGTTTACCTATGAAGTGGAGTAATCCTTACCCCGGAGTGATAGAGGAAGTGATATCGTAACCATTTAGTAATCCGGTTTCATTTAAACATATTGTCCAGGACGAATAACCAGGGGAGGTATAAAATGTTATACAGAAAATTTACATATGTTCTTATTATAGGTTTACTATTCTGTCTTGTTTTGGCTGGCTGTGCGGAAAAACAGGTTATAAGCAGCAAGAGCACCGGTAACCCCGAATATGAAAACCAGAAAATTGTGATTGAGGGAGAAATAGAAGAACCCAAAGAAATTACTGTAGCTGACATGCGTCAACTTCCTCAGAAAGAATTACAGTGTAGTTTCCAACGAGCTACTGGACAGACGGAGAAGTTTAAGGCTGCGGGTCCTAACTTTGAAGATGTTATGAATTATGCAGGGATTGATATTAAGGAGTTTAAAGGCATTGGCTTTATTGCCAAAGATGGCTATTACTGTTTAGTGACGCCGGAAATTATGGATAATAGAGAGATGATTTTAGCTTTAGCCATTGATAAACAATTGGAATTACCGGAAAATTTGCGCCCGGCCCGGTTGTGCATTCCAGATGAATTTGGACCGTACTGGGTGCGGATGGTAGATAAGATTGTCTTATATAAGGAAATACCCCAAAAAGAGATTGCTTCCGTGTGGATTTTCAATAACCTGGCTGAGGGCATAGAACCATATGCTTATGAATATTACGGCAGCAAAGATGACGCTATTGAACTGGCCCAAATCTTTTCCCGGTTCGATAATGTTGATAGCCGGGCCTTTTTTACCATGAAGTCATCTGATGGTTTCACTAAAAATGAGGCCCTGAGCATGGTAGGTAAGCACTATTATATCAAGGTGGCAGGCGAGGGAGCACCCATGAATATATGTCCCAATATTAAACTAGGAATGAACGTGAAAAACATTGCCTGGTTTTCTACCAATGCCGATGCTGCAGTATTTCCAAAAGAAATGGCAGAACTTCTTGGAGAAGAAGAGATTAATGGTACAAAGGGCATAGCTCTGGAGGAAATGCTAGAAGAAGTACAGGTACGGGATATAGAAGAAAAGCAGTTTGAAGTAATGGGAACCAATGGGGAAAGTGTCAGGGTAAACGGTAAAGATTTATCCCAGGGACTGCTGATAATTAATAATGACAAAACCTGCTCGGTAGTCTGGCAGAAGGGTACCGGATTGCAACAGGTTGATAATTTATTACGCATTCGATCCGTGCAATAGACTCACTTAAGGATTTTGCGTAATTAGTGTTTCTCATAAATTGCCTGGTAATTTACGGTTGTCATCCTGAGGCAAAGCCGAAGGATCTAAGACTCTTCGCTATCGCTCAGAGTGACATATAAGGAATATTGAATTATGCAAAACTCTAACTTAAGAATAAGGAGTAGAATCATGCCTAAAAAGTGTATGCCATATATAATTGTGATTACCGTTATTCTGGGGCTTTTAGCAGTGGCAGGATGTTCTCAGGAAGATGCAATGACCAAACCACAACTGGCGGTGCTTAATAAGATACTTTCTGACCCTGTAACTAATAAGCAGATTCAAACAGTGGAGATAAAAACGGAGGCAGCCCAGAAATTCCCTGCAGTTGATAAGATGTTTAAAGTAACTACCGATAAAGAAGAGAGTTATGCTTTTGTGGTTAGCCCGGTTGGTTACCGGGCACCAATAACTACTATGGTAGTAATAGACGCTGATAAGAATGAAATTATGGGCATTAAAGTCATGCAGCAGGACGAAACCCCGGGATGGGGGGAGTGGCTGGCAGAAACCTGGTTTACGGACCGGTTTAAGGGCAAAAGCGTAAATAAATATCTGGAGCGAGCTATCTTAGAAGCTAAAGAGGATAATGAAATTATCCAGATTACCAGTGCAACTGTTTCTACCCAGGCCGTTTTAAACGGTGTCAATTCGGCTATGGGTCTTTATCGGGAAGTAATTATGGGAGAAGAAGCAGAATCGGTGTCACTGAAAGTTGAAGAGTTTATAACTGAAAGTGAATAAGGTTTTCAAGGTGTAGGAAGAGGAGAGGAGTACCAGTGGCAGAGCAAAAAAATAAACTCAAGACCGTGGTAACAGTGATGGCAGTTTTGCTGGTAATTCTGGTTGCCCTATTTGGCTATCTAAATGCCAAAGGCGAAAAGCTTAACGAAGGGCAACTTAGAATAACAGCCGGAAAAGATATTGTTGGTGAGATTACCCTGGAGGAAATAAGAAAGTTACCGGCGGTAAATAAAAAAATGGTGATAAACTCGACCGATGGCTTAAGCAAACATAAATTTACCGGTACCCCCTTACTGGAAGTATTCAATTATGTAGACTCAGATATTGTTAAAGATTATAAGCGGGTAATTACCGTAGGAGTGGATAAATACACTTCCGGAGTTGACATGGAAGAAGTACTGCAAAAAAATAATGTCCTGCTGATTTATGAGGATAATGGTATGCCCCTGAAAAGTAAAAAGGGGGACAAAGAAACTATGAGAATTGTAATAGTAAACGATCTGTACGGGCAGAGGTTTACTAATTATCTGGTTGAGATACAACTGGAATAGCCCTTCCAGCTATTAAACGCGGCTAAATACGGAGGGCATAAGAATTGAGTAAGATAAGCAGAAGGGTAATTCAGGTTATCACGGTAATTGGTATTAACAGTTATTTTATCGGCTTTACGCAGGGTAGTATTTATAAGGGAAAACTTAAAAATATTTGTGTTCCCGGGCTTAATTGCAGTTCGTGCCCGGGCTCATGGGGTTCCTGTCCCCTGGCTATGCTGCAGACGGGCATAGCCGATATGGTAAGCTCTCAATTTAAGCTTTTTATATTCGGGTTTCTGGCATTGGCAGGGGTAATCCTGGGGCGATTTGCCTGCGGGTGGTTCTGCCCTTTTGGACTTATTCAGGAATTAATTTATAAGATACCTTTACCAAAATTGGCCTTGCCGGAAGGGTTTAAACGTTTAGAAAATCTAAAGTATGTAGTCCTGATCGTTTTTGTTTTATTGCTTCCTGCACTCGGTGCTTATGGTATGAGCAGTACTGCTTTTTGCAAGTACCTTTGCCCGGTCGAGGTTTTAGAAGCAAGCCTTCCCATGATGATGGTCAGGCCATCAATTATCGAGACTATGGGGTTTTTATTTAAATGGAAATTACTTTTTCTAATAGCGCTTCTTTTATTGGCCCTGGTTATATTTAAACCCTTTTGCCGCTTTATCTGTCCCCTGGGTGCTATTTATTCGTTGTTTAATCCTATAAGTTTATACCGCCTGGAGGTGGACCAGGATAAATGCACCAAATGTGGTATTTGTCAGGATCACTGTAAATTTGCGATTAAGGTTTATGAAGAGCCTAATAACCGGGAGTGTATGCGTTGCAACGAATGTTTAGTCTGTCCCACCGAGGCCTTAACAATTAAGGGTTATGGAAAGAAAAAGGGTAGGGAGATTGAATTAAGTTAAAAAGAAATTTCATCCAGTTGACCTGAAGCTTTTAAATGTTTGAGTAATTCTCTTAATAGCAGTCCGGTAAGGATTCCTGTAGGGATGGAAGAAAGCAGCATGACCGGCAGGTAATAAAAGATACCGCTATGTTTAATGAGCAGAGCTGCCATGGCCAACTGTCCCAGGTTATGGGCGGCGGCTCCGGCCACACTAAGTCCCAGTAAACTGAATCTGAAGTGGAAATTTAGCGATTTACCTAAATATAATAATATAGCCATCACGCAGGTGGCGGTAATGGCACCGGAAAAGCTTAGAAAAAAGGCGATATTAAACAGGGTGCCGCTGAGCAAGGAGCCTAAGACGGTGCGCATAAAAGCAATGGTTAATGCCGTTTTAAAATCAAAAAGCACTAAAGCCAGGAGGGTAACAATATTAGCTAATCCCAGCTTAACCCCGGGAATGGGAAAAGGGATGGGAATAAGGGCCTCAAACAGGTGCAAAACTATAGCCAGAGCTACCAGGACCGCAATAGTAGTTAGTTTTCTGGTTGAAACCAAGATTTTTCCTCTCCCTTAACGTGCGATAGTATCGACAGAATTTTTACTAGGGACGATTTCGATGACAATCTGGTTAGGTACGCACACTATTACCGCACCAGGCCGGTTAATCCAACCAGTTTCCATACAATAATGATCGGGACAGGGCGAAGACTTCATCCGGATAGCCCCCGGTTTTACCTCTGCGACACTGTTTCCAAGCGGACCGGGGATATTAATTAAGTGGTTGGCTCCAGGATGATTTAAATCTATTTCGGTAAATATACTTCCGTCTGTTACGATTTTCGCAGTCAGGGAGGAATCTCCCTGATAAAGCAGAAAATAGATGAGATAAGAAAGTATGGCCAGAGCAAGTAACAGCCCAATCAGCAATTTGTCAGGTTTAGTCATTATGAAATACCTTTTCACAAGTTGATTCTAATACAACATTTTATTACCTGGCGAGGATATTAACAAGAAGGGTGAATAATTGTGAGCCTGGTGCAAAAACAGCTTGATAGATTTTCAATTTATGATTTGATTATCATTGCCATGATGGCGGCTCTGGGGATTGCCACCAAACCAATAATTGTGCCCCTGGCCCATATTATTACCGGACCGTTATTCATTCCTTCCGGAGCCCTGGCAGGCGGCTTCTATATGATGTGGCTGGTCCTGGGGTTTGGTATTACTGGTAAACGGGGTACTATGACTCTTATAGGTCTGGTGCAGGCCATTGTAGTAATTGCTACCGGCATAGTTGGTTCCCACGGAGTGATGAGTCTGCTGACTTATACTATGCCAGGTATTCTGGCTGATGTAGGACTGCTTCTGATTGGACATCGGGTTTGCTGTTTGTATTGTGCTTTTCTGGCCGGGATGTTGTGTAATATTGCCGGCACTATTATGGTCAATTTTGTGTACTTCAGGCTTCCTTTAATTCCCCTGGTCTTAAGTTTAAGCCTTGCTGCTCTATCCGGCGGACTGGGCGGAATTATTGCTTTTAAAATCTTGCAGCAGATACGCACTTTCCCCCAACCAAACCAGAGCATTAATAACGTATAAGCAGGCCGGGAAACCTTTTCCGGCCTTTTGATAGAGGTGAAAATATATAATGGAGGCTGTCGCAGTACAAGGCCTCACTTACCAATACCATTCCGGTAGCCCCCAGGTATTAAAAGGTATCGATTTCTCAGTACAGCCAGGAGAAATAGTGGTGGTAGCAGGTTTAAGCGGCTGCGGTAAGAGTACCTTATGTCATTGTATAAGCGGAATTATTCGTCATAATCGTGATGGGGTCATGGCCGGGACTATACTGGTAAATGGGATAAACATAGAGGAAATGAGTGGTGCCAGCCTGGCCCTTGAAGCAGGTATGGTCTTTCAGGATCCTGATACCCAGCTTTTTTCACCTACAGTGGAAGATGAAATTGCTTTTGCACCGGAGAATATGTGCCTGCCACCGGAGCGCATTCTGGAGAGGGTAAATAACGTACTTGAAGTCCTGGGGATTTCTGACCTGCGATATGCCAATCCTTATCATCTTTCCGGCGGGGAGAAACATCTAGTAGCACTGGCTTCAGTGTTGGCTCTTGACCCCCCTGTGTTGATCCTGGATGAAGTCATGTCCCAACTTGATATTGCTGGCAAGCAGAAAGTAGCCGGTGCTCTAACCAGACTTCGTAATAGCGGGAAAACTATTATTGCCGTCGAACATGATTTGGAAGCGGTGGCTTTTTCCGACCGTTTAATGGTGCTGGACGATGGTAAAATAATTTGTTTCGAACCTACGCCAAAACTCCTGACCGAACGTAGTTTTTTGGCTGCCCACGGGTTAATAGATGTTGAATATAGCGGCGTTTGAAAATAGGGGAGGGGAGCAGAGCAGATGCCATTTTTGGAACTAAGTCAGGTAGCCTTTACTTATGCTGGGAAAACGAGTCCGGCGGTAAGCGGGATTA